>CAZMWF010000034.1:0-18132 GCA_964570075.1 uncultured Syntrophaceae bacterium | reverse complement strand
TGTGCCTGGAAAGTTTCTGGGTCAGGAATATAACATTTTCTTCCTCCTCTGATCACATAGGTTTGAACCTTTCCTTTGAGCCTGATCAGAGTTCCATCAGGAAATGGAGCAATAAACTCTTTGGACCAGAGAGGAGGTCCTTCCGGGATATTCATCACGGTCTGAGGATCGAGTTCCTTTACGTCCTCCATTTTGAATCCCATCTGTCTGAAAACATCTTCATTTGCGATGACTCGCCTCTGCCCATTGTGGATTAAATAAATCTTTGTATCTCCTTGGGCCCTGATGAGATCCCCGTGTTGTTGTGCAGAGATGACCGAGGGGCTTCCAACCAGAAGGAAAAGAAAACAAATTAACCATTTGAATTTAATTAAATTTTTCTGATTCATTTGACACTCCTGCTATTCATTTATTCTATGGATTTTCTGTGATGGCTCCTTTTCCTATCCATCCCTCCTGACCATCCTCAAGCCTTACCCGAAACCACGAACCCTGTTCCCCTATCACTGCAAGTGGTGTTCCCTTCTGGATTTCTATTAGAGGCTTAAAGTTTGTCCCTGGACCTTCTCTTAGACTTACCTTTGGCCATTTCACATAGACGACCCGCTCTTCAGAACTTGGAGCCATTCCAGAAGGAGAGGTTGATTTAATCATTGGCGTAATAGGTGTTGGCTGAGAAGCAGATTGGGGCATTGGAGCGGTTGGAGGCCTGGGGAAGGATGATTCTCTATAGTATTCTTTTGGTGTTTTTGCTACTATGACCCTTACTGCCTCTTCAATAGCAATTCTAACAGCTTTTTCCATCGGCGTTTTCGAGTACCCTGAAAGAGACCCTGCAAGAACACCTCCGCTAAGAGCTCCAAGACCCTCAATATCTGTAGCACTTCCTTCAACCTGTTCCGAAGCAAGTCTTCGGCCTGTCCTTGCATCAATAACTTTTACTATCAGGGCCACATGAGATTTCTTAACCGCAGTTGCAGCCTTTACCCCACCCAGGACATCCCCTATTTTTCTTGTTATACCACGGGGCAGAGGAAAACTACTCTCTCCCTCACCCCCCATTCCTGAGGCCCCTGGTTCGAACTCAGTAATTGTGCCCATAATAAGGAGATCGGCCCCTTCTATTTCTCCGATACGGGGTGCAGTCTCTTGTCTCACCCTTCCCGAGGCACCGAAATCTTGTTCCATAAGGACATCACCAATAGCCTGACGTTCCAGAACGATGAACCGATTGGTAGCAAAAAGGGCATTTCCAAGCATCTCTGCCATTCCTTCCCCTATTTCAGATGACCCCTTGGCTGATTTATTTTCAAATCTCGTCACTGCTACCCGAGCCTTAGGTCCCATATAGTCTTCTTTCTGGGCTTCTTCAATTGTGGGACCTTGACTTGGGGTTGCACGAGCCTTAGGACGGATTACCTGGGCTGAACTTAGATGACACATGAGAAACATCGTTAGGGTGAAAATTGTTAAAAAAATCACAATATTCTTTTTCATAAATATCACCTCTCTCCTTTTAGGGATAAAAACCTTTCAATCTTTTAGGGGAAAGATTGAAAAGGCTATAGATATTAAATAAAAATTTTGGGGCTATGAAATTAATTACAAATACCGGAGGAGATAGTTTTTATTAAATCAAAAAATTATTTAAATATCAAATTTCTGATTATATTAGACGAAATCAAAATAAAAATATTCAAAAAATTTTTAAAGTAGGTATGAACTCAGCTTTTTATTATACAGCTTCTAATAATCGAAGAAAACTAATCACCTTCATTGTTTTCATATCATGGGAAGCAAAAAAGAATTGCACACTAATGAAAGAAATTGAGCTAAAAGTGAAAGGAATAAGGTTGCTCCCCTCTTCGTTTGGTTTTAAAATGATCTTAAAAATAGGACCTATTAAAAATGAAAGATTTATTCCATGTTCAATGGCATATCACGAATGATTGTAATCTGAGATGTCAGCACTGTTATCAGGAGGATTTCTCGAAGGAAAAGGACCTTGATTGGGTAGGTCTCAAGAAGGTTTCTGAGAATCTTCTGAGCACCCTTAAAGAATGGGGCTTTTCAGCCTGTATCCATCTTACGGGTGGGGAGCCCTTCTTAAAACCCGAACTCTTTACTCTCCTTAAACATCTCAATGATCGTCCTGAAGTCGAGGAATCAGGGATTATTACGAATGGTTTTTTCTTAGGCCAAGAGGAGATCCAAACCCTCTTAACCTTTCCCAAATTAAAGAAAATCAAAATTTCTTTAGACGGAGCCACTCCTGAGACGAATGATTCCATTCGGGGGAAAGGGAGTTTTTCAAAGGTCATCCAGTCTCTCTGTCGGATAAAAGATAAAAGCCCTTTTAAAATCATTCTGATGTTTACCGTGATGAAAAGAAATTTCAGAGAGCTTCCTGAGTTTATTCAATTCTCTCAAAAATTAGGAGTAGACGGATTGATTATCGAAAGGTTTATCCCTTGGGGGAGGGGTAAAAAGAGGATGGAGGATGTTTTAACGAAGGGAGATTGGAATGAATTTGTAGAGAAACTCTGCGATCTTTTCTCTATAGAGGAGAAAAATCTTCTTCTCACCTTTCAAGCCTTTCAAGTGGTTTTAGGAAAAGAGGGTCCTGAACTGTTGGGTGCTCCCTGTGTCCTCGGGAAGGATGGTTTATGCATTTTACCAAACGGAGAGGTGCTTCCATGCCGAAGGTTTCCTATCCCTATTGGGAATCTTTTAAAAGATCCATTAAAAAAGATATGGGGAGAATCTGAATTATTGGCTTCTTTACGAAGAAAAGAGAATCTAAAGGGGAAGTGCAGGGAATGTGAATGGAGGGAATGTCGGGGTTGCAGAAGTTTGGCTCTGGCTTTAACAGGTGATTACCTTTCAGAAGATCCTCATTGCTGGTACTCCTGATTCCATTTCTACGCCTCTTGACAATATCCTTGATTTAAAATATCTATATAAACCGGATACAATGGTGTATCGAAGGAACAGGGATGTTCGAATGAATATCCCTGTTTTTATGAATTAATGGAGGAGGAACCTATGAAAAAAGAAAAATACAATGTAGTTGTGGGAGGGGCAACCGGAGCCGTAGGGAATGAAATGGTTTCGATTCTTGAAGAACGAAATTTTCCCGTAGGGGAGCTAAAACTTCTTGCTTCTCCAAGGGGAGCTGGGACCAAGATCGAATTCAAAGGAAAGGAGTATACGGTAGAGGTGATGAAGGAGGACTCCTTTGAAGGGATGGATATCGGGCTCTTTTCCCCGGGAGCTTCGGTCAGCCTGAAATTTGCCCCCATCGCCGCAAAAGCAGGCTGTGTGGTCATCGATAATACCAGTGCTTTCAGAATGGATCCTGATGTTCCTCTGGTCGTCCCCGAAGTGAACGCCCATGCGATAGCCAACTATTACAAGAAGAATATTATCTCCAATCCCAACTGCTCGACCATCCAGATGGTGGTGGTCCTCAAGCCCATCCATGATGTGGCAAGGATTAAAAGAGTCGTGGTTTCCACCTATCAATCCGTCTCGGGAACAGGGAAGAGGGCTATCAAAGAGCTGGAGAATCAGGTCCTCGCCATCTATAACCAGAAGGAGATCAAATGTGAAGTCTATCCCCATCAAATTGCCTTCAACTGTCTTCCCCATATCGATGTCTTCCTTGAGAATGGATATACCAAGGAAGAGATGAAGATGGTCAATGAAACGAAAAAAATTATGGAAGATGACTCCATCCGGGTTACCGCCACGACCGTTCGAGTTCCTGTTTTCTATGGTCATTCTGAATCGGTTAATATTGAGACAGAAAAGAAGATCACGGCACAGGAGGTTCGAGAGATCCTTTCCAAGGCCCCGGGAGTAGTGGTCGTGGATGATCCTAAAAATGCTCAATACCCCCTTGCCATTTATGCGGCGGGGAAAGACGAGACCTTTGTGGGGAGGATTCGGGAGGATGAATCGATCCCCAATGGAATCAATCTATGGATTGTGGCTGACAATATCCGAAAGGGAGCCGCCCTCAATGCCGTTCAGATTGCCGAGATCTTAATTCAAAAGTATTTATAAGAAGGGAGGAATCATGAGAAAAAGCGCCTTGGGTTTCATCTCCATCTTTATTTTTGTCCTGTCCTTTTCTCTCGTCTATTCCGCTGAGAAATCTCCATACAAGATTGGGGTCAACTTCGAGCTCACAGGGCCCTGGGCCGAGATCACCAAGACTCTGAGAAATGCGATGGTGCTGGAGGTGGAGAGAATCAATCAAAGGGGAGGAATCAACGGGAAACCTCTCGAGTTGATCTTTGAAGACAATGGATTTGAGGCAGGTCGAGCCGCCGCCAACATGACGAAGTTTACTAAGGACCCCGAGGTGCTTCTGGTGGTGGGTCCGTTCGAAGATACGCTTCAGGCCACGACCCGAGCGATTGCTGAAAGAGAGAAGATCACCAATATCATCGTCTGTCCCTCGAATAGGGTCCTGAGAGAGATGAAGCAGAGATGGGGTTTCAATATAGCCCATAATGATATCATTGTCTCTGAGAAATTGGTTGAACTTTCTCTGGCAAGAAAATACAAAAAAGTCCTTGTCTTTCATGCCGCTCATCCCCTGGCCCAAACGCTTGCTGAATACTATAAGCGCTTTGGAGAGGAAAAGGGATTGAAGGTTTTCATCTCTCCAGAGACTCATAAACATACGGACATTGATATGACCCCACAGCTGATAAAAATGAAACCCCTCATCGAGAAAGAAAAAATAGACGCCTTTTATGCCTGTACCTCTGGACCTCCAGGACCCATTGTCTGTAAAAATCTGAGGGCTCTGGGCATGAAGCTACCCATTCTTGGCACCCATGCGTTCGGATTCGGGTTCATCATTGCCCTTGGAGGGGAGGCGATGGAAGGGGTAGAGTTTCCTGGTGCAAAACCTGTGGTTTACGACCAACTGGATGAAAATGATCCGGCTAAATCCATTAACATCGAATTCGATAAAAGGTGGAGAGAACGATATGGAACGCCTTCCGATCAGATCGCAGGATATGGACATGACATCATCGGGCTGATCGAAGATTCGATCAAACGAGTTAAAGGAAAAGTAACAAGAGGAACCTTCAGGGATGCCCTCGAAAATACAAAAGGATTTAAGGGAACCCATGGGCTTTATTCCTTCAGTCCCACAGAGCATGATGGTTTGAGCAAGAAGGATCTGGTCTTTGTCAGAATCGAAGGAGGAAAGTTCAAACGAATCAGGTTCCCTGGCTTTGAGTAAAGAATATGGTTCAAAGAGAATGGAGCTCCTTCAAATTATTCCCCAATTCTTTGTCTCCGGGCTTACCTTTGGGGCCATATACAGCCTTGTGGCTCTTGGGTTCGTCACCATTGCCAGAGCTTCACAGATCATCAATTTTGCCCAGGGTGAGTTTGTCATGCTGGGGGGGATGGTCACCTTTTTCTTTATCAAAAGTGTCCGTCTCCCTTATCTTCTCTCTGCCTTCTTAGCTATAGGAGTTGTAATTGGCCTTGGATTTCTCCTCCATCTTCTGGTGATCTATCCTCTTCGAAAGGCCTCCCTTCCTATTCTTCTTCTTGCCACGCTTGGAGCCTCCCTCTTTCTGAGTAGCTCGAGCGCACTTTTCTTTGGAACCTTACCTAAAGCGCTGCCTCCTTTTTCAGGGAAAGACCTTATCGAGATAGGAGGAGTTTCTCTTTCAGCCCAAAGCCTATTCGTTCTTATCGCTACCTTTTTTGTCCTTTTCCTTTTGTATCTTCTTTCCCATCATACCCATCTTGGAAAGGCCATGGAGGCAAGTTCCACCGATCCTCTGGGTGCGGATCTTTGTGGGATTTCAAGGCATCTTATGACCTTTCTGGCCTTTGGGGTAAGTTCAGGGATTGGGGCCCTTGCCGGGATATTCATCACCCCTCTCTTTTATGTGAGCTACCATTCCGGCACTCTCATCGGATTGAAGGGATTTATCTCCGCTGTGATTGGAGGATGGGGAAAGTATGGAGGGGCCATTTTAGGAGGGTTTATTCTCGGGGTGGCTGAATCGTTAAGTATTGCCTTTATTCCGGCTGGTTATAAAGATGGAGTGGCTTTCCTAATTCTCCTCCTCATCCTCTATTTTAGACCCAAAGGGATTCTTGGTTCTCCCTTTATAGATAGCCGAAGATGGTAGAGCCGGTTCATCAAGACTTCAGAAAGAGAGAGATCCTTTATTCCCTTGCCTTGTGGCTTCTCTCTTTGATTCTCCCTGACCCTCAACTTCACTATCGAAGGGAGTATGGTCTGAGATGGAGAGACCTATTTTATCTTTTGGCCATCCTTCTGCTTCCTCTTCTCTTTTCCGATCCTCATTTTCACCACCTTATGGTTTTAGCTGGAATTCATGGGATCCTTGCCCTCGGATTAACCCTCTTTCTTGGGTACGGAGGTCAAATCTCTTTAGGACATGCTGCCTTTTTTGGGATTGGCACCTATACCACAGCGATTCTCACGACCCGACACGGATGGCCGCCCTTTTTAGCCTTTTGGGCTTCTGGCATGGTGGCCTCTCTCTTTGCCTATCTTATCGGAAAACCCCTCTTGAAACTCAAAGGCTACTTCTTAGCCCTGGCCACTTTGGGATTTGGAGAAATTTTTTTAGTTCTCATAAAAGAGTCCGCCTCTCTTACAGGTGGGGTGATTGGGATTTTTGGTATCCCGTGGTTTTCTATCGGAGGATTGGTCTTTGATACCTATCTTAAACAGTACTATCTTGTCTGGATCGTCTTGATTGGGTTGGTTCTCTTTACGAAGAATTTGATCCGATCCAAGGTGGGTCGTGCTTATATGGCAGTCGCCACCAGCGAGGATGCTGCTTCTTCTGTGGGAATCCATGTCTCGAGGATCAAATTAGAAGCCTTCATGGTGGGGGCTTTCTATGCTGGTCTCGCAGGCTCTCTCTTCGCCTGTGTCATGTCCACAGCGACTCCTGAAACTTTTAGCCTGAATCTTTCCGTTCTCATCGTGATGATGGTCATCCTCGGAGGGATGGGAAATCTCTACGGGCCTATTGCGGGAGCCATCTTCCTGACCTGGCTCATTGATACCCTGGCTCAATATCAGGATTATAGCCTTCCTCTCTATGGGGTGATCCTCGTTCTCCTTTTGATCTTCTTTCCTGATGGAATGGGAACCCGTCTCAGGGTGAGGCTAATCTATTTAATCAGTTACTGGGGAAGAAAGAAGCGTAGAGAAAAGGTGAATCTTTGATGGCCTTTCTTAAGATTCAAGGGGTCACAAAAAATTACGAAGGGGTGAAAGCCCTTGATCGAGTCTCCTTTGAGGTGAAGCAAGGGACCATTAAAGGTTTAATGGGACCCAATGGGGCAGGGAAGAGCACGCTCTTTCATCTCATCAGCGGAATAGAGAAACCAGACCTTGGAAAGATCTTTTTTAAAGAGAAGGAGATCACCTCTTTAAAACCCCATGAGATCTCCCTTATGGGTATTGGACGAACCTTTCAGACCCTTCAGGTTTGGGGCAATATGACGGTAGTGGAAAATGTCATGACCGCCATGCATTCGAGGCTGAGAGGAGGAGTCCTTTCCTCCGGGCTTTGGCTTCCATGGATTAAAAGAGAGGAAGATCGGGCGATGAAGGAGGCAAAAGAAATCCTGGAATTTTTGGGACTCTTTGGAAGATGGAAATGGTTTGCCGGTCAGCTCTCCTATAGCGAACAGAGGATCCTCGAGATTGGTCGCGCTTTAGGAACTCGACCTGAACTTTTGCTCCTCGATGAACCTGCCGCTGGTCTTACCTATGGAGAGGCTAAAGATCTTTCAGAACGACTCGACCAACTTCGGAAAAAAGGGATCACCATCCTTTTAATTGAGCATCATATGGGGATGATGATGGAAATTGCGGATGAGATTGTGGTCCTTAGCAATGGAATCCTTATCGCAGAAGGGACTCCTGAACAGATAAGGACCCATCCTCGAGTCATAGAGGCTTATCTCAAAAGGGGAAGACAGGGATGCTCCGAGTCAGAAAATTAACCGTCCACTACGGGCCTCTTCCAGCTCTTAAAGAAGTCTCTCTTGAGATCCAACGAATGGAAGCGGTAAGCCTCATTGGTCCCAATCGGGCAGGAAAAACGACCCTTCTTCTTACCCTCTCTGGAATCCTTGAAACCACTGAAGGAAGGGTATATTTCGAAGAGAAAGACATTACGAATCTCAAACCCTCCCAAATCGTTAAAAGAGGATTACTCCACGTCCCTCAAGGGCGTCATATCTTTCCCACTCTCTCCGTTCTTGATAATTTGATGATGGGGGCCTCCCTTCAAAGAGATTCAAAAGCAAAGACCCATGAGAGCTTAGACTGGGTCTACCACCTCTTTCCAAGGCTTAAAGAAAGAAGCGAGCAGAGGGCAGGGACTCTAAGTGGAGGGGAGCAGCAGATGCTGGCTATCGGGAGAGCTTTAATGGGGAGGCCAAAGCTCTTGATGCTCGACGAACCTTCTCTGGGTCTTGCCCCTCTCTTTTCAGAGATCATCTTTGAGAGCTTCAAAGCGATGAACCGTCAGGGGCTCACCCTTTTTATTGTAGAGCAAGAGATTGCCTTAGCCCTTCGTTGTTCTCATCGAGGATATCTCCTCAAAAATGGACGGATCATCCGGGAGGACTCTTCTTCAAATCTCCTTGGCAGCCAGGAAGTCAAAGAACTCCTGAGTTTTTAAAATTGCAATCCTTTCAGCCCTGTCTTTTCAGACAGCAACTCAAAGAATTCCTCATCACTCAGCCGTAGCCGTTCTCTGAGGAGTTCATCCACAAAAGGCCCTGCCGCATAAACCGGTTGAGGAGATTCAGAGAGCACGGCATTCAGGATAAGATGGGCAATCAATTCGGGGCCAGGAATAGACACATTTGAGAAGAGTTTTGCCATCCCGGCACCATAGGCCTGATAAAAGGGTTTGTAATCGGGATCGGTTCTTGAGAGAAGGTCTCCTGTCAATTGATTCGCCTTTTCGTTGAATTCCGTTCCAATGACCCCAGGACGAATCGTGATCACCCGAATTCCAAAAGGTCGGACTTCATGACGAAGGGCATCGCTGATGGCTTCTACGGCATGTTTCGTGGCGGCGTAGGGTCCACTGGTAGGAAAGGGAAACTTTCCTACAATAGAGCTGAGGTTCACAATGGTTCCCTTTCTTTGTCGACGCATCCCCGGAAGGCAGGCCTGAGTAATTCGAATCAGGGCAAAGAGATTGACCTCGAAGAGCGCCCTGATGGAAGAGAGGGGGACATCCTCAAGGACTCCACGAATGCTGAATCCAGCATTATTGATGAGCACGCTTACCGGTTCAGGGGTCATCCGAAGTTCTTGACAATACGCTTCTAACTCCTCGGCATTCGAAAGATCCAAGGGGCGGGGCTCAATATTTGGATTCTCTCGAGCAAGTTCCTCCAGACGCTCTTTTCTCCTTGCGAGGGCGATGACCCTAAACCCTTTCTCGGCCAGAAGACGGGCCGTGGCCTTGCCGATACCGCTACTTGCCCCTGTAACTAAAGCCTTTCCTCTTTCCTCCATCTCTTTCCTCCTTTTTTATTCTATTTTATCTACCTGTATTCCCTAACTCAGAAGTGAGGAATAAGCCCGAGAGGGGTATTGGAGAAATCCATTCCGCCAGAGGCGCCTGCCTGCGCAGGCAGAGATCCGACTTGGTCGGAGGTGCGGCTACCTTAAATGGTTCGATTCGTATTCCTTAAACATATAAATTGATCCGCATTCTATGGGTTTCGGAAATACTCCTGTCGGGCTTAAATTTATTTCCACCCTTCTGTGAGGGGTTACATCTACCTCTCCTTTTAGTTGGATCCTTTCCCCTGAGGATGAGATAAGATAGGTGAAGGGCCTCTTGACAGAGAAGCTCCTATCCCTAATGCACAAAGGACGGTGAATAAAATAAACGCTCCTTTTACACTCTTGAGAAAAAGAGGGAAATAGGGCGGGGCGATGGGTGTTCGACCCATAAAGATTGAAAAGATGAGCATGACCAATCCCATACTAAACATCATCCCCACCGATCGCATCGTACTCAATGTTCCTGAAGCCACTCCATAAGACCTCTTTTCAACGGAGCTCATCACGGCATTCGTATTGGGAGAAGAGAAGAGGGCGAATCCAAAGCCCAAAAGGAGGAGATACCCAACGATCGTGAAAAGATCGGTCTTTTCGTCCAGGAAGATAAAGAGGAAAAGCCCCAGAGTTGTTATGGCCATTCCCGTGGAGGCCACCTTTCGGGGTTCGATTCGATCCGAAATCCTTCCCGCAAAAGGGGAGAAAAGGGCCTGAATCACAGGGGCAGTGATTAAGATGAGACCCGCCTCCTGGGGTTTCAATCCCCTTACCGATTGAAGATAGAGACTTAGAAGAAAGTTGAGAGCGAAGGTGGCACTATAATTAATCAGTGCCGCCAGATTTGAGAAGGCAAAAACTCGATTCTCTGTAAGGAGTCTCATTTCAAAAATGGGACTTTTCACTCTTAACTCCCATCGGATGAAGATCCCTATCCCAATAAGCCCAATGGCGAGGAGAATAAGACCCATGGAGCTGGATATTCGGAAAAAGCCAAACATCATGACGACAAGGGCAGAACTATAAAAGAGGGATCCCATCCAATCAAACCTCTCTCCTCTTGCCTCTGCCCACTCCCCTTTCAATCGAAAAAGGGTATAAAGGATGATCATGAATCCAACTGGGAGATTGACCCAGAAGATACTTCTCCATCCGTAATGTTGAGTCAAAAGACCCCCGAAGAAAGGACCGCAGGAGAGTCCTGTGTAGACAGCAGCCACATTGATTCCTAAAACCCTTCCTTTCTTGTTGGGTGGAAATACGGAAGTCAAGATGGCGATCCCGGTGCTTGCTGTCATAGAGGCCCCTATTCCTTGAAAGACTCGAGAACCGATCAGAAAAGAAGGAGAGGGTGAGAGAGCAGAAAAAAAAGAGAAAAGAGTGAAAAGAATGAATCCAAGGAGAAAGACCTTTTTGATGCCATAGATATCCGAAATTCGACCAAAGGGGAGGAGAAACACGGCGATACTGAGAAGATAAGAAGTGGTCACCCAGTTCAACATCAGCGCATCCAGAGAAAATTCTCTCCCGATCGAGGGCAAGGCAATGTTAATCGAAGATCCCATGAAAGGGATGATGAAAGACCCCAGAGTCGTTACCATCAGGGCAGGTCTTTGATATGAAGGGTTGTCGGCAGTCATCTCCAAAGGGCAGATGGAATGGGAAAACTCGTTTTAAAGAAGTCTATGCGTGTTTCTTTAAAAACTCCAAAAGGTGTTGATTAAAGAGTTCGGGTTGTTCCACATTGGAGAGATGCCTGGCAGATGGAATGATTTTTAAGATCGAATTCGGGACTCTTTGATGAATGGCCTCGGAGGCGCTTACGGGTGTTCCAGGATCATCTTCTCCAACCAGGATCAATGTAGGGATTCGAATTTCGGAGAGGCGATCTAAATAATTCAATCTCCTGATGGCCTCTATACAGTTTACATAACCTTCCACCGAAGTGGAAAGAAACTGTTGGCGAATGAGCGATAATATTGGGGGACGGCTGTTAAGGAAGAAAGGGGTAAACCATCTTTCCATAGTGGCTTCCAGTTGGGATTCCATTCCCTTCTGACGAACTTGATCGATTCTCTCCTGCCAGACGGGCTGGGCTTCTGGAGGTATGATTGCCGTCGTATCACAAAGGACAAGGCTTTTCAAACGAGAGGGACGATTCAGAGCCACTGCCTGACCGATCATTCCCCCCATAGACATTCCAACCCAGTGAACCTGTTCAATTCCCAGATGATCTAAAAGCCCGATGGCCTCTTCTCCTAATTGCTCCATGGTATAAGGTCCTTGAGCCACCTCACTCTCCCCATGTCCCCGAATATCGTAGCGAAGAATTTGAAAGTAGGATTTGAGGGCATCCATTTGAGGGTCCCACATGAGATGGCTCGAACCCAGGGAATGGCTGAGAAGGACAACAGGGGCGCCTTTCTTTTCGAACATGTCAAAATATATCTTTATTCCTTTAATAATGGCAAACATGGATTTCTCCTTTTTAGTCATCCCTCCCTGAAGGGTTGAGGCCATTGGCCTATTCCACCAACCACGACGGAGGGATTATCCTTTTTCATATCCCCTCACTGAAGGGTGGAAATAAATTTAAGCCCGACAGAAGTATTTCCGAAACCCATAGAACGCGGATCAATTTATATGTTTAAGGAATACGAATCGATCCATCGTAGAAAAGGGTTTCTGATTAAAACAAACCGAAGTAATGATTTCTATGGACCATTTAAGGTAGCCGCACCTCCGACCGAGTCGGATCCCTGCCTGCGCAGGCAGGCGCCTCTGGCGGAATGGGTTTCTCCAATACCCATCTCGGGCTTTTCCCCACTTCAGTGAGGGATTATCTTTTTTCATAAAATTTCTATTTCCATCTTTCAAGAGATGGGTTAAAATGAATTTAAAAATCTAAAAGGAGAAAGGTCTATGAAGATGAGATTTTTTAAGATCATTCTGTTGACTATCCTCGTGTCTCTTACAGGAGGAATCGTTTTTGCCGATAAATCTTCTACTTCGATAGAGGCTCCTCCAATCGTTCAGAGAGGTTCTGAAATTGTGATCAAGATTCAGGTGAACCATAAGGGAAACAATTTTCTCCATTATACCAATTGGCTCAGGGTGCTGGTGAATCAAAAAGAGGTGGCCCGGTGGGAGTTTTCCTCTGGCAATAGGCCTGAAGGGGAAATCTTTACCCGGGAGATTAAGCTTAAGGTTACGGAAGATCTGGAGATTACGGCAGAAGCCAACTGTAATCGTCATGGTTCTGCAGGCCCCACTACCTTTAAAATTTCGGTCAAGGATTAAAAGGAGCGGAAGAGAATGGAGATCGCGGGGATTTCAATCATTCTTCTATTTGGAATTTTTAACCTTATCCTGATTCTTTTTCAGTTGAGCACAGGGTTTCGATGGATCAAGGTCCCTTTTGGAATCCATCGAAAAACCGGGATTCTTCTTTTCATCAGTTCGTTCATCCATGGTCTCTTAGCCTTTCTGTCTAAGTAAAAAGTTCATAAAAATGAAGAGAGGGATAAAGATCATTTTGATCGTGATCGGGATCCTGGCCTTTTTATGGCTTGGCATTACATTGTTCCTCCGAAGTTATTTCACAGAAGAGAGACTCAAAGCCATGATCCTCCCCAAAGCGGAGGAACTTACCGGAAGAAAAATCCAGTTAGATAGAATCCGGGTATCCCTCCTGAAAGGGGTCGTGGCCCAGGGAATGACCCTCAAGGAAAGAGACGAACAAAAGGATTTTTTGAGAGTGGAACAATTTATCCTTTCCTATCGGCTTCTCCCTCTTTTGAAAAAAGAACTCGTGATCAAGAAGATTGAGGTCCAATCCCCGACCATTAGAATCATCAGGAAGAGAGGGGGAAGATATAATTTTAGTGATATGACAGAAAGGCGATTTTCCGCCCCATCTCAAACGGACCATACAAGGTCTCCCTCGATTCCCTTTGCCATCGTTTCAGAAAAGCTCCTTATTCGGAATGCCCATCTTTCCTTTACGGATGAAGAGAAGGAATGGCCCGAGGTTTCTCTCGCTCTGGACGGAGAGTTCAGGGGATTGATTGGAAAGGATGGAAAGCCCCAAATGAAATCCGGAGCTATTTCTCTTAAGGAACTTAGGTTGCTTGTAAGAGAGCGGGAGATAAAGATTTCTGGAACGATAGAGGGCAACTCGCAGATCCTTCATGCCCGTCTTCGGGGGCAGGTGGGAAAAGATCCGTTCCATGTTACAGCCATGGTAAAGGATTTTTTCTCTTCGCCAGAGATAAAAGCCGATCTTCAGGCCAGAACCTTAGACCTTCAGTCCCTCTTGGCACTGATTCAAGGAATGAAGGAATCCAAAAAAACCGCCAAAGAGCAACCTCCCATAAAAGGACAACCTTTCAAGGAAGGTTTGACTCGAAAACTTCGCCTTTCAGGTCAAATCCTGATCGATTCTGCTCACTATCAAGATTATCAATTCAATCGTATCCGAATGGATTATCAGTATGTCGGTGGGACCATGAAGGTCAACCCTCTACAACTTGGATTCATCTCTGAAAGTTCCATTCGAACGAAGGGTTCTCTTCAGGGAGATTTTCTGTTCTCGCCGGAGGATCTGGAAAAGACATTAAGAGGAAAGGCTGTAATGCCTTTAGAAAAAGGTTCTATCCAGCAATCCCGGATCATGGATGCGATTGGTTCTCTCATGGGGGATCCCTCACTAAAGACCATCGGTTTTGACCAGGGTCTTTTTCATTTCGATGTGAAGGACCAGAGGGTCTTTTTGGATGGATGGGTGGCTTCCAATCTTTTTAAACTCTCTTCAAAAGGGACCGTCGATTTTCATCAGAGACTCCATCTGGACGTTGAATTAAGGCTTTCACCTGAACTATCCAGAAATTTAAACCGAAAATGGAAGATGTTAAAACTGATCGAAGATGAGAGGGGATGGAAAACGATTCCTTTAAGGATTGATGGATCGGTGGAGAGACCTTCTGTGACAGTGGTCCTTCCTGAAGGGCTCCTCGAGAAAGGAATTCGAAGGAGCCTCAAAGAAGGGCTTGACCGATTCTTCCTTCCTTCGAATCCTTAACGTTTTTGGATGATGTGGATTTAAGAAAGAAAGGAGGAATGGATATGAATGAGAAAGTCCCAACTCGACAAGAGGCTCTGGAACTTCTTCATCAATATAATGAGAGCGAGAGCCTACGAAAGCATGCCTATGCCGTAGAGGGGGTAATGCGTTACATTGCCCGAAAACGAGGAGAGGATGAAGAGAAGTGGGGGATTATCGGTCTTATTCATGATCTGGACTATGAGAAGTTTCCAGATCAACACTGCACAAAGACGGCTGAAATTCTCAAAGAACGAGGATGGCCCGAGGAGTATATTCGAGCGGCTGTCTCCCATGGGTGGGGCATCTGCTCGGAGGTGGAGCCCAAAACCGATTTGGAGAAATTCCTCTATGCCATTGATGAATTGACCGGACTCGTGGTGACAACGGCCCTGATCAGGCCTTCAAAAAGTGTCCTGGATGTTCAGGTCAAATCCGTAAAGAATAAGTGGAAGGATAAGCGATTTGCTGCCGGGGTTGATCGCTCTGTGATCGAAAAGGGAGCAGCCATGCTTCAGATTGGATTGGAGGAACTGATCGAGGATACCATCAAAGGGATGCAGGAGGTGGCCGAAGCCATTGGCCTGAAAGGAAATCTTTAAGTCCTTCCCACTGGGATGAGATAGAGAGGTTCCTCTTCGATTCCAAGAATCTCTTTGATCTCTTTATCCTGAAAGGCACCGATCATCACAGTGCCTAAATTGAGGGCTACGGCTTGAAGAGAAATGTTTTGTCCCATATGGCCTACTTCCATATGAACATAACGAACTCCTCGTTGACCATAATGTCCGGTCGTCCTCTGGTAATCGGCCGCAATGATGAGGGTGGCCGGTGCCCTCTCAATCATTCTCTGTTCAAGGGCGGCGCGACAAAGCCTTTTCCTTAGGTCTTCTTCTTTTATTTTTTCGAGACTATGCCTTGAGACAAGGTAGTGATAGAGACCCATGTCCAAACCTTCTATTTCTCCCGAAACGAGATAGAGCTCAAGGGGGTAGGTCGCTCCGGCCGAAGGAGCTGTTCGGCGATAGAGGTTTCGTCCTCCTCCTGCCCAGAGAAGCTGGGAGACTTCCTTTAAACTCAAGGTTCCTTTTTTATAATCTCTTACTGATCTTCTTCTATGGAGCGCTTCTTCCACAGAAAGGTTTCCTTTTTCGATGGGGTTGGGGAGTTTTATTTCTTTAGTCATAAACCCTCCTTTTTAAATCGTGAGTAGAGTATAAAATAATCCTTTAATCACTTCACTCATCCCCTCAAAATGGAGGGTGTCAATGGTATCGGTTTCTTGGTGGTAATTTGGATTTCTGAAAAAAGAGGTATCCGTGACCATTACGGCCCGATATCCATGTCTCCAGAAGGAATAATTATCCGAGAGGTTGATCCCTCCAAAAAATTCGGGGGCGGTGAGGGATCTTGCATCGATGAGCGAATACTTTCGGATTCCGTTTTTGAAGAGGCGGACATAACGGTGGGAAGGGATATTCCCAACCACTCCTATAAAATTGCCTGTCTTAGGATAAAAGAGTTCCATCCCGGGGAGAGGAAATCGCTGGATCCGTTCCTCTCGAAAATAACCGATCATCTCAAGGGAGATCATCACTTCTACCGGAATCCTATGCTCTTTTAAATAGTTCGCATAAACCATGCTCCCCATATCGGAAAATCCAAAACAGGGGGGTTCCTCATTGACAAAGGCTACAAAACGCAGAGTTTTTTGGGGCTGAATCATCTGGAAAAGCCTTGCCAGTTCTAACAATCCTGCTACCGCAGAGGCATTATCATCGGCACCAGGGGTTTCTGGAACGGTATCATAATGAGCACCGATCACAATGAGATCCCCTTTTTTGGTCCCTGATTTCTCTACCGACAGGTTGGAGACGTTTTGACCATAGCAAGGATAAGTCTGATGCCAGACCTCATATCCATAAGATCTCAGTTCAGAGTCAATATATTCCATTGCCTCTCTTAAAGAGTTCTCTTTCCAGAGATGGCGTTCCCCAATCCTTACCGAAAGGGCTTCTACATGACGATAGAGATTTTCTTTAACCTTTTCTTCATCGAAGCCGGATTTTTCCTGATATCCCATCTTTTTTTTCAGGTTTCTTGAGTCATCTCAAAAATGCAAAAGGCTAAGCGCTCGATCGTGTCTAAATTTTCTAACTTTTCTATCCACGCTCGTGGAATAGCTTCCATCCCGAGATAGGCTCCTGAAAGGGCACCTGCCATGGCCCCAAGGGTATCTCGATCCCCTCCATGGAGGATGGAACAAAACAGGCAGGACTCAAAAGATTTTGGGTAACGTAAAAAAGAGTAAATCGAAAAGGGCATCGATTCGTGCACAGCGACGGAACGGCCCAGTCTTTCCGAAGCCATCCTCGCCGAGCATTCTTCATTCAATAGGTTTTGGACCTCCTCTAACTTTTCCCTTATCTCAGAGGTTTTAGCAAAGGAGATCATATTTTTGATAAACCTTTCTCTCGGAAACTCCTCTTTTGGATCAAGCAAAAGGGCTTGTGCAATCCCGTAAGCTTGAACAGCGGCTCCATCTTTCCCAACGGGATGGCTATGAGTGACTTCAGCGGAGGCACAGGCTTGCTCATAGAGAAGATTGGAATGATAAAAAAAGAGCCCTACAGGGGTGATCCTCATAGCAGCCCCATTTCCAAGGGAACCCTCTCCTCCAAAAAGAGTCTTAGCTGCATGAACATAAGAGATTCCTGTCCTTCTCACAAGGAAGAAAATAGAAGGAGGGCCCGAGGCATATCCCCTCCATGGTTCTCGAACGAAATTTTTATAAAAAGTATCTCCGAGATGCTGTTGATCAATTCCTTTTCTCTCAATGAGAGATTCTGCGAGACCGATGGCCATCGCGGTGTCATCCGTATAGATCAACTCTTTGACTTGAGAAATCGCCTTTAATAATTCATCCTTCTCAGGATATGAAAAGGCCATTTCACCGATGGCATCGCCAATGGCACTGCCTACCATAGAGCCAATAAATTTTGATTTCAGATCCATTTTCATATCCTATCCGAACATTGAGAATCGTAGGCCAATTCACCGAGTCCTGTCAAGGAGAGGGAGTCCCATTGAAAGCGAAAAAGAGGTTAACAAAAAATTTAATCAGGATTAACAAAATTTGTTTCTTTTCGTTTTTGTCGAGATGTGGAAGGATAAAAAATATAATCAATTTAATAGGTTAGATTTTAAAAAAGGGTTGGCATTATAAATGCAAAAATATTTATAAATAGGGCGATTCGATGAGAACGAAAAAGAACTTTGAGAGGAGAAGGTTTCCGAGAATCTCCGTAGACCTCCCTCTTGAATATCAAAGTCAGGATCGATCCAAACCCCACGGGGCATTGGTTCTCAATCTGAGTGAAGCTGGGCTTCAACTCTTTTCCCTTCAGGATCT
>CAZMWF010000033.1:0-3079 GCA_964570075.1 uncultured Syntrophaceae bacterium | reverse complement strand
TGCCCACATGGAATCCGCTAAGACTCTAAGCCTCGCGGTTCGATGGTTCATTATCATTCTTTCCCTAACCATGGCACTCTATCATCTGGGTATTGCCGAGAAGGTCATCGTGGCTGCCTTCTCCATTATCTTCGGGGGAATCGTTCTTGCCCTCGCCATCGCCTTCGGTTGGGGAGGAAGGGAGTTGGCCAAAGAGTTTCTCGAAGGACTTTCAAAAAAGAGGAAAGAAGAAGGGCAGGATAAGATCTCCCATCTCTGAGAGACTGCAAATTTTTTGTCCTTTTAAACTGATTTAATGTTATAATATTGATGAGTGAGTTAGATGCCGAATTTTAAGCGTATCCTTACAGGATTAGTTCTTCAATTCCACCCTCTGGATCTTTAGGCAGAGTAGAAGTATTTAAGGATTTCAATATTCCCTACATCGCACTATCCCTTCTTTGAAAGCAAAAATCGGTCAAATTGGCTTAAGGCCTTCAATGACCTGATCGAAAGGGGACTTAAAAGGATTGTGGTGATCGTCAGTGACGATTTCCCTGGACTCAGCGAAGCCCTCAAGGCCCTCTACCCCCTTTCGGAACATCAACTCTGCTACCTCCACCTCCAACGAAACGTAAGAAGAAATATGGGGAAAGAAGATGCCTCCCTATTCAATAAAGAACTCGAACACATCAAATCCCTAAGAGAACCTGAAGAAGGAAAAGAAAGATTTGAGAAACTCTCCCATCAGTATCAAACCAAATACCCAAGCTTTATCAAATCCATCCTGCCCAAGAAGAATAACTACCTGTGCTTCCTCAGATATCCTGAAGAGATAAGAAGATACATCTATACGACCAATTCCGTAGAAAGCCTTCACAGCCGAATAGAACATATCCGAATGAAACTTGGTGGTTATTTCCAATCCGTCAGTATCCTTGAAATCAATCTCATGCTTCAAGTCGATAGATTGAAACAGAAGAAATGGAAGAACCCTATCCCAACACTCAAATCAAAGGCCTATGAACTGTTGCAACTGTTCAATACCAAATTCTACCCCGAGACACAACATTTTTGACAAGTCTCGACAAGGGGTGTTAGAATAATATTGTGTCTTGGTAGGGAAACTATGGGAAGGAGGAAAATGGATGGATCAGGAAACTTTTGATAGGATTAAAGAGGAAGCGATTGGAGAAGTGCTCAGGAACCACTTCAAAGGAAGTCTAAAGACCCAGGAGAAAGTAGCCCTACATCGATTATTAGAGAAATTTCTTGAGGAGATCATGAAGGAGGAGCGAAAGATCTTTCTTGAAAAGAGTCCCAACAATAAGAGGAATGAATATGATTCAAGGTCCCTCAGCGCCTGCCTCCCGGTAGGCAGGCCGGATCTTTTAAACTGAATCTTAGGGTCGATGAGAACTATGTCGATCTGTTAATAAGTCTGGTAATAAATGGTTACTCTGAGAGCCAACCGCTACTGTCCCTCAAGGAATTAGGTATCCCTTACTCGGTTGATGAGATAAGTAAGATTAAAGATCAGCTTATCGATAGACTCCTTGATTTTAAGCGAAAAGAGCTTCCCAAAGATATTTTTGTTCTTTTTATCAATGGGTATCATGCCGAGATTAAAGAGACAACATCAAGATCAGAAAACCCGCCTTTTATAAATCTTTAAGGTTCATCTAGTGAACAAGGGTAAAAAATAAGCCATTGTTCAATTCAGATAAAGTGGTAAAGTGGGCTTACTCTTTGTACTCTAAGAGGTCGCTGATGGGACAGCCAAAATATCGACAGAGCTTATCGAGGACTTCAAAATCGATCCTTTTTGCCTTCTCATAGTAGAGAAGGGTGATGGTGCTTCTGTTGACCCCGATAGCCCTTGCCACATCCGCAATCCTCAGCTTCCTCTCCCCCATCAGCCTCGATAGATGACACTTGATCATATCACCGATTTTTATATTTTAAAAAGTATTTTGTCAATATCTTTTTAAAAATGATATTTTAGATGATAAAATTGGTTGAAAAATATGATAATATATGTTATATTGTTGTTGAGTATGATAATATAATATTTAAAATATTATTTTTTGAAATAGGAGAATCGAATGAAAGTAATGATAAAAGAATTAAGGGAGAATCAGCCTGTAACCACATTTCTTCTTCTCGGTTCATTTGAGTTAAGAAGGGCAAAGAGTGGAAGGGAGTTTCTTCATCTGAGGCTTTATGATCGAACCGGAAGCATCTCGGGATTCATCTGGAAGGAGCCCAAATTGGTCATTCCTACTCTCAGAGAGAAGTCTTTTGTGAAGGTGAGAGGGTTTTGTAAGGTGTTAAATGGTTCTCTGGTGATCGAGATCGATCGGATCAGGAAGGCTGACTCCGATGAGGTTGATCCAAAGGATTTTTTTGGGGTGGTTCCAGGAGGGATCTCTTACTGGTACGAGAGATTCCTCGATTCATTGCGATTGATTGAGGATCAGCAGTGCAGAACGTTGATACGTTCTTTTTTGGAGGATCAGGAGTTTTTGGATCGCTTTAAGACTTCTCCCGGGGGGACTTCCTATCATCATCCTTACATGGGAGGGTTGCTCGAGCATACGGTGATGAGCATGAGTCAGGCTGCTCTGATCTCGGAGAGGCTTTCTGGGGTCATCGATCGAGACCTTCTTCTTACGGGCTGTTTCCTTCATGACATAGGGAAGACCAAGGAGCTTACCGATGGGTTAATACGAGAATATACGACGGAGGGGAGGCTTCTGGGTCACATTGTGTTAGGGCTTCTGATGCTTGAGGAGAAGATCTCAAGGATTGAGGGGTTTTCGGAAGAGCTTTCTCTTCTTCTTAGGCACATGGTTCTCTCTCATCATGGTCGACCTGAGCATGGGAGTCCGATCAGGCCTCTGACGCCGGAGGCCATTGTCCTGAATCTGATCGAAGGAACGGATGCAACCCTTAATCATCTTTACTTCCACCTCAAGGGTTCGGATCCGAATCAACTCTGGAGTCGATATGATCGGTTTCTTAAGTCAGAGATTTATATCGGGAAGAAACCTAAACTTATCTCAGGGAAGTTTTATAGGATGAAGGCGGAAAAAAAGAG
>CAZMWF010000032.1:0-23694 GCA_964570075.1 uncultured Syntrophaceae bacterium | reverse complement strand
CATGCCAGAAAATGCACCAGTGAGGAAGATGACCAGAGTGGATTGAGAGCCAATGAACCAGATCTGTTTCAATACCCATGAGGATTTAAAAGGAGGAGTGATGGCACAGAGGAAGGCCTTCACAAGAAAAAGACCCATCCTCCCCATTCTTTCGATATAGAAAATTGTAAAAGCTCCCAGTTGATTGATCCAATTCACAGGGAAAAATTATGGCAAATTTCCTTCTGGATGTCAAAAAAATCATTCATTCCAATTGATTCTTCGACCAAGTTTTAGTATAGTTCATTCACATTCAGGATGAAAGGAGTGTGATTTTATGAAAAGAGAGATTCAGGAGAGGGTCATCCAAAAATTTCCTCATCGGTGTCCTTATTGTGATCAGCCCCTCTCTTATGAGAAGGATTCATTAAAACCCGGAGAAAATGAGATAGTGTGTCCTTTTTGTAAAAAAAAGTTTATCAAAGTAGTGCTGGAAGAGACCCCGTCTTATAGAAAAATGAAGAGAGGCATCCCAGGGAGAAAAAGGAGGAGGATTCGATGAGTCCATCCGTAAAACCTCCTTCCCAGAATCGCCTTCTTACCCCTGTTCAGTATGTCAAAGGGGTAGGACCAAAATTGGCAGCCCTTTTTAGCAAGAAGGGAATCTACACCGTGGAGGATGCCCTCTATTTCCTTCCACGGGCTTATGAAGATCGTCGAAACATTAAGAAGATTGCCGAGTTGAAAGTGGGTCACAAGGAGGTCAGCATCGGAGAGATTTTCCTCTCCGAGATGGTTTTTTATCAAAACCAACGGAAAAGAGTTTTTGAAGTGATGGTGAGAGATGGCAGTGGGGTCATCCTCTTGAAGTGGTTTCAAGGGAATGAGCGGTATCTTCGAGAACGCTTTAAAAAGGGACGGCGAATCCTCTTTTCAGGTGAGGTTCGATGGTTTCGTGGCCACAAGGAGATTCCTCATCCCGAGGTGGAGATGATCGAAGGGGAGGCGGATAAGGACTCATTAAATTTTAATCGAATCGTTCCTATCTACTCTGAGATCGAAGGCGTCTATCAGCGAACATTGAGGAGATTGATGAAAAGGATTTTGGAAGACTATGCCCCGTATCTGGAGAGTCCCATCCCCGCAGAGATTCAGGAGGCTCAAGGATTGATCGATTTTCAGGAGGCCTTCCGAAGGGTCCATTTCCCTCCCCATGAAGAGTCCCTAAAAAGATTGAATCTCTTTCAATCAGAAGGCCATCGAAGAATTATTTTTGACGAATTCTTCTTCTTAGAACTGGGTCTCGCCATAAAGAAGAGACAGGTCCACCTTGAGAAGGGGATCCCTTTTAAACCAGATGGACTCCTTCTTCAAAAGGGGCTTTCTCAACTTCCTTTCTCTTTGACGTCCGCCCAGGAGAGGGTTTTAAAAGAGATCCTCGAGGATATGGAGAAACCCCATCCTATGAATCGATTGATTCAGGGTGATGTAGGAAGCGGAAAGACCATTGTGGCTCTTCTGGCAAGCCTTCCCGTTTTCGAATGCGGCTACCAGGTGGCCATCATGGCTCCCACGGAAGTCCTGGCTGAACAGCATTATTCAACGGCCTCTCGTTGGATCGCCCCATTAGGGATTCGAATTGCCCTTCTGACCAGCCATGTAAAGGGTTTGGAAAGAGAGAGGATCTTTCGACAGATCCGAAGGGGAGAGATTCAGATGATTATTGGAACTCATGCCATCATTCAGGAGGAGGTGGAATTTCATCGTTTGGGTTTTGCCATCATCGACGAGCAACATAAATTTGGAGTCATCCAGAGAGGACTCCTGAGAAAGAAAGGGATGAACCCAGACATATTGGTGATGACAGCCACCCCCATTCCACGGACATTGGCCATGACCGTCTATGGAGATCTTGATCTCTCCATCATTGATGAGATGCCCCCGGGAAGAATGCCGATAGAGACAAGGGTTTTTTCGGAATCCTCACGGGCTCGGGTTTATCGAATCATCAAGGAAGAGCTCCAAAAGGGAAGGCAGGCCTTCATTGTCTATCCCCTGGTAGAGGAATCAGAGAAGTTGGATCTGCGAGATGCCACTCGAATGGCGGAGCATTTGCAAAGAGAAGTCTTTCCGGATCTCCGAGTGGGGCTTCTTCATGGTCGAATGAAGGGTGAGGAGAAAGAGGCGATCATGAAAGAGTTCAAAGAAGGAAAGATTCATCTCTTGGTGGCAACGACTGTCATCGAGGTCGGCATTGATATTCCCAATGCGTCTGTAATGGTCGTAGAACATGCGGAGCGATTTGGTCTTAGCCAGCTTCATCAGTTGCGAGGAAGGATTGGAAGAGGGAATCATCCCTCCAAGTGTATTCTGATAGCCCCTTATCGAATCTCTGAAGAAGCGCGAATTCGACTCCAGGCAATGGAGCGCACTACCGACGGATTCAAGATTGCCGAAGAGGATTTGGAACTGAGAGGGCCTGGTGAATTTTTTGGTGTTCGTCAATCCGGGCTTCCAGATTTTAGAGTGGGTCGACTGATCCGGGACTCGGCCATCTTGATGGAGGCCAGAAGAGAGGCCTTTCGATTAGTGGACAGGGATCCCCAACTTCTAAGCCCCTCCCATCAACCTCTTCGAGCGGCTTTGATGGAGCGATGGAAAGGAAGACTCGAATTGGCGACCATCGGATAAGATGGATTGAAATGGGTATAGAAGTATGTTAACCATTTTTGAAAAGGAGAAGGAGAGATGGAGATTCAGGGATTCCATTTCTATCGAATGGAGAGGCTTCCTCCCTATCTCTTCGCGATCGTGGATCAACTAAAGATTGAGGCCCGAAGAAGGGGGGAGGATATTATTGATCTGGGGATGGGAAATCCAGACCTCCCCACTCCCAAACATATTGTTCAAAAGCTGGTCGAATCCGTCAAAAACCCGAAGAACCATCGATACTCTGCTTCGAGAGGAATCTATAAACTCCGATTGGCGATGGGTGAATGGTATCGGAAGCGTTATGATGTGGATCTGGATCCAGAGACCGAAATCGTGGTGACCATTGGGGTCAAAGAAGGGATCGCTCATCTGGCCTTAGCCACCCTCTCTCCAGGGGATGTAGTTCTCGTTCCCAATCCAACCTATCCCATTCATGCCTATTCCGTCGTCATCGCAGGAGGAGATGTTCGTTCTGTTCCTCTAATCAAAGAAGAGGATTTCTTTCAACAATTACTCACGGCCACCAAAGACTCCTGGCCTCATCCAAAGATGGTTATTCTCAGTTTTCCTCATAATCCAACCACCCGGGTCGTCGATCTTCATTTCTTCGAGAAGCTGGTTGATTTTGCCAAAGAACATCACCTGATGGTCGTTCATGATCTGGCCTATGCCGATATTGTCTTCGATGATTATCGGGCCCCAAGTCTCCTTCAGGTGAAAGGAGCTAAGGAGATCGGGGTCGAATTCTTCTCCCTCTCGAAAAGCTATAATATGGCTGGATGGCGAGTGGGGTTCGCTGCTGGGAATCCTCACATGCTTGGAGCCCTGGCCAGGTTAAAAAGCTATGTGGATTATGGGATTTTCCAGCCCATCCAGATTGCCTCCATTATTGCACTGAAGGAGGATCAAGAATGTGTCCGAGAGACCGTTGAGATCTACCGGCGAAGAAGGGATACTCTGATTCAAGGATTGAAACGGGTTGGGTGGGAGATTGAGAAACCCAAGGGGACGATGTTTGTATGGGCGGAGATTCCGAAACCTTTTCAGAAGATGGGTTCCATCGATTTTGCCAAGTTCCTCTTAAGAGAGGCAAAGGTCGCCGTGTCTCCTGGAGTGGGCTTTGGAGAATATGGAGAGGGTTATGTGAGATTTGCCTTGGTTGAAAATGAAGCCCGGATCAAACAGGCAATCCAGGGAATTCGAAAGGCCTTTCGTTAATAGTAGGGTGAGGTGGATATGAAGGAGATTAAAGTCGGACTGATTGGATTTGGCACAGTGGGAGCAGGGGTAGTCAAAATCCTTCAAAGGAATTCGAGACTCATTGAAAAACGGATGGGTGCCAAGATCGTCCTGAAAAAAGTAGCGGATATTGATCTAAAAAAGGATCGCGGGGTAAGACTAAAAAAAGGAGTCTTAACTCGGGAAGCCGATGAGGTGATCAGAGATCCAGAGATCGATATCGTAATGGAGTTGATCGGAGGGATCGAGCCGGCCAAGACCTATATCCTCAAAGCGATTCATCATCGTAAACATATCGTCACCGCCAATAAAGCCCTCCTTGCCCTTCATGGGGATGAAATCTTTAAGGCCGCCCACCGATTCGGTGTGGATGTCAATTTTGAGGCTTCCGTGGGAGGAGGAATTCCTCTCATTCGCTCCATCAAAGAAGGATTGGTGGCCAACCGAATTCAATCCATTTTTGGTATCCTCAACGGGACATCCAATTACATTCTGACCAAGATGACGGAAGAGGGAAGCAGTTTTAAACAGGTCCTCAAAGAGGCCCAGGAAAAAGGATATGCGGAGGCAGACCCAACCCTGGACATTGAGGGAATCGATGCAGCTCATAAGCTTTCCATCCTGATTCGGCTGGCCTTTGGGACTCCCCTTCGATTTGAGGATATTTTTATTGATGGGATTTCAGAGATCACCCCTCTGGATATCCAGTTCGGTCGGGAATTTGGTTATCGAATTAAACTCCTTGCCATTGCGAAGATGGAGGAGGGGAGATTGGAGGCCCGTGTCCATCCTACGATGATCCCGGAAACCCATCTCCTCTCTACGGTAGGGGGGGTCTTTAATGCGATCTATATCAAAGGAGATGCCGTCGGTCCCACCCTCTTTTATGGTCAAGGGGCAGGGCAAATGCCCACTGGAAGTGCCGTGGTCAGTGACCTGGTTGAATTAGGAAGAAATATTTTGGTGAAGGCCTCTGGACGAAGGGTTCCCCTTCTTTCCTACCAGGAATCTGCAATCGAGAAGGTTCCACTTAAGAAGATGGACGACCTCATCATGCCTTTTTACATGAGATTTTCAGCCATCGATCGTCCTGGTGTTCTTTCCAAGATCTCGGGAATCTTGGGAAAGAATGGGATCAGCATTTCAGCAGTGATCCAGAAGGGAAGACAGATCAACGGAGCTGTCCCGGTGGTGATGATGACTCACGAAGCCAAGGAGAGCAGTGTTCATAAAGCCCTAAAAGAGATTGATCGACTCGGGGTGATTCTTGGAAAAACCATGTTTCTTCGAGTCGAAAATGAACTGGAGTAATCAGGCGATGGAACCTAAAAGGCGCCTTTGGCGGGGAGTGATTCGCGAATACTGGGATTTTTTACCCCTCAAAGAAGAAAAGAATATCGTCACCCTCCTTGAGGGGAATACCCCCTTAATCCCTTCTTCACGAATTCAGAAGGAAGTCCTTCAAGGGATCGAGTTATTTTATAAATATGAGGGGCTTAATCCAACGGGATCTTTTAAAGATAGGGGAATGACCGTCGCTGTCTCCATGGCTAAAGAAATGGGCTCTCAAGCGGTCATCTGTGCCTCTACCGGAAATACCTCCGCTTCTGCCGCTGCCTATGCGGCCAAAGCAGGGATGCGTGCGTATGTCCTTATCCCGGAAGGAAAGATTGCCCTCGGGAAACTCTCCCAAGCCATTGCCCATGGAGCTCAGGTGATTCAAATCGAAGGGAATTTTGATGAGGCCCTTCGAATTGTAAAAGAGATCTCGGAGACCGAACCGATTACATTGGTCAATTCCCTTAATCCTTATCGGATCGAAGGTCAGAAGACGGCTGCCTTTGAAATCATTGATGACTTGGGATTTGTTCCTACCTATCATTGCCTCCCCGTTGGGAATGCAGGAAATATCACGGCCTATTGGAAAGGATATAAGGAATACTGGGAGAAGGGAAGGGCGGATCGACTTCCAAAGATGTTAGGATTTCAGGCCGAAGGAGCCGCTCCCATCGTGAGAGGAAAAGTGATTGAGAAACCAGAGACGGTGGCTACAGCCATTCGGATTGGAAACCCCGCGAGCTGGAAGCAGGCCGTAGCGGCAAGGGATGAATCAGGAGGATTAATCGATATGGTCAGCGATGAGGAGATCCTTAAGGCCTATCAAATGATCGCCAGCCTTGAGGGGGTCTTCTGTGAACCCGCTTCAGCCGCCTCCCTGGCGGGGGTGATCAAGCTTTACCAAAAAGGGTTCTTTAAAAAAGGGGAGACCGTCGTGTTAACCATCACGGGCCATGGTTTAAAAGACCCAGATACGGCCATTCGAATCTCTCAAAAACCGGTCACCCTTCCTCCAACGAAGGAGGCGGTATTGAAATCTCTTCGCTTAAGATAAAATGGCGACTCCTTATCAAGAGGCTCTTCAACCGAATGGACGATAGGGACTACGGTCAAAAAGAAATCGGGAGGACCCTTTCATGACCGAATCCATCCTCAATGGCAAAAAGATTCTCGCCGTGGATGATGAACCTGATGTTTTGTATACCTTGGAAGAAGAGGTCCTCCAAGCCGCACCCAGAGCTATTTTTGAGAAAGCGACGACCTATGAGGAAGCAGTCAAGAAACTTCAGTCGCAGAGCTATGATGTGGTCATCCTGGATATTATGGGGGTTCGAGGGTTTGAACTATTGGACCTGGCCGTTCAAAAAAATCTTCGCGTGGCAATGCTCACTGCCCATGCCCTTTCTCCTGAAGCCCTTAAACGCTCTTTTGAAAAAAAGGCCTATGCCTATCTTCCCAAAGAAAAATTAGGAGAGATCGTCCCTTTCCTCGAAGATGTCCTGAAGTATGACTATCTTCCGGGATGGAAACGACTGATGAAAAAATTGGAAGGCTTCTTCAAAAGTCGATGGGGGGAATACTGGCAGAAGGCAGAGGCTCATTTTTGGGAAGATTTTGAAAAGATCACTTCTGCCAAATGGTAGAGGGAAAGCCTCCATGGTGAAAAATGCCTTCATTTATACCGAGGACTATTTTCAATTTGATTATGGCCCTACCCATCCCCTGCGAATTATAAGGCTTAGATTGACCTATGAATTGATTAAAGCCTATGGGCTCCTTGACCTTCCAGGTGTCGAACTCGTTCAGACCGAGAAGGCAAAAGAGGAGGAGCTCTCACGGTTTCATAGTGAAAATTATTTAGCGATCTTAAAACAGGCCAATCAAGGGAGGATGAAAGGGGAGTTCTATCCCTACGGCCTTGGACCTGGAGACAATCCCATTTTCCCTGGCCTTTTTGACTGGTCTCTTTTGGTGACTGGGGCAACCCTTCAAGCCGTTGACTTCGTCGCCAGTGGAAAGGGAGAGAGGGCCTTCAATATAGCAGGTGGGCTTCATCACGCCATGAGAGAGAGGGCCTCAGGATTCTGCTACATCAATGATCCTGTAATAGGGATTCTGAGACTTTTGGATCGAGGGATGAGGGTGGCTTACCTTGATATTGATGCTCATCATGGGGATGGGGTTCAGAAAGCTTTCTACACCACCGACCAGGTATTAACGATCTCCCTCCATGAATCAGGGTATACTCTGTTTCCTGGAACGGGTTTTGAGTATGAGATTGGAGAAGGAAAAGGGGAAGGATTTTCTGTCAATCTTCCTTTTCCTCCTTATACTGAAGATGACACTTATCTATGGGCATTTGAAGAAGTTGTTCCTGAATTACTCTCCATT
Source organism: uncultured Syntrophaceae bacterium (assembly GCA_964570075.1). Taxonomy (GTDB): domain Bacteria; phylum Desulfobacterota; class BSN033; order BSN033; family UBA1163; genus CALIBK01. Next base: position 16,035 of record CAZMWF010000032.1, on the reverse strand, counting down.
TTTAAACCAGATATTCTGGTCACCCAGTTAGGAGTGGATACCTTTTTCGACGATCCCCTTACCAATCTTAGACTCTCTATTTATGCCTTCGAAAAGGTGGTTCAAAGAATAAGGGATTTGGCCTATCGATGGGTAGCTTTAGGGGGTGGAGGCTATCAGATTTCTAATGTGGCCCGTGCCTGGACTTTAGCATGGGCCATCATGAATGGAATTGAATTGAAGGAAGAGATTCCGGAAAATTATTTGAATTGGGCGGAGAGGTACGGGTTTAAGGAAAGAAGGTTAAGAGGAGATCCCATTCATTCTCTTTCTAATAAGAGAGAGAACCGGGCAGAGATGGAGAAGGTGGTCCAATATATTCGCGAAAAGGTATTCCCAATCATCAAAAGAAGCTTATCCTCTTAAACTCCTTCCCTATTTAACCACGAAATCCCTCACTGAAGGGTGGAAATAAATTTAAGCCCGAAAGGAGTATTTCCGAAACCCATAGAATGCGGATCAATTTATATGTTTAATGAATACGAATCGATCCATCGTAGAAATGGGTTTCTGATTAAAACCAACGAAGTAATGATTTCGATAGACCATTTAAGGTAGCCGCACCATGGGTTTCTCCAATACCCCTCTCGGGCTTATCCCCCCACTTTTGAGTGAGGGATTACTTAACCACCCTTGTTTAATAAAAATTGGCATAACTTTTGCTTTCAAATAAAGATTTTTATTTGACATTTGTAACTTTTTGGTATATTTAGGTTTTATGAAAATGGAGAGAAGCGTTAAATCCATTATTATTGTTGGTGACGGAATGGCTGATTATCCGATAAAAGAGCATCAGGGGAAGACCCCCCTGATGATGGCGGATAAACCTTATATGGATTGGTTAGCAAGGCGTGGGGAGATAGGTCTTGTCCAAACGATCCCAGAAGGATTTAATCCAGGAAGTGAAATCGCGAATCTTTCTATCTTTGGATACGATCCTCTTAAATATTATACAGGAAGAGGACCCCTTGAGGCAGCCAGCCTTGGAGTCGCCCTTGGCCCCAGCGATCTTGCCTTTCGATGCAATCTCGTGACCCTTCGATTTCAAAATTCAAAGGTGATCATGGAGGATTTCTCGGCTGGACATATCTCAAACGAGGAAGCAGAGAGGCTCATCGAGGAACTAAACCGAGCCCTTGGATCGGAAAGGATCCAGTTTTTTACCGGAGTAAGTTATCGGCACCTCATGGTTCTACGAGAAGGGGCCTCTCTATTTCGGGGCCTTGAGGAAGTGTTTTTTACCCCTCCCCATGATATCATAGGACAAGAAATCTCTCCCTATCTTCCCAAAGGGAACCATTTCGTTGGAGAGATCCTCGAATTAATGGAGGATTCTCAAAGAGTTCTCCGAGATCATCCTATCAATCTTCATCGGCAGGCCAGAGGGCTCCGACCTGCCAATGCCATCTGGTTATGGGGGCAGGGAAGGTCTCCTCAAATGGTGACCCTTCGAGAACGATTTGGAATCGAAGGGGTTGTGATTTCGGCGGTCCATTTGATTAGAGGGATTGGTCGTTTGGCTGGCCTTGAGGTGTTAGAGGTTCCCCATATCACCGGTTTCCTTGATACGAATTATGAGGGGAAGGCCACCTATGCTTTGGAAGCCTTAAGAAAAAAAGATTTTGTCTATATCCATGTGGAGGCTCCAGATGAAGCAGGCCACATGGGAGAGCTCCATTTGAAGATCAAGGCGATCGAAGACTTCGATGAAAGAGTCGTGGGGAGAGTCCTTAAAGGGTTGCAACATTTTGAACCTTATCGGATCATGGTCCTGCCAGACCATCCCACTCCTCTTTCTCTGCGAACCCATACCGCCGATCCCGTTCCTTTTGTCATCTATCGGAGTGGAGAAAAGAAAGAGGAGAACCCTTCGGGATCCTTTGATGAAGTCTCTGCGAGAAGAAGCGGCCTTTTCCTTGAGAAAGGACATGAGCTGATCGAGAGGTTTTTACTCCTTTGAGACGGATACGAAAGGAAAAAAGATGAATCAATCACCCAATAAAAGAACGAAATATATTTTTGTGACCGGTGGGGTTCTCTCCTCCTTGGGAAAAGGATTGGCCTGTTCTTCCATTGGTGCCCTTCTCGAGCTAAGAGGGTTGAAGGTCTCTTTTCTCAAATTCGACCCTTACATCAATGTAGATCCAGGGACGATGAATCCATTCCAACATGGGGAAGTCTATGTCACCGATGATGGAGCGGAAGCAGACCTTGATCTGGGTCACTATGAACGCTATACCCATGTGAAGACCTCGAAAAAGAATAATTACACCACCGGACAGATTTATGATTCTGTCATCTCGAAAGAGAGAAGAGGGGAGTATTTGGGAAGCACCGTGCAGGTCATTCCCCATATTACCGATGAAATCAAGTCAAAGATCTTTGCCCTCGCTGAAGAGGTGGATGTGGTCATTGTCGAGGTGGGAGGGACGGTCGGGGATATCGAAAGCCTTCCCTTTTTGGAGGCGATCCGCCAAATTCGTGGAGAGGTAGGGAGGGAGAATACGCTCTACATTCATCTGACTTTAGTCCCTTATATCGAGACGGCAGGAGAGCTGAAGACCAAACCCACCCAGCACAGCGTGAAAGAACTTCGGGAGATCGGGATTCAGCCCGATATCCTTCTTTGTCGAACGGATCGGATCCTTCCTCCCAATCTGAAGGCAAAGATTGCCCTCTATTGTGATGTCGATAAGGATGCCGTGATTACGGCGAAGAATGTCGAGACGATCTATGAGGTTCCGATCGTATTTCATCAAGAAGGACTGGATGAAAAGATTGTAGAAAAACTGAACATCTGGACAGGACGGCCCAATTTAAAACCCTGGGAACGAGTCGTCAGAAAGATTAAGCATCCCCGTTTCGAAACGACCATTGCCGTCGTCGGGAAATATGTGAGCCTGGTGGAATCTTATAAAAGCTTAACCGAGGCATTGATTCATGGTGGGATTGCCAATGATGCTCGGGTTAATCTTGTCTACGTGGATTCCGAAGAGATCGAGAAGAATGGTCCAGAGGATTATCTTAAGGGGGTCCATGGGATTCTCGTGCCAGGTGGATTTGGTACCCGAGGAATCAAGGGGAAGATCCATGCGATTCAGTTCGCCCGGGAAAAAAGGATTCCTTTTTTTGGAATCTGTCTGGGGATGCAATGTGCGGTCATTGAAATTGCCCAGCATTTGGCCGGCCTGAAAGGAGCTAATAGCACGGAGTTTGATCAGAATACCCCTCACCCGGTGATCTGTCTTTTAGAGGAATGGGTGGATCGAAATAGGGTGGTTCAGAAGAGGGATGAGGCGACCCCTAAGGGAGGCACGATGAGATTGGGAGCCTATCCCTGCCGTTTGAAGGAGGGGAGCCTGGCCTTTAAGGCGTATGGAAGAAAGCTTATCTCTGAACGGCATCGACACCGATACGAATTCAATAATGCCTATCAAGAGATCTTAGAAAGAGCGGGGGTCAGATTTAGTGGGGTCTCTCCTGAGCAACAACTGGTTGAGATTATCGAGTTGAAAGGCCATCCCTGGTTTCTGGGCTGTCAATTCCATCCCGAATTCAAATCGAAACCGATGGCCCCTCATCCCCTTTTTCGCGAATTCATCAAGGCCTCCCTCCTTTATGGAAAGAAGAAACCAATAAAAAAAGAGGTCAAAAAAGAAAGCGAGCATTGAAAGATGGATACGGTGAAGGTGGTAGGGACAATGGCCGAGTTCAATGCGATTGAAGAGGCAAAAAGGGTTTTACGAATCGAAGCCCAATCGATCCTCGACCTCGTCGATCGGATCGATGAGAACTTTTCCAAAGCGGTAGACCTTCTTTATGAATGTAAAGGGAGAGTCGTTCTAATGGGCATGGGCAAATCGGGCTTGGTGGGTCGAAAGATCGCCTCCACCTTTGCCAGTACGGGAACTCCCTCTTTCTTCATTCATCCTGCAGAGGGTCTCAATGGGGACTTCGGGATGTTAGCTCGAGAGGATCTCGTCATGGCCATCTCCAATAGTGGCGAGACGCGAGAACTCCTGGAGGTTCTTCCTCTCATTAAACGGTACGGGAATAAGCTCATCGCCTTAACGGGAAATCTCAGATCCACCTTGGCAAAGGCGGCCGATGTCTGCCTGAACATTCATGTCAAAACAGAGGCCTGTCCTTTGGGGTTAGCCCCCACGGCAAGCACTACCGCTACCCTTGCCCTTGGAGATGCCCTGGCCGTCACTTTGATGATTAAAAAGGGATTTAAAGAGGAGGATTTCGCCCTCCTCCATCCTGGAGGTGCCTTGGGGAAAAGACTCCTCCTTACCGTGAAGGATTTAATGCATGTGGGAGAAGCCTTCCCAAAAGTGACTGAAAAGACCCTGATGAAAGATGTCATTTTTGAGATCACCTCTAAGCGATTGGGGGTCACGGCCGTTTTAAATGATCAGGGACATCTGGTGGGAGTCATTACCGATGGAGATCTTCGAAGGGCTCTTGAAAGATTCAGTGACCTTCTCAATCGAACTGCCTCAGAGGTCATGACCAGAAATCCAAAATGGATTGAAAAAGATGCATTGGCTGCAAAAGCCGTTCAGAGGATGGAAGAATACTCCATCACCTCCCTCTTTGTTTTTGATCAGCCAGGGGAGAAGATTCCTGTAGGGGTGATTCATCTCCACGATCTTTTGAAGGCAGGAGTCGTTTGATGGGAGAAAGGATAGGGAAGGCTCAAAGGGTAAGGATCATTCTATTGGTCTTTATCGGACTGATCATGATAGGGGTCTGGAGCCTTCTATGGGTGAATCTCCAGGACCAGAAAAAAAAGAGCGATCAGGAAAAGGGTTTTAGATTGGGAGAACACATCGATCAACAATTAGAGAAGATCCGATTTGTGGAAGAGAAAAAGGGGAAGATCCATTGGGAACTGGAGGCAAAGGCCGTTCAACAATATCAAAAAGAAAATAGGTTAACCTTAGAAGAGGTCAAGGTGATCTACTATTCAGATGATGGAAGGATCTTCACCCTTTCTGGAAATCAAGGAAAAGTCTATCAAGATTCGAAAAATCTGGAACTTATAGGGAATGTGGTCCTCGCCACCAGTGATGGTTACCGATTGCAGACCCATTCTCTTTTTTATGACCACTCGAAGAAAAAAGTGACCTCGCCGGATCCTATCGAATGGGAAGGAAAGGAGATTCGGTTGGTAGGTCAAGGAATGTGGGTCAATCTTGAAGAGAAGACCTTCAAAGTGCTTCATCAAGTCAAAACCCGATGGAAAGGGGAAAAAGGATGAAGAGGGTGGTGAGCGCAGGGCTTCTCCTCCTTTTATTACTCTTTTTTTTGAGTTCTGGAGCAGGCCAGGAGAGGGTGGACCCTAATAAGACGTCCCCGAGGGAAGGAACCCGACCCTTTGGATTTACTACCTCCCGTTCACCCATCGATATTACTTCCGATTCCGTAGAGGGAGATCAAAAAAAGAATCTGATCGTGTTTAAGGGCAATGTGGTGGCCAAACAGGAAGAGGCCACCCTTTATGCCCATCAGTTGACCCTTTATTACGATCCAGAGACCAGAAGGCTAAAAGAGATCGTGGCTACAGGGAATGTGAGGGTGACCCAGGGAGATCGTAGGGCCACCAGCCAAAAGGCCACCTTCTTCCAGAATGAGAATAAGATTGTTTTAGAGGGAGAAGTAGTGATCCGGGAAGGGGAGAACGTGATCCGGGGAGAAAAGGTGGTCTATCTCATCGATGAAGAAAGAAGTTTTGTTGAAGGGGGAAAAGGGGGAAGGGTGAGCACCACCATTGTCCCTCCACCCAAAGAGGAGAAGAAAAAATAGAACGAAACGTGTCTCATCTCAAATGTGAGGATCTGACCAAGACGTTCCATCGGAGAAAAGTGGTCGATGGGGTTAGTTTGGAGGCCTGGGGAGGGGAGGTGGTAGGACTCCTTGGACCGAATGGGGCTGGAAAAACAACTATTTTTTATATGATCGTAGGACTCTATCGACCTAATGGAGGGAAGATATTTCTAAATGGGGAGGAATTAACCGGTCTTCCCATGTATGTGAGGGCCAGGAAGGGCATCGGTTATTTACCCCAGGAGCCTTCGGTATTCAGAAAATTAACCGTGGAGGAAAACTTGATGGCCATTTTGGAAACCCTCTCTCTTTCCAAGGGAGAACGGAAGACCCGATTAGAGCAACTCTTAAATGAGTTAGGGCTTTCCTCCCTTCGAAGACAGAAAGCCTTTAGCCTCTCCGGAGGAGAGCGAAGGCGAGTGGAGATTACCCGAGCCCTCGTTCTTTCTCCTATGTTTATTCTACTCGATGAACCTTTTGCAGGAATTGATCCCATTGCGGTCGCAGACATTCAAGGGATCATCCGTCAATTGAAATCCAAGGGGATTGGAATTATAATTACTGACCATAATGTACGAGAAACCTTAGGGGTTTGTGATCGGGCCTACATCATCAACGAAGGGCGTCTCCTTGAATCTGGGCGTCCCGAGGAGATTGCCCAGAGTCCCAAGGCGAGAAAGATCTATCTCGGAGAAAGATTTAAATTGGATTCGTTTCCTCCCCCTCTGAGGGAATAGGGGGAAAGAAGGAGTTCGCAGAAGTCGAATGGCTTTAGAGCTGAAACAAGCTCCCAAACTGACTCAACAGTTGGTCATTACCCCCCAACTCCAGCAGGCGATCCGTCTCCTCCAATTGACCCGATTAGAATTGGTCGAACTGATCAATCAGGAAATGAGAGAGAATCCGTTGCTCGAAGAGGTGGAGTTTGAAGAGGGCGAAGACAAAGGGGAGCCTATTGGAGAGGAAGAGGAATCGTCGTTGAATTCTGAACATACATTGGAAGTGAAGGGAGAAGGAGAGGGTTCAGATGAGTTTGACTGGGAGAGCTATTTGGAGAACTATAATTTGACCCCTCCCGTGAAACAGAAGGATCAGGATGGGGAAGACCGTCCTCCGATAGAGAATCTTCTTACGAAGAGGACGACCCTTTTTGATCATCTCTACTGGCAGCTCCAACTTTCCCAACTTACCGAGGAGGAAGAAAAGGCTGGTCTCTGGATTATTGGCAATCTCGATGACGATGGTTATTTAAAAATTCCTCTCGAAGAGATCAGCGCTGAAACAGGGGTACCGATCTCCTCTGTGGAAAGTGTCCTTCGAAAGATTCAGCAGTTCGACCCGGTGGGAGTCGGGGCGAGAGACCTTCGGGAATGCCTTCTGATTCAATTGGAACAGCTTTCCGTAAGGGATCCGGTGGCTGAGAAGATCATTTCAGATTACCTTTCCTTGTTAAAGAATCGAAACTATCCTGCGATCGCCAAAAAGTTGGGCCTCTCCATTGAACGAGTGACCCGAGCCGCCTCACTGATCTTTAAATTAGATCCAAAACCTGGAAAGGCCTACGGAGGGGATATCGTTCAGGAGATCATCCCGGATGTGTATGTCTATAAGGTCGAAGGAGAATATGTCATCTCCCTCAATGACGAAGGCATTCCAAAGTTGAGGATCAATCCTTACTATCGTCGCCTCCTCTCAGAAGGTCGCCATCACCTCCAGGAAGAACGAAAGTACATTCAGGAGAAACTCCGCTCCGCTCTCTGGTTGATTCGAAGCATCGATCAGCGTCAGCGAACCATTTATAAGGTGGCTAAAAGTATTGTGAAATTCCAAAAGGATTTTCTGGATCATGGAATTCAGTTTCTCAGGCCTTTAGTCCTCCGGGATGTGGCTGAGGACATCCAGATGCACGAATCAACGATCAGTCGGGTCACCCATAATAAATACATGCATACCCCTCAGGGAATTTATGAATTGAAATTTTTCTTCAACACCGGGATTCCTTCGGCCCAGGGAGAGGCCCTTGCCTCGGAGACCGTCAAAAATCTCCTTCGGGAGATCATCGCCAAGGAAGATCCCCGAAAACCATACAGTGATGAGAAGCTGGTTCAAATCTTAAAGGGGATGAATATTCATATCGCTCGAAGGACCGTTTCAAAGTACCGTGAGATGCTCAAGATTCTCCCCTCCAGTGAACGAAGGAGAATCACCTGAGGGTCTTGAGATAGGGAAGGAGCCGTTCGATGAAACTTTCAGTGACGTTTCGACACTTAGAGACAGACAGGGCAGTCAAACAGTACATCCAGGAGAAGGTGAAAAAATTAGAGAAATATATGATGAATCCAAAAGAAGGCCATGTCGTCCTCTCCGTAGAGAAGTTTCTTCATTCTGCGGAGATGACCATGGTGGGAGATGGGATGACCTATATCAGTGAAGGGAAGGATAGAGACCTCTACACTGCCATCGATCAGATGGTCGAAAAGATGGATCGTCAGATTCGGGAGAAAAGGGAAAAGGGAAAGAGGAAGAATCTATCCCAAAGGAGAAAAAAGGCGAAGCCTGTGGAATGAAGATCTTAGATTATTTGAAAGAGTCATGGATCATCCCGGAACTGAAAGGAAGAGATAAGACCTCTATCCTGAGAGAGCTCTCTGAGGTTCTGGTCGAGCCTTGTGGAGTCTCCTCATCGGAGGAACTCCTCTCCGTTCTTCTTGAGAGGGAGAAGTTGGGCTCCACAGGGATTGGAGAAGGAGTAGCCATTCCTCATGGACGTCTCAGGAGGTTGAAGCAGTTTTTTATCTCCTTTGGGCGATCCACTCAAGGAGTCGATTTTGATTCCATGGACCATCGTCCCTGTCAGCTCTTTTTTTTGGTCATGGCGCCTGAAAATTCCGCCTCAGAAAATCTTCATCTCTTGGCCAGGATTGCGAATCTATTAAAAGACACTTCTTTCAAGAAAAGACTGATGGAGGCCAGCTCCCAAAGGGAGCTCTATGAGATTATTTCGGAGGAAGACCAAAAGTATTAATGGGCGAGGTTCTCGTTCAGGAGTTAGAAGAGGATAAGGAATTTAATCTGGACCTAACCCTGGTTGCAGGCCGAAGGGGTCTAAAGAAGAAGATTACCCATTCCCAGGTTCAAAAAATGGGATTGGCCTTAACCGGCTTTACCCGATATACCAATCCTTCTCGGCTTCAGGTATTGGGAAAAACAGAGATGACCTATCTTTCTTCCCTATCGGAGGAAATGCGACAGCAGATCATCCGTCAAATCTTTAACCTGGATCTTTCTTGTGTGGTGGTGACTCGAAATATTGAGATTCCCGAAGCCCTCCTTCATGAAGCGGAGGAGAAGGAGATTCCTCTTTTTCGAACCACCCTCAGTTCTACCGAATTTATTGATCGGGTGACCAAATTTTTGGAAGAAAAGCTTTCCCCGACGACGAGCCTCCATGGCGTCCTCATGGATGTGTTTGGGGTGGGGCTCCTCCTTTTAGGTCGAAGTGGGATTGGAAAGAGCGAATGCGCTTTGGACCTCATCCTTCGAGGTCATCGTCTGGTGGCCGATGACATGGTCTTTATCCAGAAGAAGTCTCCGACGACCCTCATCGGTAGTGGATTTGAGGTCATCCAGCATCACATGGAGATACGAGGGTTAGGCATTATCAATATCCGGAGTCTTTTTGGTGTGGAAGCCATCCGAGAAAGAAAAAAGATTGATTTAGTGTTAGAATTGATTGATTGGGAAAACGACCAGGAACATGATCGTCTGGGTTTTGAGGAGGAAAAATATACGATCTTAGGGGTGAGCCTTCCCATGCTCCGAATCCCAGTGACCCCCGCTCGAAATTTAACCACGATCATCGAGGTGGCGGCAAGAAACCATCTTCTTAAAACCATGGGGTACCATTCTGCCTTAGAGTTTGAGAAGAAACTCTTGCAGACCATGGAGGAGCGAAAAGGGAAGAAAAGGGAGCCCGAAGGTGAGGTGGAGTGAAACTTCTTCGAATCATTCTGATCAGCGGCCTATCCGGATCTGGAAAAACGACGGCCATTAAAGCCTTAGAGGACGTCGGTTTCTATTGCGTCGATAATCTTCCTATCCCTCTTCTCCCCAAATTCCTCGAACTCTGTGAAGAATCGGGTGGAAGAATTTCAAGGGTGGCGGTCGTCGAGGATATTCGAAGTGCCTCGTCCTTTCCCTCCTCGGGCATTTCCAAGGAGAGAGGACAGGAGGAGGAGATAGAGAATTTCTTTGAGGATTCCAGAAGGACCATTCAACGACTGAGAGAAGAAGGCTATCCCATCGAAATTCTCTTTTTAGAGGCCTCGGACCCCATTCTCACCAGACGTTTCAGCGAGACCCGGCGACAGCATCCCTTAGCCTTTGGAGGCCCCATTCTGGAAGGGATTCGATTGGAAAGGAAGGGGCTTCAAGGACTTCGAGAGATGGCCAATGAGGTGATCGATACCTCCTCTTTCAATATCCATCAGTTAAAGGAAAGGATTCAGGCTTATGCTCAGAGGGAATGGACGGCGAACCAGATGATCCTCACCCTTCTTTCTTTTGGTTATAGCTATGGGATTCCCTTTGAGGCGGATCTGGTTTTCGATGCTCGATGTTTACCCAATCCCTATTTTGTGGAGGAACTCAAACGATTAAAAGGGGATGATCCGAAAATCGTGCGATATGTCCTTCAATGGGAAGAGAGTCAAGAGTTTATCCATCGAGTCCATGGATTGATCCAGTTTCTCCTTCCCCTCTATTTAAAGGAAGGGAAGACCCATTTAACGATAGCCATTGGGTGCACAGGTGGGAGACACCGATCGATGGTGATCGTGGAACGGCTTGCAGAGATCCTTCAAAAGGAATGGACCGGGAAGGGTATCTCTCTCTCTGTGCGACACCGCGATGCGGAGAAGGGATAAAAGAAAATGGTGGGTGTCGTAGTGGTGACACACTGTCGATTAGGAGAGGAACTCATTGCAGCGGCTCAGCTCGTCGTGGGAGAGGAGCTGAAAAATTTTCAATCGGTCTCGATCGACCCTAAAGAGGACACCGAAGAGATCAGGGAAAAGATTATTGCGGCCATTCGAAAGGTCGAAAGCGGAGGGGGAGTCCTCATCCTTACCGATATGTATGGAGGAACCCCTTCCAATATCAGTCTCTCCTTCCTCGAAGAGAAAAGAATCGAGGTGATTACTGGGGTCAACCTTCCTATGTTATTGAAATTGGCTACCTATCAAGACGACATGGACCTTGAATCGCTGGCTGCTTTTATCACCGACTACGGCCAGAAGAATATCAATTTAGCGAGCGAGGTCCTCAAGAAAAAGGTGGAGAAGAAGAAAGAATGAGATCGGAGTCCTCTGAGAACCGTCAAAAGGGATCTTTCTTAGAGAAGGGATGGAAGTCCAAACATTCACGATTAAGAATCGATTAGGCCTTCACGCAAGGGCGGCTGCCCTTTTGGTCAAGACAGCGAATCGATTTTCTTCTGAGATCATCATTGAGAAAGATGGGATCGAAGTCAATGGGAAGTCTATCATGGGCATTCTCATGCTGGCCGCAGCCAAGGGATCCAAGATCACTCTAAAGGCAGAAGGGAAAGATGCGGTCGAGGCGATCCAATCCTTAGGGAAACTGATTGAAAACAAATTTGGAGAAGAATGAAGGTATTTCGACAGGAACAGGTCAATAAATTTATTCGAGGGATTGGAGCCTCTTCTGGAATCGTTTCTGGAAGGGCCTATCTGGTGGAACGGTATCAGGTTCGCCTCCCTCAGAAACGGATTAACCCCTCGCAGGTCGAGGAAGAGGTTCAGCGATTCCTCAAAGCGATTGAAGAGTCCAAAAGGCAACTTCGGGAAATCAAGGAGAAGATTCTCTCTCCGGAGGTCAGGCAACATGCCTTTATCCTCGATGTCCACCTGATGATCCTGGATGATCAAATGCTTATCCAGAATACGATTGATCATATTCGAAAGCGGAAGGTGAATTCGGAATGGGCCTTAGATCTCACGCTTGAAAAACTCGACTCTGCTTTTAAGGCCATCGAAGATGAGTATCTTCGAGAGAGGCGGAGCGATCTCCACTATGTCACGGCCAGGATCTTTAGGAACTTAATGGGAAAGAAACACGATGACATCACAAAAATCAAAGGAAAGGTCATCATCGTGGCTCATGATCTCTCACCCGCAGATACCCTTCAGATGGATCTCAACCATGTCGCAGGGTTTGTGACGGATATCGGTGGAAGGGTTTCCCATACCGCCATCCTATCCCGTTCCTTAGGAATCCCTGCCGTGGTGGGTCTTGAAGTGGCTACCTCCCTCATCCATGGAGGAGATCTCCTCCTCATCGATGGAGAGAGCGGGGATGTCGTCATCAATCCCACCGAAGAAGTCTCTCGATCCTTTATCGAGAGGAAAAAAAGGATCCGATTCTTGGAGCGTGAATCTTTGAAGTACGCTCCCCTTCCTGCAGAAACGAAGGATGGAATCCGGGTACGCCTCCAGGCCAATATCGAGATGTTAGAGGAGCTCTCTTCAGCTAAAAGCCATGGGGCAGAAGGGATTGGCCTTTTTCGGACTGAGATCCTCTATTTGAATCGGAAAGATCTCCCTACAGAAGAAGAACACTATCAGACCTATCGAAAGTTGGCTGAAAGCATTTATCCTGCTCCAGCAACCATTCGCACATTGGATATCGGAGGAGATAAATTTCTACCCGATTATTCGAAAGGCAATGAGACCAATCCGGCCATGGGACTTCGGGCCATCCGCTTTAGCATCAAAGAGACCGAAATCTTTAAGACCCAGCTCAGAGGGATATTGCGGGCAAGTCCTTACGGGAAGATCCGAATCCTTTTCCCGATGATTTCCGGGATCGAGGAGATCCGGAAAGCAAAGGCGATCCTCGAAGAGGTCAAGAAAGGACTCGCTCGCGCGAGGATTCCCTTCGATCGAGACATCTCAATCGGTGCCATGATCGAAATTCCTTCCGCCTCGGTGACCTCGGACCTCTTAGCCCGGGAGGTTGACTTTTTCAGTATTGGGACGAATGATCTCATCCAGTATGCCTTGGCTGTCGATCGAATCAATGAGCATGTCTCCTATCTCTATGAGCCCCTCCACCCCGCCATCTTGAGGATTGTTCGAATGGTTGTTCAGTCAGCCCATCAAGCAGGAATCCCGATTGCCATCTGCGGAGAGATGGCCGCCGATCCTCTCCATGTATTAATATTACTGGGAATGGGATTGGAGGAGTTTAGTATGAATCCGAGCTCCATTCCGAAGGTAAAGAAGATTCTCCGGATGGTGAGGTATGAGGAGATAAAGGGACTGGTTGAAAAATTATTCCGGTTCTCGACGGCATTGGAAATTAAACGCTATCTTCGGGGATGGGTAAAGGAACGATTTCCGGACGAACTGAGAACCTTCTTCCCTGAAGAGGTGAGGATATAAAAAAACCTTCCCCTTCTCTTAACTCTTCAAAAAGCCATTTTTAAAGAGTGGATGAGGGGGATCAAAAAAGGAGGAACAGAACCATGTCCATGACCAATTTTCTTTTTACATCAGAATCAGTGACCGAGGGGCACCCGGATAAAATAGCGGATCAGATCTCGGACGCCATCCTGGATGCGATCATCGCCCAGGACCCAATGGCAAGGGTTGCCTGTGAGACGATGGTGACCACTGGGATGGCGATTATTGCAGGGGAGATCACGACCTCCTGTTACGTTCATATGCCGGCCATTGTGAGAGAGACGATTCGGGAGATTGGATACAATGACTCTTCGATGGGATTCGATTGGGAGACCTGCGCCGTCTTGACCTCCATTGATGAACAGTCCCCGGACATTCGATTAGGGGTGGAGGAGAGGGAAGATCACGAGCAAGGGGCAGGAGATCAGGGACTCATGTTTGGTTACGCCTGCACCGAAACTCCGGAATTGATGCCTATGCCCATTATCTTTGCCCATCGGCTGACCCGTCGTTTAGCCGAGGTGCGAAAGAAGAGGATCCTCGACTTCCTGAGGCCTGATGGGAAATCTCAGGTCACCATCCAATACATCAATGGAAAGCCCGTTCGAGTCGACTCCGTGGTCATCGCTGCTCAACATTCGGAGAGTGTCTCCTATGCGACGCTTCAGGAGGCCATCAAAGAAGAGGTCATCTTTAAGGTGATTCCCGAAGAAATGAGAGACAAAAATACAAAATACTATATCAATACGACAGGTCGATTTGTTCAGGGAGGTCCAAAAGCGGACTGTGGTTTGACGGGAAGAAAGATCATTGTCGATACCTATGGGGGAGTGGGAAGCCATGGGGGAGGATGTTTCTCCGGGAAGGATCCTTCCAAGATGGATCGCAGCGCCTCTTATATGGCCAGACATATCGCCAAGAATGTGGTGGCAGCCGGTTTGGCAGAAAAATGTGAAGTTCAGATTGCCTATACCATTGGAAGGGCAGAGCCGGTATCCTTAATGGTCGATACCTCAGGGACCTCGAAGATTCCCCCGGATAGGATTGCTGAGCTCATCATGGAGCTTTTTGATTTACGCCCCAAGGCGATTATTAAGTATCTGGACCTTTTAAGGCCTATCTATAAGAAAACCGCCTGTTATGGACACTTCGGCCGAAATGAGCCAGAGTTTACTTGGGAAAGCACCCACCGGGCAGAAGAGTTCAGAAGGGCAGCAGGACTCTAAATCGAGGAGAACGATGGATTACGACATTAAAGATCCTTCCCTGTCTGAAAAGGGGAGACTTCGAGTCGAGTGGGCTGAGATGGCGATGCCCGTTCTTAGGCTTATTCGAGATCGATTCGAAAAAGAGAAACCTTTGAAGGGATTTCGAGTCTCAGCCTGTCTTCATGTCACCACCGAGACGGCGGTCTTAATGAAAACCCTTCGAGCCGGAGGGGCAGCCGTTTCCCTCTGTGCCTCTAATCCTTTAAGCACACAGGATGACGTCGCTGCCTATCTCGTGAAGGGGCTTGAGATTCCTGTCTTTGCCATTAGAGGGGAGGATAGTCTCACCTATTACCATCATATTCAGAAGGTCCTGGCCTTCTCTCCCAATCTCACGATGGATGATGGAGCGGATCTGGTTTCTTCCCTCCATTTTCTCGCCTTGAAGAAATGGGAGGAACTTTCGCCTTCCTTACGAACCTGGGCAGAAGGGCTCTCCCATTCAGAGAGAGAGGGGATCCTTCAGGGAGTCCTGGGGGGAACGGAGGAGACGACTACCGGAGTGATCCGGCTTCGTTCTATGGAAAAGAGTGGAGTCCTCAAATTTCCCATCATTGCCGTCAATGATGCCCAGACGAAACACTTCTTCGATAATCGCTATGGCACCGGACAGTCCACCATCGATGGAATTCTTCGAGCCACCAATCGACTCCTTGCCGGAGCGGTCTTTGTGGTGGCGGGATACGGTTGGTGTGGAAAGGGTTTGGCCCTCAGGGCAAAAGGAATGGGGGCCAATGTGATCGTTACGGAAGTCAATCCCTTAAAGGCCTTAGAGGCGGTGATGGATGGGTATCGGGTCATGCCTCTGGATCAGGCAGCCGAATTAGGGGATATCTTCTGTACCGTGTCTGGAAATATCCATGTCATCCGGAAAGAACATTTCTTGAAGATGAAGGACGGGGCGATTGTCGCCAATTCAGGTCACTTCAATGTGGAGCTGGACTTAAAGGGACTGGAAGAAGCGGCCGTCTCTCGGAAGACGATCCGTGAGTTTGTCGAGGAATACCTTCTCGAGAATGGTCGAAGGATTTATCTACTGGGCGAAGGGAGATTGGTCAACCTCGCCTCTGCCGAAGGCCACCCTTCAAGTGTCATGGACATGAGTTTTGCCAATCAGGCCCTCTCTCTGGAGTATCTGGTCAAATATCATCAAGAACTGGAAAGGAGGGTCTATCCTGTGCCTGAGGAGATCGATCAAGCCATCGCCCGGATGAAACTCCACTCCATGGGAATCGAGATCGATCCATTAACTCCGGAGCAGAAGGCCTATTTAGCCTCTTGGGAACAGGGAACGTGATCCAATTTCAGAGAAACCTTAGATGGCTCATTGTGACGTTTCTCATCCTTTTGGCAGGCTTCATCCTTTATCGAGGATGGGCCCTTACCCAAAAAAAATCTCAATCGAACAGGGT
>CAZMWF010000031.1:0-4033 GCA_964570075.1 uncultured Syntrophaceae bacterium | reverse complement strand
TGCTTCTGATAGGGGATGGAGAACTCCTGCCCAGCTCAACAATCTTAATGGACTAACGAGGAATCTTGGAAATGGAAGGTTTATCCTTTCCTATGAAAGTTCATCTGACAGACTGACCTCCATAGGGGAGGTTCAAAATATGGGTCAGAGAAGGATCCTGATTTCCAATTTTACTCAATTTGTAAGTTCTGGAGCTCTCATCCTGGATCCTGATCGCCCCTTCCCATGCCAAACGACCAGCCTCATCGGAAAACAGACGGTTACTCTCGTCAATTTCTATATTAAAAATATCAGTCCCTCCTCCATTACACTAAATTCATTTCAATCCACTTGGGTTCAAGATCCTCCAACAAGGCACATCGCTTCTATTTCTATAGAAGGAAGACCAATATTTGAAGGAAATTACTCCAATGGTGGGGCACCATCCTATTTCAATATCCCTCCGTTCCAATATATTATAAATTCGGGTCAATCTGTTCGTATCTCCGTAGTGTTTACAAGAATTGTAACAAATCTAAGAAGTTTAATCATCACTTTTTATACTCCTAACGGAGAGAGTTTTATTTTTAACCTTGATCCAGAGGGAGATGGGCTCCCAGAATGTTAATTACCAATGTTTCTTCCAAAAGAAGGAATGGTTCAAATCGTGAGGATGAAGATGAAAGAGATAGTTGGTCTTGATATGGGTTCCCATACCATAAAAATGGTCGTTTTAAAAAAGACTTCCAAAGGGCCTCTTCTAACTCAATTAGGAATGAAGGAGATCCCATTGAATATCGACCTAGGGGACATTCCGACTATGGCTTATCTCCTGAAAGGCCTTGCTGAGGAGATGGGGCTCAAAACAAAAAAAGTGAATCTAACCTTCTCCTGCCCTGATCTCCAAATTCGAAGAATCACCCTCCCTTCCATTCCGAATGATGAACTGAAAGAGGCCATTTCTTGGGAGATGAAGGAACAACTCCCCTTTCCTATCGAAACTACACAGATTGATTTTCACATCCTTCGAGAATTGATGGAAGAAGAGGTAAAAAAGGTCGAACTCTTGACGATCGCTTGTCCCAAAGAAAGGATTGAACGAAATTTGAGCATCGTCAGAGAAGCAGGGCTGGAGGCCATTCATGTCGAAGCGACTCCTATATCCCTTTGGAATGCAATGATAAACCTGGGCCGACTGAAAGGAGAGGAAAGGATTGCTCTCATTGATTTGGGAGCTGAGAAGACTCACCTCTACCTTTTCGAAAACGGGATTTTGGTATTTAACCGAGTGATCAGTCCCGGGGGAAAGGATATCACCCAAACACTTCTCGATGAAATTTTAGGACTGACCTATGAGCAAGCAGAAAAGATCAAAAAAGAAATCGGAATTGCTCTGAGAAAATCTCCTGTCGAGTCTCCAGCCATGGCTAAAGAATCCTTTGTCATGAGGCCTGCCTTTGAGAGATTGGTCAGTGAAATAGGCCGTTCTATCGAATTTTATCGAAACCAGTTCATTGTTGAAAAAATCGATAAGATCCTCCTCACCGGGGGCGGGGCACACCTGAAGAATATCATTCCTTACTTCGAGGAAGAATTACGGCTTAGAATAGAACCTTTCAATCCCCTTCAAGGGCTCCTTTATGACTCAGAAAAGATGGATCAAGACCTCCTTTCTTTAGGAGAAAGTTTTGCTCCTGCAATCGGGGCTACTTTTTCAAAACCCATTTCCATTGAATTTCTTTCGGTCAAGGAACCCTTCTTCTCGAGGAACCAACTGAAAAAGAGAACTCCTCTTATGGCTGC
The DNA here is from genome assembly GCA_964570075.1 of uncultured Syntrophaceae bacterium. Lineage (GTDB taxonomy): Bacteria > Desulfobacterota > BSN033 > BSN033 > UBA1163 > CALIBK01. The sequence goes on along the minus strand of CAZMWF010000031.1, from coordinate 2,251 downwards.
TTTTGTGGCTTCACTTATCTTTTTTATCCTGATCACCAATACGGAGATTCAATTGAGGAGGCTCGGGCAACAACGGGATGAGAAGATGGCAAAGATTAAGGAGCTTGAAAATATAAAGACAAGCCTTCTGCTCTTGAAACAAAGAGAGGCCAAAATACGGGAGGAGCGATCCTTCTTTCCTACTACTGTAGAATCCTCTTTCTCTTATCAAGAAATCCTGAAAGAAATCAGCGAAATCCTACCCAATCAGGTCACCCTCCATCTTCTTGAAATTCAAACCGAGGAAAACTCTCCTCAAAAGGAGGGTCAATTGACACCGACCCCTCTGCTTCGTCTCTCGGGGTTTGTGTTTGGAAATGATGTTCAGTCCCTCCAAACCTTAGCCCAATTGATTGAGAGACTCGAACGTTCGACTTTATTTAACCATATAAGACTGATTTCTGCCGAAGAGAATAAGTCCTTCAACCAAAAGGCTTCTGCCTTTGAAATTCTTTGTCATCTTGCAATCCATCCCAAAGGGGGAATGCGTTTAAATGAAACTAAAAAGTAGAGAAAAGATGCTTCTTATTTTTGCTTGTATTGCGGTAGCCATCCTCCTCTTTGATCGGCTCTATTATTTTCAGAGGAGTAGGAAGATTCTGGCTCTTAAAGAAGAGATGAGATCGATAGAAACCCAGCTTCATGAATGGAACCTTTACAGTAAAGGGCTCGAAGAGATCCGGGCAGAGGTGGAACGTCTTGAAAAGGAACTCCAGAGTCTAAACGAAAAAATCCTTCGAGGAGAAGAATTTAGGGCCTTTCTGAAACATCTGGCCAGAGAGAGTGACCCTGCTCAGATGAGGATCCTCTCCATTATTCCGATCGAAGAAAACCCGTCTTCCCAGGAGGATGGAAAAAAAGAGCTCTCTCCTCCTTATCGAAAAGTGAATGTAAAAATGGTCTTCCAATCCACCTACCCCAAGTTAAGAAGTTACCTCAAAGGGATTGAAGAGCTTCCTTTTATGGTTCGCCTTCAGCGTCTTCAGGTGGAAAGGCAGGAAGAAGAAAGTCCTTTACTGAACGTAAAGATGAGCCTAAATTTAATGGTTACTTCAAAGGAGAAAGAATGAAAACCGACTTTAAATGGATTCTAATTTTTACCCTGTGTTCGGGAATCCTTCTCCTTCGTGGAGAAAGTTTTTCGCAATCTTTGAAAAAACCGGTCATCGAGAAAGGGAAAAAAGATCCTTTTGCTCTTCCCTATGGGGTTTATCCCCGTTCTCGTGAATCCTTACAAGGGATTAAACCAAAGCCTACGACCCCCTCCATTCAAGAGGAATCTTCCCAAAAAATTGAATCTAAAGAGGATCCTTTGAAGCTTAAAGCTGTATTAATGAGTGATTCTCTTAGACTTGCGACGATTAACCAATTCATCGTCCAGGAGGGAGACGTGATCTTTGGAGAAAGGGTCTTAGAAATTCAGCCCGATAAGGTTATCCTAACGAAAGGGGACCAAACGAGAACGCTTTACTTAGATCAGAATCCTGTAAAATTAATCACCGAAGAAACCCCTATCCTTCCTTCTATAAAAAGAGGAAACGGGGAAAAAGGAGGAACGAAATGAAAATGAAAGGATGGATGATTTTGATATTCTGTCTGTTTTTGGCTCTGGGGTGTGCCACAGCCCCTACCAAAGAGCGAGCAAAGTTACCCTCCCAGGTAGGGGAGATCAAAAAAGCCCCTCCCCCTCCAGAGGAAAAGCTCGTCGAGATCATGATTCCCAAAAAGGAAGAAATAAAACCTGTCCCTGAGAAACTCTATTCCTTCTCGGCTCGGGATACAGAAGTTCGGGACATCCTTTTAGCCTTCTCAAAGGAAAGCGAATACAATATGGTCATGGATCCAGAACTTAAGGGAAAAGTGACTATCGATTTAAAGCGAGTCACCCTAAAAGAGGCTCTCGAAGCCATTCTTACGCCTTTGGGATGGACCTACCGTATCGAAGGGAAATTCATTCATATCACAAGACCTCAGATGGAGACTCGACTATTCACCATCAACTATATGGCTACACGAAGAAGCGGGAAGAGGGAGATCTATGCCAGTACAGGAGGAGGGCTTCAGACCGCATCGACTGTCGGACAAGTGGTTTCTACCCCTGCCGGAGGATCTCGGACAGGTTACAGTGATCTGATCAGTGTAGATGAGATGGACATTTGGAAAGAAATTCAGAAGGGATTGGAGGCCATCGTGTTTGGAAGTTTAGAAGGGG
>CAZMWF010000030.1:0-3247 GCA_964570075.1 uncultured Syntrophaceae bacterium | reverse complement strand
GCTGACTATCCTCGACTGGAGGCATCGTTTGTCAGGGAAGTTAAAGCCATCAGAGAGCGTGAATCCTTCGAGCCCCTTCTGATCCTCGTCTCATCAAAACTCCTGGGACTTCACCTGCGGCGTCTCCTTGCAGAAGAGGGTCTTTCCCATTTCAATCTTCGATTCTGGACACTGGAAGAGTTTGCCAGGGAGATCAGCGCTCCCAATTTTCTGGCTCAGGGGAAAAGAGAACTTCCTCCTTATGCAGATGAACTGATCGTAGAAGATCTTGCCAAATCCTTGGCTGCCAAAACAGAGGAATTCTATTTTCGTGACATTGCCGACCGTCCAGGATTCCATAAGGCGATATCGGCGACGATCAAGGATCTCAAGGATGGTTGCCTCTTGCCGGATGATCTTGAGAGGTTTCTTTCTGACACCAAATTCTCAAAGCAGGTCCATCTTTCTAAATTGAGAGACTTGCTCAAACTCTGGAAAGGATATCAAGAAAGGCTCGAAGCGATTACGGGGTATGACCAGTCGGACCTGATGGTTTATGCCACTCAATGGGTAGAGGAGTTCCTATTTTTAAAACAGACGCCAAAGATACTGATTTATGGATTTTACGATTTTAATACAGCGCAAAAAAGGCTCCTTCGAGCCTGTTTTACCCTGAAAGAGACCACCGCCTTTCTTCCCTATGAGCCAACTTCTGCTTTTGAATATGTGAAACCAATCTTCGCATGGCTCAAAGAAGCAGGGTTTAAAGAGATTGAACCCGCCTGGCCAGCCATTCCTGTTCGTTCCCAATCCCTTGATCACCTCTCCTCCCATCTCTTTGGCGAGCCTAAGCCCTTAGAGTATGAGCCCAAAGGGATTGAGGTGATCTCTGCTCCAGGGGAGGCCAGAGAAGTTCGGGAATTGGTCAGGGCTATTCTTCAGGAATCGGCGAAAGAGGGCATTCCTTTTCATGAAATAGGGATTTTACTCAGAACCCCGGAAGAATACAGTCGACTCTTCAGAGAAACCTTTCACTCTCTTGGAATCGATCCCTATATCCGGGAAGGAATCCCACTCGTTGAGACGCGGGCAGGACGAAGCTTGAAGCTCCTCCTAAGTGTGATCCATCAGAATTTTTCAAGGTCATCCGTAATGGAATTTACTACCTTTGCAAAATTGCGAAAGGAACCATTATCAAATGAAAGGGGTTTCGAAAAGAACCTTGCCCGATGGGATGCCATCTCCATAAGGGCAGGAATTGTCGAAGGAGAAGAGGAATGGACGGAGAGACTCCAGAGGCTCAAGCTGGATGGGTTAAAGAGGCTTGACTCGGAGGAAGAAGAGGAAGGGAGGGGGCGTTTCCATAGAGAGGATCTCTCGAGCCTTGATCAGTTGATTCAATTCGTCCAAAAACTTTTTCGCTTCGCCCGTCAAGTGATAGGAGCCAATACCTGGAGACTAAAGATAGAGGCCTTGATCCACACCTTTGATGAACTCGTCGAGGAGGATGAAGAAAGCCTCCTTGTAAAACAAACAATCAGAAGCCTTTCTGAACTGGATGGTTTAAGGATTACGCCCTCCCAAGAAGATTTTTTACGACTGGTCAATCAGATCTTGGAGGAAAGGGTGATTCCTCATGGAAGATTTCAGCGAAAGGGGCCGACGATTGTCCATCTGATGGCAGCCCGTGGGGTTCCCTTTAAAATGGTCATTCTTCCTGGAATGGTAGAAAAATCGTTTCCACCCCTTATTCGTCAGGATGCCATCCTGCTCGATCAGGAAAGAATGGCCCTTAATCGTTTTCTGAGTGGGAGAAAGAACGAACCCCTCCCATTAAAGGCGGAGGGAAGGCTCCGTGAAGAACGCCTCCTCTTTCGCCTGGCCGTAGGTTCTGCCCGAGACAAGTTGATCCTCAGCTATCCCCGGATTGAGACCGAAACGGGTAAAGAACGTCTCCCTTCATCATTCCTCCTTTCCTTGATCAAGGCACTCACGGGAAGGAGCGTCGATTTTAATCAGATCGAGGCATTTTCGAGGTTTCGTCGAATCCCTCTCTCTGAGATTGCAACAAAAAGACCGGAGGAGGCCATTGACGAAGTGGAGTTCGATCTGTCCATCGGGCAGGAAAAGCTATCGACCAAGAATGCCGAACAATTGCTCTATTTACGGGAACTCTCCCCCTTCTTTGGAAAAAGTCTTCGACTGGAATATTCCCGTTGGGGAAAGAGGGGATTTACCCATTATGATGGGTTTCTCGATTCGGAAGAGTCCCGACAGATTTTACGAGATCACTATTCGATCCTTAAACGAAGCATCTCTCCAACACGGCTTGAAACCTATGCCTCCTGTCCTTTTCAATATTTTTTGAGTGGGATTCTCGGGATCGAAGCTCTGACCGAACCTGAGAAAGCAGTCATGATCAGCCCCTTAGACCGAGGAAAATTGGTTCACGATATCCTCTATACCTTTTTTACAGAACTGAAAAAGGAGAGAGGGAGATCGTTCCAATTCATTCCTGAAGATTTGAAAAGGCTCATCGAGATAGCGGGAAAGAAATTTTTAGAATTTGAAGAGACCGGAGTCATAGGTTACCCGATGTTCTGGGAAGTGGAAAAGAGAGAGATGATGGAACAATTGAAGGACTTTTTTAACGAAGAACTCCAGGAGAGGGAGTACCTGCCGGCCTATTTTGAGGTCCGATATGGGATGAGGGCCTTCGATTCTCAGGAAAGTGAAATTTCAACCGAAGAGCCTCTCTCTCTTCCCATCAAAGGAGAGATCATCCATTTACGGGGCAGGATTGACCGAATCGATTTGACGAGGGATGGGAAAAAAGCGCGTGTGAGGGATTACAAAACCGGTAGAGTAACAGTCAAACCCAATGATTTCCAGGGTGGAAAGACACTCCAATTGCCTCTCTATCTCTATGCGGCCAGGCAACTCCTCAAGCCTCTCTATGAAGGGATTCGGGTTGAGATCGCGGAATACTATTTCCTGAGAGAAAGAAAACGAGTCCAATTTGAAGAGTCCAAATTGATTGAGAAAGAAGATGAACTTCAGGAGATCCTTGAAACTCTTGCCCGTGGAATGGAAAATGGGATTTTCATTGCCGTACCGGACGATCAGGGTTGTAAATACCGATCCTGTGATTTCAGGGCAATCTGTGGGACTTGGACACCAATCCTCTTCAATCGGAAGTTTAAAGATCCAAAGATAAGGAGATTTTTAGAAGTCACTCGACAACTGGCTGAAGAGGCTGAGGAATGAG
>CAZMWF010000029.1:0-45860 GCA_964570075.1 uncultured Syntrophaceae bacterium | reverse complement strand
CCAACAGGAGGCCCGAATCGAGACCGTTTTTGGTATCGAGTTCAATATCAACCTCTTGGCCGGAGAAGCCCCGGATCGATATTATGAGATCCCTGGTCATCACCTGGAGGATCGGAGACTGGCCAGTAGTGGAGAAATCAAAGGGGTTACAAAAATTTATTTAGTCGATGAATGGACAGGGTTTAAACTCTTCTTAGGGGTGGATCGATCCTCCACCCTATGGAGATTTCCTATTGAGACCGTTTCTCTTTCTGAAAGCGGATTTGAGAGGGTATTTCAGGGGTCTTGTCTCCTTCTTCTCTGGCCATTAAATTTGAAAGAGAAAGGGGAATTTGATATAGGGATAGAATTTGGAATTTGTTCTTTGTGAAAGGGAGGTTTGATTTATCCACCTGCGGAGAAGGAGACGGGCCTTGCCCAGGGGCTCCCTAAAGACCATCTATGAGGAGGGGAAAGGATGGAGAAGAAAGAGAAACCCTTAGAGAAGATGACCGCGAAGGAATTGAGAGAGATGGCTCTGGGATTGCCAGGGATTCAAGGGGTCCACGCGATGAAGAAGGAAGAACTGCTCAAGGCCATTCGGGCTGCCAAAGGACTCCCTGAACCGGAAGAAAAGCCCAGAAAAGAGAAAACGAAGATCACAGCCGGGGAATTGAAAAAGAGGATAAAAGAACTCAGAGCGAAAAGGGAAGAATGGATTCAACAGAGAAATTGGAAGATGGCGGAGATCCTGAAAAAACGAATCGCTCGCCTTAAGAAAAGAACCCGAAGGGTTGCCTAATCCTTAAAATGTAGAAGTATAGGGTATGGAGGATAGGGCATAGCGCTTCGCTCCATTTTCTTCACTCTGTGCCCTTTATGGTTTTATATAAAGTGAAACCGAAGGTTTCCGTGATCATTCCTACCTATAATCGTCTTCCCATGGTCCAGGAAGCGGTGGAGTCCGTCCTTGCTCAAGACTTCGAAGATTTTGAATTGATTGTCGTGGATGATGGCTCCACCGATGGGACAGCAGAGGTCATAAGAAAATATGGGGGAAGGGTCAGACTCATCGAGCATGCCCATAATCGTGGGGTAAGCGCAGCCAGAAACACGGGGATCCTTCACTCCCGGGGGAAATATATTGCCTTCCTGGATTCGGATGATCTCTGGGTAAAGGGAAAGCTTAGGATTCAGGTCAACTTTTTAGATGAAAACCCTCAATTCCTGCTCTGTTATACCGATGAGATCTGGATTCGTAAGGGGAAAAGGGTTAATCCGATGAAGAAGCATTCAAAATATTCGGGCTGGATCTTTGAAAAATGCCTTCCCCTGTGCATTATCAGTCCTTCCTCCGCGATGATGCGAAGGTCCCTCTTCCAAAAAGTGGGACTTTTTGATGAGGCCCTCCCTGTCTGTGAGGATTACGATTTTTGGCTCAGGGTATCGGTTCGATTTCCCATCTTTTTTATCAATAAAAAATTGATCATCAAGAGAGGGGGACACCCGGATCAGCTTTCCCATCGTTCCTGGGGAAATGATCGCTATCGGGTCATCGCCTTAGAAAAACTCCTTTCAGAATATCCTCTGAAGGAGCAGGAGAGAGAGATGGTCCTCTCGGAAATGAAAAAGAAGTGCCAGATTCTTTCCAAAGGATTTCTCAAGAGAGGAAATGAGCTGGAGGGGAGATATTACCAGGAAGTCATGAGGCGATACGGAATAGAGATATGAAATCGGTCCAGAGGATTTCGCTCAAAGAGATCGATTTTTCAGATGAGACCTTTTCCGTCAATTTTAGACCCGAGCTCGAGAGGCTCCGAACCTCCATCGGGAAGATTGGATTGATCCAACCCGTTCTGTTGAGGAGAAAACCGGGAGGGTACCAGATTGTTTGCGGGTTTAGAAGGTTGTGGGTGGTAAGGGAATTCGGTTGGCCGGATGTTTCTGCCATCCTCCTGGCAGAGGAAAAGGAGGACCTCCAATTATTTGAGATTTCTATTGAGGAGAATCTGACCACTCGGGGATTTAATTCTGTAGAGAAGGCAATTGTGATTCATAAATTCATCCATCAGTTTAAGATAGAGCCCTCCGAGGTGATTCGCACCTATCTTCCCCTTCTCTCCTTAGAGCCCAATGAGAAGATATTGGGAACCTATCTCTCCTTGGCCCAGATGGAGGAGGAAGTGAAGGAATACGTATTAAAAGAGGAGGTCTCCCGAACCAATGTCCGAAAACTTTCTACCTTTTCCAAGGAGGATCGAAAGGTTCTTCTCCCCTTTCTTTCTTCTCTCAAGCTGGGAGAGAGTCGTTTAAGAGAAATCCTGAACCTCCTTGATGAGATTTCCCGCCGAGATCGAATCCATGTCGGAGAGATTGTTCGGCATCCCAAACTCCAGGGGATTCTCTCTCGAGGGGAACTTACCCCTTCTCAAAAGACAGAGCAGGTCAAGAAGGTTCTTCTTGAGCTTCGATATCCACGGCTCATGGGGCTTGAGAGAACATTTGAGAAGAGACGGAAGGATTTAAATCTTCCCTCCAACATTTCTCTTTTCCATTCCCCTCATTTTGAGGAAAAGGAGTGGAGAATCGAATTCAGGTTTGCCACCTTAGAAGAGTATCGCCAGGCCCTCTCTTTTCTCTCTCAACTGGCAGAGGAGAAAAAGTTTGGGGAGTTGATCGAAGAGGGTTCGGACGGAGATCTTAGGAGATGATTCCTTTTCAAATCGAGCGAATCTATATAGATGAGAAGGCGGAGAAGGATGGGTTGACCCAAAAAATTCTTCAAGGTCTTTCTCATCTTCCGGTGGAGAGGGTTCGAGGAAAGAAGGAATTGATAAAAACATTCCTCTCTTCCCCTGACCCCCTGACCGTAGGAAAGAGGCATCTGTTGATTACCCATGATTATGGAAGAAGGCTGAAACCTTGTCCGGGAACTTCCAATCACCTCTGTTGTGGGTATTATGTCATTAATCCCATGACCAATTGTCCGATGGACTGCTCCTATTGCGTCCTCCAGGAATACCTGAACAATCCCTTTTTAACCCTTTACACCAATCTGGATGATCTCCTTCAAGAGATTGACCTTTTTTTATCGAATCAAGAAGAGCATTTTTTACGCCTCGGAACAGGAGAACTCTCCGATAGCTTAGCCCTCGAATCCATCTTTCCCATCTCCCAGATCCTCATCCCTTTTTTTGCGGAGAGGGGAAAGGGAATACTTGAACTCAAAACAAAATCTTCCAATGTGGATTCCATCATTCATTTAAATCACCGAGAGAGAACCGTGGTCTCCTGGTCTCTCAATCCTTCCCGAGTCATCGAGGAGGAAGAAAGGGGAACCGCTTCTCTAAAAGAGAGATTAGAGGCGGCCCGAAAATGCCAGGAGAGAGGGTATCCATTGGGATTTCATTTCGATCCTATCATTTATGATCATGGATGGGAAAGGGAGTATAAAGAAACGATATCCACTCTTTTTAAAACGATTGATCCTAAAAGGGTGGTCTGGATCAGCCTTGGAGGATTTCGATATCCACCCAAATTGAAAGGAATTGTGGAGGAACGTTTTCCAGATACCCGGATCTTTTTAGGGGAATTATTTCCGGGCAAAGACTTCAAATTTCGTTATCTGAAAGAGATTCGAGTGGAGATCTACCAGAAGATGGTTGGATGGCTCCAGGCGGTTGACCCGGGTCTTTTTATCTATCTCTGTATGGAGAGCCAGGAGGTGTGGGAGAAGGTTTTTGGGTGGGCTCCGAAGGATCATAGAGATTTGAACCGAATGTTTGAAAGGCGGCTCAAGGCTTTTTTAAGGTAAATCCTAAACGGGAGGTAAGACAATGAGACTGAAAGGAAAGGTGACGATGATTACAGGTTCGACTCGGGGGTTGGGTAAAGAGTTGGCCATTGGCTTTGCCAAAGAAGGATCGGATATGGTCATTCATGGAAGAAATATAGAGAAGGCGAAGGCCGTGGCTAAAGAGATTGAGGAATTGGGGGTAAGAGCGAGTGCTGTTTCTGGAGATGTGTCCCTCTCTCGGGATGTAGAGCAAATGGTTGAAGAGGCGGTTCGATCCTTTGGAAGAGTCGATATCCTGATCAACAATGCAGGAGTCAATCCCTTTATCCTTGAGGCGGAAAAGATCGGGGAGGAAGGCTGGGATCAAGTGCTGGATGTGAATCTCAAAGGTGTCTTCCTTTGCTCTCAGGCCGTCGGGAAGAGAATGATGAAACAAGGGGGAGGGAAGATCATCAATATGGCTTCCGCTGCAGGGATACTCGGGGAACAAGGTTTTTTGCCCTATTGTGTCAGTAAGGCAGGAGTGATCATGCTCACTCGGGTCCTTGCTTACGAATGGAGCCGTTATCATATCTTAGTCAATGCCATTGCTCCAGGGATTGTGGCAGGAGGAATGAATACGCCTATTCTCAAAAAAGAGCCGCTGGTTTCTGGTTTAGCCTCTCAGATTCCTTTAAAAAGACTCGCGAACCCGGAAGAGATAGTCCAGATTGCTCTGTTTTTAGCTTCTGAGGATTCAAGTTATATCAATGGGGCCACCCTTCTTGCGGACGGTGGGATGACGGGTTATCGTCCAATAGGATTTATAGACCTGATTGCCGAGATGATGAAGAAAAAAGGGAGTTGACAACTCTTTCATTTAGGAATATAAGGTCATTAATTAAATTAACGGGAGGTGAGGGATATGAAAAAATTTAACGTGAAGGGTTTATCAGCATTTCTTTCTCTCTTTGCCTTATTGATTCTTATTTCACCTCATGGGGTTCAGGCGCAACGTCCGATCAAAATAGGAATCCTTGACCCTTATACAGGCCCTCCTGCGGTTTATGCCCAGGATGCACTCAATGGGTTTAAGCTGGCCTTGAGTGAGATTAATAAGGCCGGGGTATTGGGTTCAAAGATCGAATTCACTACTCGTGACACCAAATTCAAGGTGGATATCGGATTGAGCGTGGCAAAAGAACTCGTCATGATGGAGAAGGTCGATCTTCTCGTAGGCACGATTAATAGCGCTGTTTCACTGGCAGTCTCTGACTATGCAAAGGGAGAGAAGATCCCATTTATTGTCTGGATTTCTAAGAGCGAAAAGATCACGGGTGAAAAGGGGCATCGCTATGTCTTCTCCACGGCTGAAAACACCTATATGGCAGGCAAGGCGGGAGGGATCGCTTTGAGCAAAAAGCCATTTATCAAATACTGGATCGCCGGAGATGATTACGAGTATGGCCATGCCATTGCCGATGGAATCTGGCGAAATCTCAAAGCCCTCAAACCCGAGGTGCAGCTCATCGGCCAGTCCTGGTGGAAGGTTGGAGAGCCCGATCTGGTTCCCTACCTCACTTCTATCCTGGCAGCCAAACCTGATGCCGTCATTGTCTGCGGGGGTGGAGCGACCATGACCAATTCGCTAAAGGCCTGCAAAGCCACTGGATTTCATGAAAAGGTAGCCGTTTATATGCATACGGCCACCGATCATGCCGTTCTCAAACCGCTGGGAAAAGAAGCCCCTGAAGGGATCATGGGAACGATGGATTATCATTTTTATTATCCTGATACTCCGGCCAATCGAGCCTTTGTCAAAGCCTTCCAGGATGCCTATGGTAACCCACCCGGATTTCCTGCCTTCCATGGTTTCATTACTGCCCATTTCATCGCGAAGGCCTTTCAGAAGGCAGGAGCGATAGATCGGGAAAAGTTTATTGATGCCTTGGAAGGAATGGTGATCGATACCCCGGTGGGAAAGGTGGAGATGAGGGCCTGTGATCACCAGGCAGTTTTGCCCATGTTTTTAGGTGTGACCAAAAAGGTTGCGCAATATGATTTCGTTATCTCTTCGGACATTGTGACTTTTAGCGGTAAGGATATTATGCCCTCCTGTGAGGAAATCAGAAGGGTTCGGGGAGGGAAATAACTTTAGGAGGTGAGGATCATGAAACGAATAGTTAGTTTAAACTGGGTGTGTCTTGGAATGGTCATTCTTTCACTTATTATATATTTACCCCTCAGGGTCAATGCTCAGGGGCCTATAAAGATAGGCATTGTGGATACCTATTCCGGTCCCCCGACGACCTATACTTATGATGTCCGTGATGCCTTTAAATTGGCGATCGATGAGGTAAATGCGAAAGGAGGGGTGGTTGGCCGAAAGATAGAATTCACCACACGAGATGATAAATTCAAGGTGGATCTCTGCCTCAGTATGGCAAAGGAATTGATCATGATGGAGAAGGTAGATATTTTAATGGGAACCATCAATAGTGCAGGGACTCTTGCCGTTTCAGAATATGTCAAAACAGAGAAGGTTCCCTTTATTGTCACTTTTTCGAAAAGCGATAAGATTACCGGTGAAAAGGGGCATCGTTATATTTTCTCGGTTACAGAGAATACCGCGATGATTGGGAAAGCTGCTGCTACGGGCTTAGCGAAGAGGCCTTATGTGAAATACTGGATTGCAGGGGATGACTATGAGTATGGTCATGCCCTGGCAGATGGGGTCTGGGGAAATCTCAAGAAATTAAGACCAGATGTTCAACTCATTGGGCAATCCTGGTGGAAGGTAGGGGAGCCCGAATTGACTCCTTATCTGACAGCTATTTCATCGGCAAAGCCCGATGCGGTGATCTTTGCTACAGGTGGGGCTAGCATGGTCAATGCCATGAAGTTTGCCAAGGCTACAGGATTCGCAGAAAAAATACCAATATTTATTCATACGGCGACAGAGCATAGTACCCTTGCCCCATTGGGGTTAGAAGCCCCTGAAAAAGTGATCGGGACGTCGAACTACCATTTCTATTATCCTGATACACCTAAAAATAAGGCCTTTGTAAAAGCCTTTAAGGATGCCTATGGGCGAGAACCAAAGGTGGGAGCTCTATATGGGTACCTTGCTGCTCAATTTATCACAAAGGCTCTGACCAAAGCGGGTAAAATGGATCGGGAGAAGTTCATCGATGCCTTAGAAGGGATGAAGGTGGATAGCCCTGTTGGAGAGATCGAGATGAGGGCTTTTGACCATCAGGCCATGTTACCGATGTTTATGGGGGTCACCAAAAAGGTAGCAGGATACCCCTTCCTCATCGCTACGGATATTATTACGATTCCCGCTTCAGAAGTCATGCCAAGTATTGAGGAGATTAAGAAGGCACGGGGACAGTAAAGCATTGGAAATCAAGGGCATGGGTCTTTCTGGGAGAAAGATCCATGCCCCTTTCTTGTTTAATCCACAACGGGTGGGAGGAAGATGACTGTAGGATGGGCTGAGATGATCTGTCAGTTTTTGGTCGGCATTAGCCGATCGATGATTCTTTTTATCGTCTGTGCAGGATTGAGTTTTATTCTCGGAGTTCTGAGGGTCCCCAATATTGCCCATGGTTCTCTCTATATGATCGGAGCCTTTGCTACCTTTAGCATTACTAAAATGGTGGGAGGGACTTATGGGTTCTGGGTGGCTCTTGCATTAGCTCCCTTTTTGGTCGTTTTGGTCAGCCTGGTGACCGAGAGGCTTCTGTTCTGTCATCTCTATCAAAGAGAACACTTGATGTTACTTTTATTTACCTTTTCTGTATCCCTTATTCTTGGTGATCTCGTTAAAATCGTCTGGGGAGCCGAGTACCGATCAGTTCCTCCCCCTGAACTATTAAAAGGATCCATTTCTATTCTTGGAGCCTCGTTCCCCAGGTATAATCTTTTCCTCATTATCATCGGTCCATTAGTAGGCATTGCCCTCTGGCTTTTCACGACCAAAACCAAAATTGGAAAGATCTCTCGGGCTGCGGCTGTGGATCGAGAGATGGTAGGAGTGTTAGGGATTAATGTGAGCTGGGTGTTTGCCTTTGCCTTTCTGATTGGTTGTTATCTGGCTGGAGTAGGAGGAGCCCTCGTCGCTCCCACCGTGAGCATCACCCTGGGGATGGACCATACCCTTATTATCGAGGCTTTTTTGATCGTGACCATTGGAGGTTTGGGGAATATGTGGGGGGCTCTTGTGGGCTCTCTCATTTTCGGGGTCACCCATTCTTTTGGAGTCCTCTTCTGGCCACAATTTGCAATCGTCTTTCCCTACATGGCGGTGGTGATTGTTCTGCTCCTTCGACCCAAAGGATTGCTTAGGTCGGTGTGGTAAGGAGGGGTTGGAGTTGGAAAAGAAAGAGAATCATTTGAAGGGGCTCTGGGTTCTTGGGATCATTTTCATCCTTCTCATTCTTGTCCCCCCATTTGCCCCGAGATTTTTTACATACATCCTGGCCCTCATTTTTGTTACCTCCTTAGTGGCGATGAGCCTCAACATGGTTGTTGGATTTGGAGGGATGTTCCAGTTTCATCACGGGGTATTTTATGGAGTGGGTGCCTATACCACTGCTCTGATGCTTACAAAAACCTCCCTTCCCACCTGGATTGGTTTTATGACTGGGCCTATCGTCGCCGCTCTGACCGGGCTTATCATCGGAGGATTTTGTGTGAGGCTTACCCGACTCTATTTTGCGATGCTTCAGATTTCTCTGGGATCTTTACTCTGGGCGATTGTCTATCGATGGTATAGTTTTACAGGGGGAGATGATGGGATCCATGGAATTCGAATGCCTTCCTTACTTCAGTCTTTAAATCATTCCTACTATTTTATTTTGATGATCTTAGTCTTTTCACTTTTTCTAATGCACAAGATTCTTAAATCCCCTTTCGGGAAGACGTTGCAGGCCATTCGAGACAACCCCCAGAGATGTGAAGCCGTTGGGATCAATGTGAGAAGATACCAACTTCTTGGCATCGTTATTGCCACTTTTTTTGCCGGAGTCGCCGGAGTTCTTTTTGTGATTCTCGAGCGATCTGTATTTGCGGATCTTCTATTCTGGGTTCTCTCACTGGAGATCTTTATCATGTGCCTTTTAGGGGGATGGTTTACTTTTTTTGGGCCGGTTTTAGGAACGGCCATCATTATTTCACTCCGTACTTTCGTAGGAAAGTATACGGAATACTGGACCCTCATCTTAGGAATCATCCTCATCCTTGTCATTTTCTTCTTACCCGAAGGGGTGATGGGATATATTCAAGAATGGATAAAGCCAGCAATGAAAGAGGCAGGACAGGAGGGAAAGAAGATCGATGCTTCGAGTCGAATCGGTCTTTAAATCATTTGATGAGTTCATGGCAGTCAATGGAGCCAATCTTCAGGTTGAAAGAGGGGAGATTGTCGCGGTGATCGGTCCAAATGGTGCAGGAAAGACCACCCTCTTCAATCTTATCACCGGTCTCCTCAAGCCTGACCGTGGAAAGATTTTTTTTAAGGAAGAGGATATCACTCCTCTACCCCCTTATGAGATTTGTCGAAGAGGGATCACCCGGTCCTTCCAGATCGTCAATATCTTTCCAAGGCTTAGCGTTTTTGGCAATGTTCAAGTCGCTGTCCTTTCCCATCAGAGAAGAAGCTCCAATCTCTTCCACCCTGCAGACCGAATCGCTGTGAAGGAAACACGGGAGATTTTAGAGACGGTAGGATTACTGGATAAAGAAAATTTTATCGCAGGGTCTCTTTCTCATGGCGACCAGAAAATCCTCGAGATTGCGATTGCCTTAGGAAACGAGCCCGAACTCTTGATTCTGGATGAGCCCACCGCTGGGATGTCTCCTGAGGAGACGCAGAAAACGATGGAATTGATTAAAAAACTGGCTAAAATGCGGGAATTAACCATCCTGTTCTGCGAACACGACATGGAGATCGTGTTCTCCATCGCCCAAAGAATCATGGTGATGCGTCATGGGCGGACGATTATTCAAGGGACCCCGGAAGAGGTCAGGAGCAATCCAGAGGTTCAGGAGGCCTATCTGGGAGAGGAATATGCTTGAAGTGGAAGGGATTCACACCTATTATGGATTGAGCCATATTCTCTTTGGAGTCTCGTTAAGGGTCGAAAGGGGAGAGGTCGTTTGCCTTTTAGGAAGAAACGGAGCGGGAAAAACGACGACGATGAAGAGTATCATTGGCCTTACTCCTCCAGCCCAGGGGAGGATTCTATATCAAGGAGAGGATATCACAGGTCTGGAGCCTTATATATTGGCACGAAAGGGAATTGGCTATATCCCCGATGATCGAAGAATCTTTCCTGACCTGACGGTAGAAGAAAATTTGGAGATCGCCATTCGAAGAACTAAGGAAAGGGAAGGATGGACGAAAGAGAAGGTCTATGAATTATTTCCTCAATTAAAAAACATTGAGTCTCGAAAGGGGGGGTGCCTGAGCGGCGGGGAACAGAAGATGCTGGCGATTGCTCGTGCTTTGATGGGAAATCCAGAATTTATTCTCCTGGACGAACCCTTTGAAGGATTGGCTCCCCTATTGATTCGATCCCTTGAAGATCAAATAAAGAGATTGAGAGAGAAAGGATTAACAGTCCTCATTGCTGAACAGAATGTAAGGTCCACTCTTCGAATTAGTGATCGAGGCTATATCATCGATGACGGGCATATCCGTTATCACGGAAGCATTGAGGATTTAAGGGAGAATGAGGAAGTGAGGAAGAAATACCTTTTGGTATAAGGATCCCCTTTTTAAATAAGAAAATTCGTCATGCCTTCCTTGGATCTTTTTATTGGATAACTCCTTGACCCCTTGAATCCTTTAATCCTCATTAGAGTATGAAAGTCAAGGTTCCTCAACTTCTCTGGTACGGAAAGACAGAGATGGAATTAGAATTTCCTTCGTCCTGGTCTCTCTTCTACTGTCCGATGAAAGGAGGAGAAAAGAGGAGACTCAACGGGAGAGAAATGGAGGAAGCTTTTACCCATCCCATTGGAACTCCTCCTCTCCACGAGTTGGCTAAAGGGAAGAGGGAGATTGTCATTCTATTTGATGATCTGGCCAGACCGACCCCCGTTTATCACATCCTTCCTTTTGTGTTGAGAGAGCTTGAGAAAGCCAAGATCCAAGATAATCAAGTTCGTTTAATAGCCGCTTTGGGTGCCCACGGGGCTCACACCGCCAACGATTTTAAGAAAAAACTTGGACAGGAGGTGCTGGACCGTTTTCCCGTCTATAATCATCATCCCTTCGATTATTGTCAATATCTTGGAAAAACAAGTTACGGGACTCCCGTTTCAATCAATAAAGAAGTGATGGCCTGTGATCTAAAAATTGGGATTGGGTGTATTGTTCCCCATTCTTTTTCAGGCTTTGGAGGAGGAGCCAAGATTATCCTTCCCGGGGTTGCCCATATCGATTCCATTGCTCATAATCATAGTCTCATTCAAAAGTATCCTGAATGTGTGGGATTAGGAAGGATGGATGGAAACATCCCGCGTTTCGACATGGAAGAAGCGGCCCGAATGGCAAAACTTGATTTAAAGATTGACGCCATCCTTAATCTTCGAGGAGAGATCACGAGCCTCTTTGTAGGGGATCCTCTCCAGGAGCACCACGAAGGGATGAAATTGGCCAGAGAGGTCTATCTTACCACTCCTGCCAGGGGGATGGATATTGTTGTCGTGAACACCTTTTCGAAAGCGAACGAGGCCGCCATTGCCCCTTTTATCGGGATTCCTTCTTTAAAAGAAGAAGGAGGAGATCTGGTGATCATTGCCAATGAACCTTCAGGACAGATGGTCCATTACCTTTTTGGCGAATTTGGAAGATGTGGGGAAGGGAGGCTTCGACTTCCTCAACCTCTTCCGACCAAGGTGAAGCGGATGATCATTCTTTCCCCTATTAGAGATCACGTAGGGGCTTGTTTTTTCGGGAAGGTTTCGAATATTCTCTGGGTTAAGACATGGGAAGAAGTTCTGGAATTGTTGAGAGCCGAGTGGGGAAAGGAGGCAAAGGTGGCCCTCTATCCCGATGGGACAATCCAATATTTTTAAGGGACGAATAGGGATGAATTGGGATGAACCATGAAGGATCCATCCGTGGGAGGAATCCAATGGCTATTCAATTTAGAAATGGTAAAATTATTGTTGGGAATGGAAAGATCATTGAGAAGGGAATGGTCATTGTAGAAGGAAGGTGGATAAAATTTGTTGGATCCGGGAAGAGGGTTCCGTCAGCAAGGAAGGCGAGCATTTTTGACCTTTCTGGAAAGACGATTCTGCCAGGTTTGATTGATACCCATGTCCATTTCTGTCTGGATGGGAGCCCTGATCCTATCTCATCTATTTTAAAGGAATCTATTCCTCAGATTACCCTGAAGGCCGCTCACCATGCTCGAATGACCCTCGAAGCGGGGATAACCACGGTTCGGGATATGGGAGGGAAGGACTATATCGATCTCGCTCTTCGAGACGGAATTCAATCTGGACTTCTAATAGGCCCCAGGATGGTCTGTAGTGGGAAATTGGTCTGTATGACTGGCGGCCATGGTTGGCCCTTTGGGCGGGAAGCCAATGGAGTAGACGAGGTGAGGGCAGCGGTTCGAGAACAGCTTAAAGCAGGGGTTGATTTCGTTAAATTAATGGCAACGGGTGGGGTAATGACGAAGGGGGTGGAACCTGGAGCCACTCAGTTTACTCTCGAGGAGTTGATGGCTGGGGTAGAAGAGGCGAGAAAGGCTGGAAGGCGAACCGCCACTCATGCCCAAGGCACAGAAGGGATCAAGAATTCTCTATGGGCAGGGGTCACCTCCATCGAACATGGATTTTTCCTGGATGACGAAGCCATCGAGTTGATGTTAGAGATGAAGACCTTTCTGATACCCACTCTCAGTGCTCCCTATTTTATTATTCAGGCAGGGGTGAGGAGAGGAGTTCCTCCCTTTGCCGTTGAGAAATCCAAGGCAGTCATTAAACGTCATTGGGAAAGTGTCCGGAGAGCCTATCGAGCTGGGATCCGCATCGCCATGGGAACCGATGCAGGCACTCCCTTTAACTGTCACGGCAAGAATTTGAAAGAGATGGAGTTGCTCGTTAAAATAGGACTGAGCCCGATGGAGGCCATCGTCGCCGCCACCCAAACCGCCTCTGAAGTATTGGGGTTGGAACAAAAAATCGGAACGATTGAAGAAGGAAAAATAGCCGATCTGGTCGTCATTGACGGAGATCCCCTTCAGGAGATCACGTTACTCCAGGAGAGGGAAAAGATTTTGGCCATTATGAAAGAAGGACAATTTTTCAAATGCCAAATCTAAATCCAATGGTTTAAGAAAGGAGGAAGAAGATGGGAAAAAATATTTGTTCTAAAATTTTAGTTTTCGCTTTTTTTATCCTGGGGATGGTCATGACCCTCATTTCTCAGACTCCAGCCCAAATTAAAGAGCTACGAATTGGGATCGGAATTGATGCGGATACATTGAATCCTCAGGAACATACGACCACATTGATGCAGAATATAAGCGATTTAATTCATGACACCCTCTTTTTTCAAACCCCAGATGGAAAATTAGAAGGGCGATTGGCCACCAAATATGAGGTCTCCAAAGATGGCCTGACCTATCTCATCCATCTCAGAAAAGGAGTGAAGTTTAGCGATGGGACTCCCTGCGATGCCAAAGCAGTGAAATTGACCTTTGACCGAGCCCTTGATCCAAAGATGAGGGTTCCTCTCCGTTTTGCTATTGCTATGATTAAGGAGGTAAAGGTGATTGACGATTCCACCCTCAAAATCGAACTCAAATATCCCTTTGCTCCTTTTGCTCCTACCCTCTCTTTGACGATCACCAGTCCCATTTCTCCAGCCGCCATAGAAAAATATGGAGAGGAGGTTCGCCAACATCCAGTAGGAGCAGGCCCCTTTGTGCTAAAGGAATGGGTAAAGGGGGATCGGATTGTCCTGGTGCGAAACGAAAATTACTACGGCCCAAAGCCCACGGTGGAGAGATTGACCTTCAAAATCATTCCTGATGATGCGACACGAGAAACGATGCTTCGAACCGGCCAGATCGATGTCTGCTATAAACCGATTCCATCGAATGTGGCCTCTTTGAAAGCGGATCCTAATATTACCGTAGAGATGCCGCTGGATACGAGAACGATCTTCATGGGATTGAATTGCCAAAAGGGGGTTACGAAGAATAAACTGGTAAGGCAGGCTTTTAATTATGCCGTCGATAAGAAGGCCATCTGCAGCAAGATCCTTTTTGATACGGCAGTCCCGATGGATGGACCTGTCTCTCCGATCCTTTTTGGCTATCACAGGATGGCCCATCAGTATGAGTATAATCCTGAAAAAGCAAAGGAACTTCTAAAAAAAGCGAATTTTGATTTCAATCAAACCGTGAAGATGAGAACCCCTCAGGGTCGGTATCTTTTCGATAAACAGGTCTCCGAAGCGGTTCAGGCTTATCTTCAGGCCATTGGGGTAAAGACCGAGCTCAGAACCTATGATTGGCCGACCTATGTTGCGGGATTAACGAAACCCCTCGATCAGACCGAATTGGAGGTCTTCCTTTTAGGATGGGGGCCATTAATTCTTGATGCAGACATGGGGCTCTATGGTCAGTTTCACTCGAGCGTCAATCCTCCCAAAGGGTTAGGATCCGCTTTTTATAGTAATCCTGAATATGACAAATTGATGGACGCCTCAAGAATGGAACAGGATCCTAAGAAACGACTGGAAATTTTGAAGAAGGCTTCGGAGATAGTCTGGGATGATTGTCCATGGATTTGGCTCCATGTAGAAAAGTTTGTGATTGCCTATTCTAAAAAGATTAAGGGAATGGTGGTGACCAGTACCGAAAAATTTTATCCAACCTATATTAAGATGGAGTGAGAAATCACATTTCGTCTGAGGGTTAAAGTGGTGAGGCCCGTTTCGGTGAATGGGTGATTGGATAGTTCGCTGTTTCTCCCCGAAACGGGCCTCGTGATCTGAAGAAGACGTCCACATTCCTAAATCGTAATTCCTATGTTTCAATATGTCCTAAAACGTCTTTTTTCGGCTATCCCCGTCCTCTTTGGGATCTCTCTTCTCCTTTTTTTCATGCTCCGAATGTTACCAGGAGATCCGGCTCAAGTTCTTGCTGGACAGATGGCGAGCCCCGAAGAGATAGAAACCATTCGGCAACAGCTCGGACTCCATCGGCCCGTGCTCGTCCAGTATGGGCTCTTTCTTGGTCGTTTAGTGAGGTTCGATTTGGGTCGCTCTGCTCGAACTCAGCATCCCGTCATCCAGGAGGTTTGGGCCCGGCTTCCCAATACCATCCTTCTTGCCGTTACAGCCATTGCCCTCGCTTGCCTCTTCGGGATTCCTGCTGGAATTTTAGCGGCAATCAGACCTTATACATGGATCGATTACCTATTCACCTCCATGGCCCTCTTCGGGATTTCTATGCCTGTTTTCTGGCTTGGATTGATGTTGATCATTTTATTTTCTGTAATCCTTCATTGGCTCCCTGCCGGAGGGACCGGGAGCTGGAAGCACCTCATCCTTCCCTCTCTGACTTTGGCGGCCTTTGTCGTGGCCTTCATTACCCGAATGACTCGAGCGAGTATGATTGAGGCTCTTTCTCAGGATTACACGACCACGGCCCGTTCCAAAGGTCTTAAGGAAGAGGTCGTCGTGATCAAACATGCCCTCAAAAATGCCATGATTCCGATCATCACAGTCGTTGGCCTTCAGTTCGGACTTCTTCTCGGGGGTGCCGTCCTCACGGAAACCGTCTTTGCATGGCCAGGGATGGGCCGCCTCATCGTAGACTCCATTTTGGCCAGGGATTATCCAGTCATCCAAGGGGCTATCCTCATTTTTGGACTCCTTTATATTCTGGTAAATTTAGGGGTGGATTTACTTTACGCCTATCTTGATCCGAGGATTCGATATGATTAATCCATGGAGGAGATTTAAGAAAAATAAGGCCGCCCTCTTCGGGAGCATCCTCCTATTGATTTACCTCGTGACAGCCCTATTCGCTCCCCTTCTCTATCCAGGGAATCCTTCAGCGCCCAACCTTGCCAAAGCTTTAGAGCGTCCCTCGATAAAAGAACCTTTGGGTAAAGATGAGTTGGGCCGTTCGATTCTTGGAAGAATCATTTATGGCTCTCGTGTTTCCTTGCTGATCGCTATTGGAGTTGTTTGTGTCGGGCTCTTCATAGGAGTCCCATTGGGACTTATCTCTGGTTACTATGGAGGGAAAGTCGATTTTGGAATTCAACGTGCCACCGATACCTTGTTAGCATTTCCGGGGTTTCTTTTAGCGCTGGCCCTGGTAGCGGTTTTGGGTGTAGGATTAAAGAATACGATCATTTCAGTGGGAATCAGCATGATTCCAATTTACATTCGCTTGGTTCGGGGGTGTACTCTTTCAGTGAAAGAACAGACTTATGTCGAGGCCGCTCGAGCCTTGGGGACACGGGACCTCACCATTCTATTTCGACACATTTTACCCAACGTGATGGCTCCCATCACCATTCAGACCAGTTTGGGAATGGGGACCGCCATCCTTTTCGCAGCCGGGTTAGGTTTCTTAGGAATCGGAGTTCAACCTCCCACTCCTGAATGGGGAGCCATGTTAGGTTCTGGTCGTCCCTACCTCTTTCATGCCCCCCATGTGGCCACCTTTCCTGGAATGGCTATCTTTTTTGCTGTGTTGGGTTTTAACCTTTCAGGAGATGGATTAAGGGATATGTTGGATCCACGATTCAAATCATGAAGCAAGAACCTCTCCTCTCCATCAAAGATTTAAGGACAAGGTTTCATACCTATGAAGGAGTTCTCACCGCGGTGGACGGGATTCATCTCGAGATCTACCCGGGTGAAACTCTTGGGGTGGTTGGAGAGAGTGGATGCGGGAAAAGCGTCACGGCACTCTCAATCTTGAGACTGCTCGCCTCGCCTCCTGCCCAGATAGAGGGGCAGATTCTGTTTGATGGAAATGACCTTCTTAAAATGAGTCTGGATGAGATAAGGAGGATCCGAGGCAATTCCATCTCGATGATCTTTCAGGAACCGATGACCTCTCTTAACCCTGTCCTCACTATTGGAGAACAGATCGCCGAGGCGATCCGTCTTCATCAGGGGTTGGGGAGGGAGGAGGCTTGGGAGAAAGCGGTGGAGATGCTCGAGAGGGTCCAAATCCCTTCTCCTCGGATCCGAGCCAGAGAATATCCTCACAAATTGAGTGGAGGGATGAGACAGCGGGCGATGATTGCGATGGCCCTTTCTTGCCATCCCAGGTTGCTTTTGGCCGATGAACCGACGACAGCGCTCGATGTGACCATTCAGGCTCAGATTGTAGACCTGATGGAACATCTAAAAGAAGAGATCCGGACATCCATCCTATTAATTACCCACAATTTAGGTCTGATTGCTGAGATGGCCAAACGAGTAGTGGTGATGTATGCAGGGAAAATTGTCGAGGAGGCACCGGTGGAAGAGCTTTTTTCTGAACCCCTTCATCCCTATACCAAGGGTCTTCTCGAATCCATTCCTTGGATGGGGAGAAAGATAAAAGAAGGGAGAAAACCCCTTCAGGAAATTCCTGGAATGGTGCCAAGCCTTAAAGAGATGCCGAGGGGGTGCCGATTTCACCCCCGATGTTTAACCGCAAGGGATAGATGTCGAAATGAAGAGCCCCCACTTATCGTGAAGCATGGTCGGAGGGTATTTTGTTGGTTATGGACCTGATTCTTCAAGTCAAGGATCTCAAGAAATACTTTCCTGTTCGAAAAGGACTCTTCTCCAGAATGATAGGATGGGTTCAGGCCGTGGATGGAGTGAGCTTTACTCTCTATCCTGGAGAAACCCTTGGACTGGTGGGCGAGAGTGGATGCGGGAAGACGACCGTGGGCCGATGTATTCTCCGACTGATCGAACCTGATTCAGGGGAAATCCTGTTCGATGGGGAGAATCTGCTAAAGTTGAACAGGGAATCTCTGCGGAAAGTGAGGGCTAAACTCCAGATTATCTTCCAGGACCCTTACTCCTCTTTGAATCCAAGAATGACCGTAAAAGAAATTATTGCAGAGCCAATAAGAAATCATATCCCTGCCTCCAAGGGAGAGATTCAGGATCGGGTCTTTTATCTTATGGAGAAAGTAGGGCTTCATCCTGAGCAGGCCAATAGATTTCCTCATGAATTCAGCGGGGGACAACGACAGCGGATCGGTATTGCAAGGGCGTTGGCCCTTAATCCCAAACTGATCATCTGTGATGAGCCCGTCTCGGCTCTCGATGTGTCGATCCAAGCCCAGGTCATCAATCTCCTCATCAAACTCCAAGAGGAGACGGGGCTTTCTTACCTTTTTATTGCACACGATCTGAGTGTCGTGGAACATATCAGTGATCGAGTGGCAGTGATGTACCTTGGGAAGATCGTGGAGCTGGCAAAGGATACCGCTCTTTACACTTCACCGAAACATCCTTACACCCAGGCTCTTCTTTCTGCGGTTCCTTTCCCTGATCCGAAAATGAAGAAACGAAGAATCCTTCTCCAAGGAGAAATCCCGAGTCCCATCAATCTTCCGGAAGGGTGTCGATTTTATTCCCGATGTCCCTATCGAAGAAATTTTTGTCGAGAGATGGAACCCGAATTGAAAGACATAGGAGAGAACCATTGGGTTTCATGCCATTTCCCTGTGGGAGAGTAATTTTAGAAGATTTCAAATCCAGCGTTTTTGAACGATTCTTTGAATCGTCGATTCATCCGAACCATCACCTTGGTGGGGTATCTCACTTTGAAGAGAAACTGGGCATTATTTTGAATGTCGAGTCGCTTCATCTCCTTTTTGACTCGCTCCATATAGCTGGAGGCGTCTAATTTCTCAGCTTCCAGGGCTTCTATGAAAATCCTTTCCAGATATTTCTCAAGATTCTGATCGATGGGTCCATATTTTTCATCCAAGGCCCTCCGAATTGCCTCGTCACTCGGTTTCTGATATCTTTCTTTATGGATCATGATCTCCTTCTTTAATTTAGGAATAGAGGGAGGGATGGATTTGGGAAAGCCGATGGAGAGGAGCATCATCGGAAGGACATATTCTGGGATTTCAAAGTATTTTCTCGTCTCATCGATCTCATGCTGGATGGAACCAATATAGACCGAACCAAGGCCATAGGTTTCTGCAAGGATCGCTACACTTTGGGCCGCAATCATCAAATCGGCATAAGCAATGAGAAAATGATTGAGGGCCTTCTCTCCTTTGAAATCCACCTCGCAGGAGTCAGCCCATCTTTTGATACGGAAGAAATCGAGACAGAAGATCAGGGTGAGAGGGGCCTTGGTGACCCAGGGTTGTCCACCCGAAAGTTCTGCCAGTTTTTTCTTTCCTTCCTGGCTTCGAACCAAGATGATCGAGAAGGGTTGAAGATTTCCTCCTGATGGCCCGTGGATAGCCACATCGAGGAGTTTTTCGATAATCTCATCAGGGATTTCTTGTTCTTGAAACACCCTGATGGAGCGCCGTTTCATCAATATTTCATAAAGATCCATCCTTTCCCCTTTCTTTAGAAAATTTTTGACGAACTGATCGAACTTTTCCTATCCTATATCCTAAAAAATTATTTTTTTCACCAGACCCAATACCCCTCTCGGGTTTATTCCCCACTTCGGTGGTGGATTACGTTAAGATGAAAGATTGGGTTTATTTTATATAAAGATGGCATTATAATAGGTCGAGAAATTTCAAAAACAATCGGTGGAGAAAAGGAGGAGGAAATTTGAAAGAAGCCGTGATGATTGGTGCGGTGAGGACACCGGTAGGGAGATATATGGGAGTTTTGAAAGAGGTGCCTGCCTATGATTTAGCCGTTTTTGTTTTGAATGAAGTGGTTAAGAGAGCAGGGATCAGTCCTGGAGATGTGGATGAGGTGATTTTGGGTCAATCCTATCAGAGCGGGGAATACGTGAATATTGCCCGGATGGCCCTGCTGAAGGCGGGGTGGCCAGAGTCGATTCCTGGTATTACATTGGATCGGCGATGTTGCACGGGTCTGGATGTGGTCTGTTTTGCAGCAATGGAGATTCAGTCTGGGAATGCGGAGGTGGTGGTAGCGGGTGGAGTGGAGAGTATGAGCCATGCAGAATTTTATCTTCCTGGGGAGATTAAATGGGGGATAGGGGGCAAAAGAGGGATGCCCAAGGGGCATGGGGATCTCTCCCTCTGGGGAATTCCTCTTTATGATCGGATTCAGAGGGCGAGGGTGATGTCTCAGCCGATCGAGCGCTATGGGGTTTTACCGGCGATGATGTCCTGGGCTGAGACCGCGGCCAAGGAGGAGGGTATTTCCCGGATGGAGTGCGATCTCTGGGCTCTTGGAAGTCATCAAAAGGCCTGTCGGGCGATGGAGGAAGGTCGATTTAAGGAGGAGATCGTGGCGGTTCGAATTCCGAAAGGCGAGAAGGATTTTGCCCTGGTTGATCGGGATGAGGGACCGAGGCCAGAAACGACCTTGGAGAAGCTCTCCGAGCTTAAGCCGATTTTGGGAGGCGTCTGTACGGCTGGGAATTCGTCCTCTGAGAATGACGGGGCGGCGGCTGTGGTGGTGGTTTCAAGGGAAAAAGCCCGAGAGCTTGGGATTGAGCCTCTGGCGAAACTCGTAGCCTTCTCGGTGGTAGGAGATGATCCGAGAAGGACTTACAAGACGGTTCCGAAAGCGGTCGCTCAGGTGTTAAAGAAGGCGAATCTTAGGCTTGAGCAGATGGATTTGATCGAGATTCAGGAGGCCTTCGCTGCTCAGGTGCTGGCCGATATAAAGGTGATGGGGCTTGGAGAGAAAGATTATTCTCGGATCAATGTAAATGGATCAGGAATTTCCTTGGGGCATCCCATTGCCTGTACGGGGACGAGGGTCTTGGTCACATTGCTTCATGAGATGCGGAGGCGGAATGCTCGCTTCGGATTGGAGACGATCTGCGGAGGCGGAGGATTGGGGATCGCGGCTATATTCGAAAGAGATCTATAGGATCTTCCACCAGGGTTTAAACACTATGTTGATGAGATTTTCAAGGACTGCTCTTTCCAGCCCAGGAGCCATTTTGGGGATCTCCTCCATTTCCCCAATCTCTTCTATAGATTTTGTTCTGTCCTCGTTTTCAAAAATTCCGAAGAAGAGGGCTGCCTTCTTCTCTGGCCAAAGGCCGTAGAAGAGATAGCTGGTTCTATGATTTTTTAAATCAACCGATTTAACCCATACCAGGGTAGCGCCCTCTAAGGATAAGGGTTGACCCTTTAGATTTAATTTTTCACCCTTTGCTTTC
This sequence comes from uncultured Syntrophaceae bacterium, assembly GCA_964570075.1. Classification (GTDB taxonomy): domain Bacteria; phylum Desulfobacterota; class BSN033; order BSN033; family UBA1163; genus CALIBK01. The sequence goes on along the minus strand of CAZMWF010000029.1, from coordinate 24,755 downwards.
ATCTCTGTCTTTGTATCATAATACCAAAGAGTCTCTGCTTTTTTAGACAGGGTGAATTTTTCGTCACTGAAGAATTTTTTCCATTTATGTTCCCCCACCAAAGGATTTGGAACCCAAGGATCGATTCCTGAATCGATTAGAATTTTATCGTCGGAGGAAGGAAGGTTGGAGGGTAAGAGGGGGTTGAGGGGGAAGAGGATCATTCCAACCAAGAGGATGATTCTTGGGAAGACTTTTTTCATCGTTTCCCTTTCGAGGATAAAGGGATTGAAAGGATGTTGATTAGAATTTATATCTAAATGTAAAAACTGTCAATCCTTAAAAATAGAGATTTAGTAATCCCTCACTCAGAATTGGGGGATAAGCCCGAGAGGAGTATTTCCGAAACCCATAGAATGCGGATCAAATTATATGTTTAAGGAATACGAATCGATCCATTGTAGAAATGGGTTTCTGATTAAAACAAACCAAGGTGACAATTTCTATGGACCATTTAAGGTAGCCGCACCTCCGACCGAGTCGGATCCGCCTCTGGCGGAATGGGTTTCTCCAATACCCCCTCGGGCTTAAATTTATTTCCACCCTTCCGTGAGGGGTTACGAGATTTATAAAGGAGGAGGTTATGAGGGAGCAGGAGGTTTGGGTGGTGAGTGCAGTTCGAACCCCCTTTGGGAAGTTTGGAGGGGTCTTAAAGGACATTCCATCCATAGAGTTGGGGGCGATGGTGATTCGGGAAGTCCTTCAAAGGGTGGGCCTGAGAGGGGATGAGGTGGAAGAAACCTATTACGGAACAGCCGTTATTGGGGAGGCAGCCCTGGAGACGGATGTTCCCGCAAGACAAGCCACCCTCAAAGCAGGGATGCCGGGGGAGTCCATTTCAATTACCCTGGATCGGGCTTGCTGTTCTTCTCTGGCTGCTCTTCGATTCGGGTATCGTGCGATCCGAAGCGGTGAAATTGATGTGGCTTTAGCGGTGGGTTCCGATAACATGAGTAGAACTCCCTATGTCATTCCTCCGGATGTGCGGTGGGGGAAAAGATTGGGAAATATTCAGATATGGGATGGTCTCTATGAACTGGGATATAAAGGATTTAATCCTGTCTCTGTCGACGCAGGAGAAGTGGCCCTCGAATATGGAGTCACTCGGGAGGATCAGGATCGATGGGCTTATGAGAGTCAGATGAAGTATGTAAAGGCCTGGCAGGAGGGAAAATTTAAGATCGGAGAGGAGTTGATGCGGGTCGAGATTCCTCAAAAGAAGGGGCCTCCCATTATTCTTGAAAAGGACGAATTTCCAAAGCCAGATACGACTCTTGAAAAACTCGCCAGACTTCCTACGGTTTATGGAAGCCCCACCGTAACCGCTGGAAATGCGCCCGGACTCGATACCGGTGCTGCAGCCATTCTCATCATGAGTCGAAGGAAGGCAGAAGAGAAGGGACTTAAGCCCTTGGCAAAAATCGTCTCCATGATTCCCACTGCCACGGATCCAAGGCTCATTGCGGCTATCCCAGGTTTCACCATCCAGAAGGTCTTAAAAAAAGTCAATCTCTCCCTTGACCAAATCGACCTTATCGAGATCAATGAAGCCTTTGCTGCCATGCCCCTGGTCAGCGCCAAGATTCTTTCGAATGGGGATCCGGAGAGGATGAAAGGGATTTTAGAGAAGATCAATGTCAATGGAGGAGCAATTGCCATTGGCCATCCTGTAGGAGCCAGTGGAGGAAGGATCCTGATGACGATGATCTATGAGTTGAGAAGAAGAGGGGGTGGAATGGGAGTGGCCTCGATCTGCGGGGGACTCGCCCAGGGGGAAGGAGCCATTGTTCAGGTGGATCGAGGTTGAGATGAAGTCCAGGGTGGCAGAACCAGGAATCATCGATGATCGGGAGCTGGCAGAGTACTATTCGCTCATGGCAAAGAAGTATATGAAGATTCCTTGCCAAAGGGTTCTTCAAAGGATCAAGGCGCAAGGGATTCGTCGAGGAAAAGCCTTAGATGTAGGGACAGGACCGGGAATCTTTCCGATCTTTCTCTCTCGAGCCCTTCCGGATCTTGAATTTAAGGGGATCGATCTCTCTCCTACCATGATAGAGATGGCCCAGAAGAATGCCCGGGAGGAAGGACTGGCTGGAAAGATTCGGTTTGAGATTGGCTCTGCTTATGCCTTACCCTGTGAGGATCAATCCCTTGATCTCCTTCTCTGTATCAATACCCTTCATCATCTGGACGATCCCGTTGTCTTTTTCAACGAAGTGGCCAGAACCCTGAAGGAGGAGGGAGTATTTGTGATCGTGGACTTCCATAGAGATACCTCCCCTCGGCTGATCGGAATTCTTAATTTTTTTTGGAAACTCTTCGTCAAGCATCCGAAGGCAAAAAATGGGTTTCTGGAATCGGTTTATTCTTCTTATACCATAGAAGAGTCCAGAAGATTCTTAGAGGCATCCCGATTAAAAGGATGGTCTCTCTCCACCCGGACCATTGAGATGTGGATCGAGTCGAAGAGGGAATATGGATATAAAAGTCGAAATGGTGGTTATTAATTGCCCTCTCTGTGGGGAACGAAGAAACTCGCCTCTCTATCGAGAAGATCCTTATCAGATGGTAAGATGCTCGAACTGTAAATTTATCTTTGCCAATCCAAGACCCATTATGGATTTCCTCTATGATCATTACCAGCGTTATTTCCCTGAGGGGGAGGAAGAGAGAGAGGCCTGGCGAAAAATGATGAAACCCGTATTTACCCGAGCCGCCCAACTCATCCTGAAATATAGAGAAAGAGGGAGATTGCTGGATGTAGGAACGGGTTTTGGCTTCTTCCTCGAAGAGATGAGACAAAGGGGATGGGAGGTCTTTGGGGTAGAGATTTCCGAGAAGGCCGTCACCTATGCCAGAGAGGTATTGGGGTTAACCATCTATTCCGGTCCTTTTGAAACGCTTTCCCTCGGGGAAGAAGAATTTGATGTGATCAGTGGCTTTTATGTCATTGAACACCTCCCAGAGCCCATGAAGTTTCTAAGGAAATGTTACACGCTTCTCAAACCGGATGGACTCTTGTTTTTGAGATATCCTCATACGACTCCTATCAAGACCCTTCTTCGATTCTTCGGGATTGAAAACAGACTCTATGATCTGCCTTCCCATCTTTCGGATTTTTCCCCTAAACTGCTCCAGGGGGCCCTCGAGAAAGTTGGGTTTCACGGAGTTCAGCATCTTATCGGGGGCTACACCCTCCCAAAACCGTTGGGGAAACGATTGGCCTCTATTTTTTTTGGTTCTCTCTCTGAAGGAGTATTCTACCTCAGCGGAAGACACTTCCTTCTTCCAGGAGTGAGTAAAACCCTTCTGGCATTCAAAGGAGAGAGACCATGAGGTTTGTCATTCTTTCTTTTCTTATTCTTTTTTCCATCCTTATCCTTCCCTGGGATACCTTTTCGATTCAGGAAAGGGTCGTGATTCAACGATTAAGGGAGGCCCAGGAAAGAGTGAAGGATTTCTCTGCGGATCTCCTCCAGGAGAAGAGGATCTCATTACTCAGGGAAAAGCTCGTTGCCAAAGGAAAGATTCGGTTCAAAAAACCTGACCGACTCCTCATCGAATTCTTCTCTCCAGAAGGAATCACGATGCTCCTTCAGGGGAAAACCCTGTTGATCTATTTCAAAGAAGAGAAGACAGCAGAACGATACTCTCTCGAGGGCCATCCTCTGGTAGAGAGATATCTCTTCTTCTCGAAAGATCCTTTTGATGAGAGGTTGGCTCAGTGGAAAATCATTGAAGATCATGGATCTTACTCGGTCATAGAGATTCTCCCCAAAGAGAAGGGAGCCCTTTTGGTGAAGACGAAGCTCTGGATTTCGAAAAAAGAAGGAATGATTATTGGGATGGAATTGGTTGAACGAAACGGAGATACCACGACCCTTCGTTTTTCCAACATTCGAGTCAATTCAGGACTCACCGAGTCTGATTTCCAGGTCTCCCTTCCACAGGATTTAAAGATTAAAGAGGTCCAATGAGAAGACGGGTTGTGGTGACAGGTCTGGGAGTGGTCAGTGCGATTGGAACTCATGTCTATCAGTTCTGGGAATCTCTCATCTCGGGAAAGGATGGGACAAAAGAGATTACAGTTTTTGATGCCTCTCCTTACTCTAATAAAAGGGCTGCCGAGATTTCCGGTTTAGATCTGGGCTCTCATTTTTCAAAGAGGGAACTTCGACGACTTTCCCGATGCGATCAATTTGGATTGATTGCCTTCCGAGAGGCATGGAAGGATGGTCGACTGGATAGAGATCCTGTAGAGAAAGAGAGGGTGGGTGTGCTCCTCGGGGCAGGGTCGGGAGGAATCCTCTCTATGGAGAGGTATTTTAGAGATCTCTATTCGGGGCGAAAAAGGGCTTCCCCCTCCCTTCTTGTCTCTTATTCTCTCGCGACCACTACCGATCTGATTGCGATCGAGGCAGGGTTAAAAGGGCCCAGAAATACGACCGCAACCGTCTGTTCCTCGAGCTCCGTCTCCATCGGAGTGGCCTACGAGATGATTCAGATGGGTTTGGCAGAGGTGATGGTGACTGGGGGAAGCGATTCCCTCTGTGAGGTCTCCTTCAGTGGATTCAATAGTTTAAAATTGATCGACCCTGAAAGCTGTAAGCCTTTTGATAAAAGGAGAAAAGGGCTTATCCTCGGAGAAGGGGCAGGGATCTTGATCCTCGAAGAATTGGGGCATGCGTTAAGAAGAGGAGCACCAATTCGAGCAGAACTGCTGGGCTATGGAATCTGTGCCGATGCGTATCACCTGACTGCTCCAGAACCCAATGGGGAAGGGGTAGAGCGAGTGATCCGATCGGCCTTAGCCCATGCGGGTCTCTCTCCAGAAGAAGTGGATACGATCAATGCTCATGGCACGGCCACCCCTTTCAATGACATCTCGGAGACCCGAGGAATTAAGAGAGTATTTGGAGAGAGGGCAAAGGAGATTCCCATCAGCGGGATCAAATCCATGATAGGTCATTGTTTAGGGTCTGCTGGAGGAATTGAAGCCGTGGCGACGGTGTTGACCATAGAGAAGGGAGTCATTCCTCCTACGATTCATTATGAGGTACCCGATCCTCTTTGCGATTTGAACTATGTGCCGAATCAATCCATTAAAAGGGAGGTCCGGATCGCCCTCTCAAACTCCTTTGCCTTTGGGGGGAACAATGCCTGCCTGGTATTTGGGAAATATATTTCGAATGGGAAGAGGAGTTTCAGATGATAGGTAAAGAGGATGAACGTGTCCTCATTACCGGTTTAGGGATCGTCTCTTCTGTCGGAATTGGTCGAGAAGAGTTCTGGAGGAATTGTCTCTCGGGGATTTCTGGGATTAAACCCATTCAACGATTTGAGACAAGCCCCTACCGCTCTCAATTAGGGGCTGAACTTCCAGAGATTGATTTTAAGCAGTGGATCAGACCCTCCAATCTCAGAAGGATGGACCGAATTGGAAAGATCATGGTTTCAGCCGTGAAGTTGGCCCTTGAGGATTCGGGAATGGATCTGTCCAGAGAAGATCCAAATCGGATAGGGATTGCTATCGGTACAGGGCTCGGAAGTTCGAATACGGTCGATCTATTCTTTCGATCCCTGCTCAAGGAAGGACCAACAGGAGCTCAGCCCCTTCTATTTCAGACTGCCGTTCCCAATGCTATCACCAGTCATTGTGCCATCGAATTTGGGATCAGAGGGGTCAACCTTACCTTCTCTCATAAAGAGGTCTCTTCGGAGATGGCTATAGCCTTCGCCTATCAACAGCTCAAAAAGGGAAGGGTTGATATTATGTTCGCAGGGGGAGGGGATGAATTGAGCGAACCCCTTTATCACGTTTACTCCAGATTGGGGGTCCTTTCCCCTGGGAGGGGAGAAGGGGAGGAAGGGATGAGACCCTTCGACCGAAAGAGAAATGGGATAGTCCTGGGGGAAGGTGGGGGAATCCTTGTCCTTGAAAGATTGGATCATGCGAAGCAGAGGGGGGCAAGGATTTACGGAGAAATTTGTGGAGTAGGTGGTTCAGGCAGTACAGATGGAGTTCTTCGATATGATCTTAAAGGAGAGGCAATAGCCAGAGCGATGTTCCTGGCAACGAATGATCTTGAACTGGTGGATTATATCTCTGCAGCAGCCAACTCCACCCCTGAGCTTGACCGTGCCGAAAGCCTTGCGATCCAGAATGTGTTTGGGGAGAGAATAAAAGGGATCTCCATCAGTAGCCTTAAATCGATGATCGGAGAATTTGATGGCGCTGGAGGACTAAGGGCCTGTGCCCTGGCCTTAACCCTTTTTCACCAAATCATTCCTCCGACTGTCGGGACCGTGGATCTTGACCCGCTATGCGGATTAAACGTCATCTTGGAAAAACCGCAGAAGAGGGAGATTCGATCTGCCTTGCTCAACGGATGTTCAAACGGAGGTTCGAACCTCTCTCTCTGGTTTAAATCGTGGTCTCAGAGTGAGGTTCTCTAATTGAATCTCGGGTTTATTACCCATCTGAGTGAGGGATTATCTCTGAAATGGATTTTTAGTCGACTCAAAAAGAGAGGGGTGTTATATTCATTTTCGGATGAGTGAGTTCGATGTCATTATTATTGGCGCTGGAGTGGGTGGACTTACTTGTGGTTCTCTCCTCAGTCAGAAGGGACTAAAAATTTTAATGGTGGAAAAAAATAAAAAAGTTGGAGGATGTTGTTCCTCTTTTGAAAAGGAGGGTTTTTCCTTCGATCTTTCCGTTCAATCTTTGGGGGAATGCCAGAGAGGAGGAAGGGTCTGGAAACTCTTGGAGAGATTGGATCTTTTAGATCAGATTCAATTCATCCCGCTTGAGCCGGCAAGGGAGTATTATTTTCCCGAACAGAGGGTCCTTCAATCTTCCAACCTCGAGAGTCATATCGAGAACCTCTCCAGACTATTTCCCGATGAGAGAAAGGGGATTGAAGCCGTTTATCGAACTTTGGATGAGATTTACAGGGAGTTTTCTGAGATTCCTTCTTCCGTGGACTGGTTCGACCCTTCATCCTTTTCTCTTCGTTTTCCCACCCTCTCGAAATATAAGTGGAAAACCTATCAGGATTTGTTGGATGAAAATATTTCCCATCCCTTCCTCAAGACCCTGCTCTCGGTTCGCACCTCTTATGGTCTCCTCCCACCAGAGGAGATCTCGGTGATAGGAATGGCGGGTATAGAGATGTCTTATTTTCGTTACGGAGTCTCCTGTATCGAGGGAAAGGTGGAGAGGTTCCCTCTCCTATTAGAAAAGGCCTTCCTTCAGAATGGAGGAAAGATTCTTAAAGAACAGGAGGTCGATCGAATTCTTTTCTCGGATAGGAAGGCCATCGGGATAAGATGCAAAGGTGGGGAGGAAATTTCTGCAAGAGCGATTGTTTCAAACATCGATGCCTCTCATACCTTCCTTCACCTTGTTGGTGAGGATCGGCTTCCAAGCGGTTTTCTTTCAAAACTGAAAGGGATGAGGCCTTCTTTTTCTTATTTTATTCTTTATTTGGGAATAGACGGAGAGTTAGAGGAGTTGCCTGTATCGAATAACGAGATCTTTTTCGATTCTCAACTTTCAAGGGACTATCAGTTTCTCTATCAAAATCGGATTTCTGAAAATCCCTCTTACTATCTTCTTGCCCCTTCGAAAGTCAATCCATCCCACTCACCAAAAGGAAAAAGCACGCTTTGCCTTAGCCTCAAAGTTCCTTATCATCTTGATTCCAATTGGGATCAAGGACTCCAGGAGCGGCTCTCTCAGTATCTTATCACAAAGGCCTCCTTACTTATTCCTGATCTAAAGAAGAGAATTCTTACCCAGGCAGAGACGACTCCTAAAACCATTGAGCAATGGACTCGAAATCGATGGGGAGCCGCTTATGGATGGGCGTTGATCCCCAATCAATCCGGGATCTATCGGCTATCGAGAAACACTCCCTTTGAGAATCTCTTTCTTTCTGGGCACTGGACCTCTCCAGGAGGAGGGATTGCGGGGGTCGTTGCCTCCGGGGAGTTCACTGCGAATAGGATTTTAGAAAAATTCGAGAGAGGAGAATTTTGAGATGGGCCCTAAAATCTATTTTTCTGTCTTCTGGCTTTTCATCGCTTCTCTTCTCCTCTGGGGATGTCCAAAAAAAGTGGAGAGGATTCCGGAGAAGCCTCCTTTTGTAAACCCCCTTTATCAATTCTTAGAGCACTTTTCTTCCGTCGAAACGCTACAGGCAAGGACTTCCATTCGAATTAATACTATCCGGGATGGAGAGGAGATGAATTGGATTCTCAACGGTTTCCTCCTCTATCAAAAACCCGATAAACTCCGGCTCCTTGGTTATCATCTTTTAGGAATGGGGCTTTTTGATGCCCTCTATCGAGAGGGAGAGTTCTTCCTTCTGATTCCTTCACAAAGAAAGGCCTATAGAGGAGAGATTTCAAGATTGGAGGATTTCCTTCAGAAGGCAGGAGAGATTCGGGTCTCCTCCGAGAAGGCCGGGCATGGAGAGATTCCTGATCGAATCTGGATTGAATGGCCTGAGAAGGAGACCCGTATAGAGCTGAGGTTAAAAGAGGTCGTTCTGAACCCTTTGCTTTCAGAAAACGCCTTCCAATGGGTCATCCCAGAAGGAGTGGAGGTTCGTTCCATTGAGAGATTGATCAAAGGAAAGAGGAGATGAAAGTTGCCCTTATTGTTCCACGATGGCCTAAAGAGAGTTTCTGGGACGTGATCGCCTTTAAATTTCCTCTCCTCTCCACTTCCTTGCTGGCCAGTCTCACCCCTTCTCCCCACGAGGTAAAAATTATCGATGAAAGTCTCTCCGAAATCGATTTCGAGGAGGAAATCGATTTAGTGGCCATCACGGCCATCACTCCTCTGGCCCGAAGGGCTTATGAGATTGGAGATCGATTTAGGGAAAGGGGGGCGAAGGTGGTGATCGGAGGGATTCATGCCACCTGGCTTCCCCAGGAGGCCAAGGCTCATGCCGATGCCGTCGCGATTGGAGAGGCTGATGAAACCTGGCCCCAGATTCTCAGGGATGCTCAAAAAGGAGAACTAAAACCTTTCTATCGTCAAGAAGAAAGAACGAACCTCGCACGACTTCCCATTCCAAGAAGAGATCTTCTGCCCCGGAAAGGTTATCTCTTCCATAATTTGATTCAAACCACACGAGGGTGTCCTTATGATTGTGAATTCTGTTCTGTGACGGCTCTTCACGGAAAGACCTATCGGATGAGACCAATCGAAGAGGTGGAAAAAGAGATTCAGTCCCTGGAGCATTCGAAGGCCTATATCTTCTTTGTGGATGACAATATTGTGGGGAATCTCGCCTATGCCAAAGCCCTTCTCACCATGCTTTCCCATTATCGATTACGATGGGTGAGTCAGGGACCCATCCATATTTCGGAAAACGAAGAGATCCTTTCTCTTCTTGCCAAAGCTGGATGTCATGGCCTTTTTATTGGATTTGAAAGCTTAAGGGAAGAGAATCTTCGCCTTATGGGTAAGAGGATGAATCGAATCAAGAACTATGAAGAAGCCATACGAAGACTTCACGAATCTGGGATTGGAGTCTATGGGTCTTTCGTTTTTGGTTACGACTATGATGACCCAACCGTTTTTGATGAGTTTTTGGAGTTTGCCGAACGGAACAGGATCGAAGGAGCCTTCCTTCCCGTCCTTACCCCTTTTCCCGGAACACGAATTTATAAACGATTAAAAGAAGAGGGAAGGATTCTTACCGAGGATTGGTCGAAGTATGATATGGCCACCGTGGTCTTTCGGCCCAAACGAATGACTCGGGAAGAACTCCAGGAGGGTTTTTGGAAGGTGAATCGGTCTTTCTATTCCATCCCTTCCATGTTTAAACGACTCTTCCATCCCTTCCATTTCAATCGAAGTCTGATCATCTTTGGCCCGATGAATTTTGGCCTCTGGCAGGCCGTCAAAAAAGCCGAAAGATATTTCAAGAAATGGGACCAAACGCCCGTTGAGAATCCGCTATGAAAAATCACAGACCCTTCCGGCACCGATGACAAATTCCTTCTATGACCACGGCGATCTTTTTTACAATGAATTTTTCTTGTATTTCTTTGGGAATGTCTAAATGATCGTATTTTTTATGGTCAAAGTCGATAATGGCGCCACATTCCATACAACGAAAATGATGGTGTCGGTCGGTATTTGGATCAAATCTTCTTACATCCCCAGACCCTTCAACAATTTGGATGAGGCCTATTTCTGCGAAAGTGAGAAGGGTCCTATTCACCGTATCAAACGAGATGTTAGGATGTGTCCCCTTTACCGCTTTATAAATGGATTCGGCAGAAGGATGCTCCGAGGAATGTAAGACTTCCTTATAGATAGCCACCCGTTGGGGTGTAATTTTTAAGCCAGAGGCTTTGCATTTCTTTACCAACTCATTCACATTTCTCTCTCCCATTGACTTTTTCATTTTGATATTTTACTAATTAGTAATAATTATTATTTCGTTGGATGTCTGATTAAAGTTTAGCATGGGAAGGGTTTGATTACAAGTATTAATAAGAAAAAATGTAAACAAAAAAATTAAGGAGGTGTTTTATGGAAGTGAAGAGTGGAAATGTAAAGAAGAGATGGGTGACGGATTGGTGGCCCAATAGACTCAATCTGAAGGTTTTGAGGCAGAACTGTTCCCATTCTAATCCCTATGGGCCAGATTACAACTACCCGAAAGAGTTTGAAAGTTTGGATCTTTCTGAAGTCAAAAAAGACTTGAAGGAACTTATGACCCATTCACAAGATTGGTGGCCTGCTGACTTCGGTCATTACGGACCATTATTTATCCGTTTAGCCTGGCACAGTGCTGGAAGTTACAGGATTTATGATGGACGGGGTGGAGCAAGAACCGGTGATCTTCGTTTTCCACCACGAATTGACTGGCCAGATAATATTAGCCTTGATAAGGCTATTCGTCTTCTCTGGCCTATCAAACAGAAGTATGGTCGCAAGCTTTCCTGGGCTGATCTGATTATCTTGGCTGGGAATGTGGCTCTGGAATCGATGGGAGTGAAAACTATCGGTTTTGGCGGAGGGAGAGAAGATATATGGGAGCCGGATGAAGGTCCGGACTGGGGTCCTGAGCAAGAGATGCTCTCTGGTAAAAGGCGCTTTAAAGAAGGAGAGCTTGAGAAACCTTTTGCGGCTACAGAGATGGGGCTGATTTACGTGAACCCGGAGGGTCCAGAGGGAAATCCCGATCCCGTTGCCTCTGCCAAACAGATCAGGGTTGCCTTTGAGCGTATGGGGATGAATGATGAGGAGACCGTGGCTTTAGTTGCGGGTGGTCATGCCTTTGGAAAGTGTCATGGAGCCTCTCCGGATACGTTCGTTGGTCCTGATCCTGATTCATCACCTATTGAACAGCAGGGACTTGGGTGGAAAAGTAGTTATAAAAGTGGGAAGGGGCCAGATACCTTTACTTCAGGCTTTGAGGTTACCTGGTCTTCGACTCCAACCAAATTTGGTATAGCATACTTACAATTTTTATTTAATTATGAGTGGGAATTGACTAAAAGCCCTGCGGGGAAGCATCAGTGGGTAGCGAAAAATGCCCCTGCTATCATTCCGGATGCCCATGATCCTAACAAAAAACATCCACCTATGATGCTTACGGCTGATCTGGCCTTCAGATTTGATCCGGAGTATTCAAAAATTGCAAGGCGTTTTCTTCAAAATCCAAAGGAATTTGAAGAGGCCTTCGCAAAGGCTTGGTTTAAACTCATTCATCGGGATTTGGGCCCTCGTGAATGTTATTTTGGGCCGGAAGTACCTAAAGAGGTCTTCGTCTGGCAGGATCCCTTGCCAAAACGGGACTACGAATTGATTGAAGAAAAGGATATTCAATGGCTTAAAGAGAAAATTTTGGCTTCGGGATTAAGTGTTTCCCAGTTGGTTTATACTGCCTGGTCATCGGCTTCCACTTATCGTGATTCGGACAGACGGGGGGGTACCAATGGGGCTCGAATCCGTCTTTTGCCCCAAAAAGATTGGGAGGTGAATCATCCCGAGGATTTGCTCAAGATTCTCTCTATCTATGAAAAGATTCAGCAAGAATTTAATGCTAAGCAGAGAGATGGAAAGAAAGTTTCTATTGCAGATTTGATCGTACTTGGAGGATGCGCCGCTATTGAACTTGCAGCCAAAAAAGCGGGATACGAGGTAACCGTTCCCTTTACCCCTGGAAGAGTGGATGCGACCCAGGAGCAAACGGATATTGCCTTTTATTCCGCTATGGAGCCCTTAGCGGATGGATTCAGAAATTATCTCAAAGATTCAGGGAGATACCTTCCCGAATACCTTTTGGTGGATAAAGCACAACTTCTTTGCCTTACGGTTCCTGAAATGACTGTCCTGGTAGGAGGGCTCAGGGTATTGGGAGCTACTTATCGTTACTCTAAAAATGGGGTATTTACAGAAACTCCGGGTGTTCTTACTAATGATTTCTTTATTCATCTTTTAGATATGACAACAGAATGGCGACCTGTTGACGAGCGTTCTTATCTCTTTGAGGGCTACAGCAGGAAAACAGGTCAATTGAAATGGACCGCAACAAGGGTGGATTTAATTTTTGGACATCACAATGAACTGCGAGCAGTGGCAGAAGTTTATGGAGCCTCCGATGGCAAAGAAAAATTTGTTAAAGATTTCGTAAAAGCCTGGAATAAAGTCATGAGCCTCGACCGCTTCGACCTGAAGTGGAAAAGAATGTAAATAGGGAATGAGGACAGGTTACGGTTCCCTTCCTTTGGGTAACCGTAACCTGTCTCGTTATAATCAAGGGAGGAGTTATGCCAACCCTATTTTTTTATGGTCCAAAACTGGAAAAGGAGAAAAGAAAGGAGATGATCAGAGCGTTTACTGAGACGGCAAGCAGGCTCACAGGAATAGAGAAATCTGCTTTTGTAATCTATTTAAGAGAGTCCACTCCGGAGGAGGTTGGAGTAGGAGGGGAACTCCTCGAGGATGTCCTAAAGCGAAAGGGTTGACCTATAAAAATGTAAAAGATCTTTTAATCTTTGAAGGAGGGGCTTCTTGATTTTGACTTTAAGATAGAGATCTCCACTCTCTCCTCCATTTCTTCCTTCTTCTCCCATTCCTTTTAGTCTAATTTTTTGACCCTCCTTGACCCCAGGAGGAATGGTGATAATAAGTTCTTTTGCTCTCTTACGATGGAAAAATTTACCCTTCCCCCCTTCCATAGCCTGTTGGGGTGTGAGAAAGATAACCCCTTCGATGTCTTTTCCCCTAATGGGTTCTTTCAACCCAAAGGTTTTCCTCAAAATATAACGAAGGAATTTCCCCATAAGTCCGGGGAGGATTCCAGAAGAAATCGGGATTTCTCGTGCTCTTCCTTCTCCAAAGCCACTACCGAAAAAGATAAATCCTCTTCCGAAAAATCCTGGTCTTCGGATTTCAAAACTTCGATATCCCTTTCCATTGAACTTCCGGAAGATCTCTTCAAATCCTCTCAATCCAAAATTCCTGGCCATTTCCTCAAAAATCTGGAAGATATCTGAGTCTTTAAAAATATCCTCCTCCGAATAGCTCTGTCTGAATCGCTCATAACCATAAGAACCATACTGTTCCTTTAGGAGGTCATAGTCTCTTCTCTTTTTGGGATCAGAAAGGACGGCATAGGCCTCATTAATTTCCTTCATCATTTCTACCGCATTAGGATTTTCTTTATTTCGGTCTGGATGGTAACGAAAGGCAAGTTTGCGGTAGGCCTCCTTGATCTCCTGAGGAGTTGAATTTCGGCTCACCCCAAGAATCTCATAATAGTCTTTTGGACGTTTCTTCATCCCTTTAATTTTTGGCCTTTTTGATAATATTAATGTCGATTTATAAAAGAATCCAGTTTTATAGTTCAAGATCATTCTCTTAAGAGATTGAGATCGAGAAGCTTGGGTGAGTGAAAGGCTGTCGGAAAATTTTACACTTTTTTTCGAAGCACATAGATTTATTGGGAAGCTTTTTAACTATTTGTTATTTCAAATTATTTTGATTTGTTTTTTAAAAATATATTTTTTTATATGTGTTACTGTCAGATTTCTTTACAAACTTTAAATGATTAAAAGTTTTTAAAAAAAATTTTTTAGAGAAAAATAAGAGAAAAAAACAAATAAAATTAGATAATTAATTACCAAATGAACTTATCGCCTCTTTTATTGGGAAATGGCATTATTTTTGCTATATTAAAATAGGATTTTTTTATTTTTTAATAAAGAAGGTTAGCTATGATAGCTTATGAATTTTATATTCGTGACCCCGTAAAAGGGGACAGGCTCATTGGAATCCTTCCCGAACGAAGAAAAGATTCATCGAGAATTACTGAAAAATCGATTATGCATTGGGTGGAGAGTATTTTAGGAAGAAGTATCAATGGGGAAGAGGTTTATTATATCAAAGTAAGAATCGATGAAGATTCTGGGGATATTTTAAAACTTGACCAATCCTCATTTAATCAAAATTAAAATTTCAATTTAGATTTAAAATGGCGAGGGCAGGGTTTTGAGGGTTCCCTGCTTTTTTATTTTTTACCATTTAAGATTTAAAGAGCATTTCTTAAGCGAATAAATTTTTATGGACTTCTTTTAACCGTTCGGGAATTGAGACCTCATAAGGACAGCGCGAAAGACACTGTTGACATGAGGTGCAGCTTTCTCCTTTTACAGAGAGGTTGCGATATTGTTCTTCAGCCCAGGATTTCATCCCATATTGAAAGGCATAGGCGTCGAGGCGGAATATATCCGGGATAGGAATTCCTTCGGGGCAAGGGAGGCAGTAGCCACAATTTCTGCAGAAGCCTTTTCCAATTCCTCCTACCCAATCCATGAGGTTTCGAATCTCTTCAGGAGAGAGAGCCCTTGGGTTTTTACTTACAGAAACATTTTCTTTTAATTCGTTTAGATTGGTCATCCCGGGAATCGCACAGGTGAGATAGGGATTGGTAAGGATATACCGAAGAGAGATTTGAGCGGAACTCTCTCCCCTAAAAAGCTTTCTATTCCATCCTACCCCTTCTCCCAGCTTTCCTCCCGCAAGGGGCTTCATTGCAATTAATCCAACCCCGTTTCGGTGGGCAAAGGGAATGAGGTCTGAGGTGAGACGATCCTCATCAATCGGACTGTAGGCAATCATGAGAGCAGAGAAATATCCAGATTCGATTGCCTTTCTCATGAGAGAAAGAGAATGATGAATGCTGATCCCAATTTCTCTGAGTTTCCCTTCTTTTTGGGCCTTCTGTAAAGCGATGAGGCCCCCTTCTTTAAATAGCCTTTCGTATTCGGATTCCCGAACATCATGGAACAGGACTAAATCAACATAGTCTGTCCTTAATCGTTGAAGAGACCGCTCGAGTTTTTTTGAAACCCCATAGCGATCTCTCTCATCAATTTTTGTTGAGAGATAAAACTCCTTTCTTCTCTCCCTTAAAGCATTTCCTATCTTCTCTTCACTATCCCCGTAACAATCCGCTGTATCGATAAAGTTGATGCCAAGATCCAGGGCTTGATTAAGAAGGAGGTTACATTCTTTCTGAGAGATTTTTGGCAATTTGATAGCCCCGAATCCAATGGTTGAGATTTTCCATCCTGTTCTACCCAGGATTCTTTTCTCCATAAACATGTTTGAATCATTTTAAGATATCAGGACTTTTTTTACCAACTCCTAATTCTTAAGATGGGACCTTTGAAAAAGTCCTTGGAAGATTGGGGAAGTAAGGTTCCAAACCCTTCGAATGGGGACGTTCAAAAGTTAAATTGTTTACGGATGCTCTGAGAGGGTTCGGGAGAGAGGTGGAGTAAGTAGGGAGGAGGGGTTGACAGGAGGGAGAAGTTATAGTATAGTGAAATTAAAGTTATTTAATGATTAAATTATAGCTATTTTAATTCGGGCATGCCTAAAAAGAAGGGGTCTAAGATCGATCTTGTTTCTTCCCTTAGTCTTTCCAATAAGTCTAAGTTCGAAGTCTACGGGGAGGAGATGATCGAGAAGGAAGTGAAGCAGAGCGGAAATAGTGGGCGAGTCTATCTGCCTCCAGAATGGGTGGGGAAAAGGGTCAAAATCATTCGAATCGATTAAAACCTATGGGGAAAGGATTCCGCATCCGCAAGATTAGATCAGAAGATGTCTCTGCGATTGTTTCCATTCAGGAAGCCATCCTGAAGAAAAAAGTCTCAAAGAAATGGATTCAGATGGTAAGGGACCATTTCAAAAAACAACAGGGAGTCGGATTCGTGGCGATAAAGGATGGTGAGATCGTAGGGTTTATCATCGGAGAGATAAAAGGGGAAGGATTTGGTCTCGAGCAGAGCGGATGGATTGAGGTTGTAGGGGTTCATCCACGACAGATGGGGATAGGAATTGGTCGCCTCTTAGCCGAAAAACTCTTTTCCTTTTTTAAAAAGAAAGGGATACACGATATTCACACCTCTGTCCGCTGGGATGCCGGGGATATGCTTTCTTTTTTCAAGGCGATAGGATTTGACCGTTCTCCTTTTATTAATCTTAGAAAACATTTAGATTAACTCTTTTTTGGGGATTTCACTCTTTGTAATATTTTGAAATAATTCAGGAATTTTTAATAAAAGAGAAGCAAAGAAAAAATTTTTAGAATCGATTCATTTTTTTCTTGAGAAGAGCTTTTATTTATTATATAAAGTCAAGTGTAAATATTCACAAGTAAATCAAGGGAGAATATAACAATGAGGTATGGAGAGACGGGTTTTAATTTAGAGGTTGACCTTTCAAGTGGGAATATTGAGAGGGTGAGTACGGATCCTAAAGATACAGAACTTCATCTTGGAGGCCTCGGAACCAATGCCAAGATTTTATGGGATAGGGTTCCGCCCGAGATAGAGCCTTTTTCACCGGAGAATCTCCTGATTTTTAGCAGTGGACTTTTAGGTGGAACCCCTGTGCCCGGAGCCAATCGAACCATTATTTCTTCTATTTCTCCTCAAACTCTTTTAATGGCCTTCTCGATGGTGGGTGGGTTCTGGGCACCTGAGTTGAAGTATGCGGGTTATGATAAGGTCATCATTCGTGGAAAATCCCCCGATTGGGTCTATCTGTGGATCAATAATGATAAGGTGGAGATACGGGATGCGACTCACCTGCAGGGTAAAAGCACCTATGAGACAGCCGAACAGATAAAAGAGGAATTAAAGGAACCCAGGGCTCAGGTCATGTCTATCGGGCTTGCAGGTGAAAACAGGGTCTATTTCGCTTCCATCGAGACCCATCGGGGGAGTGCCAGCCGATTGGGGCTGGGCGCGATCATGGGGAGCAAAAAATTAAAGGCCATCGCCGTTCGTGGAACCAAAGACGTAAGGGTTGCAAAACCCGCTGAATTAGTGGAGGCTTGCAACGAGATCCTAAGGTACATCCAACATCGATTAAATAATCCCCTTCCAGGAGTTCCTCCCATTTTAGCTCGAATTGGTTCTCCTCAAGAAATGGCCCTTCACGATGAGGAATGGCACACCATCAGTTTTGCTTGGGGACATGCTCGACATCGAAGAAAAGGTTTCTGGAATAAGGAAGTAGAGAAGATGTGGGCGGATGCTCTCGAGAGGGCAAGAAAGCGGTTGATCAGCTGTTATAACTGTCCGGTTCGATGCGCAGGGATCATTCACCTTCCAGGACATCCCCCCTACATCATGAAATGTTTCTCAAAACTTACCTATACGATGGCCGCTATGGTCGATGATCTTGAATTTGGTTTAAAGATTGCGGCCAGGGCTCAGCATTATGGAGTGGATGGGTTTACCACCCCTCAGGTATTGGCCTTTGCTCTCGAGCTTTATGAGGCCGGGATTTTGACGGATGAAGATCTTTCGGGAATGCCAGAGGATATCGAAGGAAGGTTCAATTGGCTTCTGGATCGAATTGTAAGAAGGGAAGGGATCGGAGATGTGTTGGCAGATGGCGTCTATTGGGCTGCCCGAAAGATTGGAAAGGGGGCAGAGGCTTACGATCACAATACGATCAAGAAACATGAACAGGTTCCGATTAAATTGGGGGTGACCAATCCCATCTATTATCTGATGTGGTCCACAGGTGAAAAGATCAATATTACTCAGATCGAAGGACAGATTCCCCAGGCCCCATTTTCAACTCGGGAGGAGAGAGAAGAGTTTGTGAAAGACTGGATCCATATTCCGACAGGAAAAGAGGAAAAGTTTAAACGATTTATTTTAGATTGGGGAGAGCCGGGAACTGCTTTTCCTTACTATCCCTCGATTGATGTTGCCTGTGAACTCGTGGACTGGCAGGAGATCATGCACTATATCGATGACTCCCTTGGAATCTGTGCAGGGCTCTCCTCCTTTCCTATTAAACCTCCTTATCACATCCATAACTTACCCTTTATCATCTCCTACGCTGCCGGTTTAGAGATGGATGAGGATAAACTATGGACCATTGCCAGTCGGAATCGAAATCTGGTTCGAGCGATTAATATCTTGAGGGGATTAAAGAAGGAAGATGAACGTCCCCCGGACGATCACTGGAAGAAGAGGTTCCCTGAATATGAGGCCAAGCTTCTGGAAGAGTATTATCGATTTAAGGGATGGGATGAAAGGGGAATTCCCACGAAAGAGACCCTCCACAAATTGGGTTTGGACTATGTCCGTGAAGAATTCATTCGAAGAGGGATCCTAAGAGATTCCGGGGAGTCTTCATAGCGTTCCTATGAAATCCTATCAGAAGGGTGAACGACGGCGATGAGTGAGAAGAACGAGAAGAAAAAAAGAAAGGTGAAGGTGATCAAGATAGATGTAGACAAATGCAATGGATGTCGGGCCTGTGAGGTCATCTGCTCTGCTTTTCATGCCCAGCCTAAATATGGAAGTAATAATCCTTCCAGGTCTCGAATCCAGGTCCATTTTGATCCCCTAAAGAACATCTATCTCCCGGTGTATGCGAGTGAATATACACCGGCCGAATGCGCGGGCAGAAACAAATATATCATGGATGGGAAGGAATATATTGAATGTGCCTTCTGCGGGGCCTCCTGCCCTTCCAGAGATCTCTTCAAAGAGCCCGATTCCAAACTTCCCCTCAAATGTGATATGTGTGAGGAAGAACCTCCTCTTTCCGAACCCATGTGTGTCCAGTGGTGCCTGAACGATGCCCTCGTGTATGAAGAGAGGGAGGAGGAAGTCGAAGAGGAGGAAGAACTCAAGGAACTGGAGACCGGATTGGAATCCCTGATCGATAAGTATGGAAGACAGAAGGTGATTGATACCATGGCCCGAATGGTTCAGAAAGAATAGCCTTTCCCTTTCATTGAAGAGAGAGGGAGGTGGAGTGAATTTAGAAAGAAGAGGATAGGAAAAGAGGATGGAGACCATTCCCCTAACCCCCTATAAAGTGGTTATCGATGGGATTAAAGAGGCAGGAGGAGAAGCGCTCAAGTTCTGCTATCAATGTGGAAAGTGTGATACGGTTTGCCCCTGGAATCGTGTCAGAAAATTTTTTATTCGACAGTTGATGCATCAGGGTCAACTCGGTCTGGTCCCTTTTGAGTCGGAGGATCTTTGGCTTTGTACGACCTGTCGAAACTGTGTTCAGCAATGCCCCCGAGGAGTAAAGATCATCGATGTAATGAGGGCGATGCGAAGGATCTTGGTTCCTGATGGCGTCGTCCCTGCCAGCATTCCAAACCTTCGAAGCGTGATGACCAGTATTGCCAGTGTGGGAAATCCCTTTCGACAGGAGAAAGATCGGGCCGAGTGGGCGGAAGCGCTTTCGATAAAGGCCTTCACCGAAGGAACGGATCTTCTCTACTTCCCGTGTTGCTATCCCAGCTATGAACCCAGATTAAAGAAGGTCGCTCAGGCTACTGGTGAACTCCTTCAAAAGGCCGGGGTCGATTTTGGGTTGCTGGGTTCCAAGGAGAATTGCTGTGGAGAGAGCGTCCGTGCCTCAGGAAACGAAGAGTTATTCAAGCGCCTGGCCCGCGAGAACATCAAGACATTTATTGATCATGGAGTAAAGAAAATTCTTACCTCTTCCCCCCATTGTTATCACACCTTCAAAAACGATTATACCGAATTCAAAGCGAATTTCGAGGTAATCCATATCTCTCAGTATTTATTTGAATTGATAAGAGAAGGGAGACTTGAGATCACCAAGGAATTTAGGAAGAGAGTCACTTACCATGATCCCTGCTATTTAGGACGGCATAATGGAATTTATGAAGAACCCCGAGAACTCCTGAAGAGGATTCCAGGTCTTCAATTCATGGAGATGCCCGATTCAAAGGAGAACAGTCTCTGCTGTGGAATGGGAGGAGGTCGGATCTGGATGGAGACGGCAAAAGGAGAACGATTCTCCGACCTTCGACTCCAACAGGCCTCAAGCATAGGGGCAGAGGTGTTGGTGACGGCCTGTCCCTATTGTATTACCCAATTTGAGGATAGCAAATCCATTCTAAAGGAATGCGAAGGATTGGAGATCAAGGATATCACCGAAATCCTGCGGGAGGTCATTTAAAGAATCCTATCCCATTGAATGAGGGCAAAGAAAAGTGGAAACCGAAAGACTTTCAGAGTTATTTAAAACCCTGGCCACGAAGAATTTCGGCGACGTGATGGTAATTGGCGGAGGGATCAGTGGCGTTCAGGCCTCGCTCGATCTTGCCAATTCGGGGTTTAAGGTCTATCTGGTGGATAAGGCTCCCTCCATTGGCGGCCATATGGCTCAACTGGATAAGACCTTTCCTACGAATGAATGCTCCATCTGAATTCTTTCGCCCAAACTGGTCGAGGTCGGCCGGCATCCCAATATTGAAGTCATCACTTACACAGAGGTAGATCGGGTAGAAGGAGAGGCAGGAGACTTTAGGGTGACCCTAAGGAAGAAGCCTCGATACGTGATCGAAAGCCGATGCACCGGTTGTATGACCTGTGTCGAATACTGTCCTGTGAAGATTCCTGATCCTTTTAATCAAGAGATCTCCCGAAATAAGGCGATCCATATCTACTTTTCTCAGGCCATTCCATTAATTACCTATATCGATGAAAACTGCCTCTATCTGAAAGAGAAAAAATGTCGAATCTGTGAAGCCGTCTGTGAAAAGAAGGCCATCGATTTTTCAACCCTGGAAGAGAAACTCGAAATGAAGGTAGGAGCCATCGTTCTGGCTCTGGGGTTTGAACCGTTTAATCCCAAGATCCGAAATGAATATGGTTATGGAAGGATGGCCAATGTCGTGACGAGTATGGACTATGAACGGATTTTGAGCTCGACGGGACCTTATGAGGGCGAGATTCGACGAACCTCTGATCTGAAACACCCTCACAAACTCGCATGGATTCAATGTGTGGGTTCAAGACAAGTGATTCCAGGGGGCCATAGCTACTGTTCATCTGTCTGTTGCACCTATACTCAAAAACAGGTCATCCTGACTAAAGATCATCATCCAGATGCGGAATGTGTTGTCTTTCATAATGATGTCCGAGCCTTTGGAAAGGATTTTGAACGATTCTATCAACGAGCAGAATCCCTTCGAGGGGTTCGATTCATCCGAAGCTATCCCTCGGTGGTTAAAGAGATTCCGGAGACCAAAAATGTAGTGATTCGATATTCCACTCCTGAGGAAGGGGTGAAAGAAGAAGAATTTGATATGGTGGTGCTCTCCGTGGGATTGAGCCCTCCTTCGGATGCCGAGGAGCTTGCCCATCGATTAGGGATCGAACTCGAGCCCCACGGATTCTGTTCCACTTCTTCCTTTAATCCTATCCAAACCACTCGACCCGGAATTTTTGTCAGCGGTGCCTTTCAGGGACCCATAGATATTCCTGAATCCGTCTTTACTGCAAGTGGCGCCAGTTCTCAATCAGGTGAACAGCTTGATTATCGACGGGGAAAACTCACGGTCGAAAGGGTCTACCCACCGGAGAAGGATATTTCAAAGGAAGAGCCAAGGGTGGGTATCTTTGTGTGTCACTGTGGAGCGAACATTGGTAGAGTGGTTCATGTTCCTTCTGTAGTCGAATATGCCTTGGAACTCCCTTACGTTGTCCATTCTCAAGAGCAACTCTTCTCCTGTTCCACGGAGTCCACCAAGCAGATCATGGATGTGATCCGAGAGAAAGGGCTCAATCGTGTGGTCGTCGCTGCCTGTACCCCCAAGACCCATGAGCCTACCTTTCGAGATTCTCTCCGAGAAGGAGGAATCAATCAGTATCTGGTTGATATGGCTAACATCCGAGAGCACTGCTCCTGGGTTCATTCTTTGGATAAAGAAGAGGCCTTAGAGAAGGCGAAAGAGTTGATCAGGATGTCCTTGGCGAGGACGCTTCGATTGGAAGCATTGCAGGAGTATGAGATTCCAGTCAACAAAACTGCCTTAGTGGTAGGAGGAGGAGTGGCAGGGATGACCTGTGCCCTCTCCATTGCCAACCAGGGTCACGACGTCTTTTTGCTTGAGAAAGAGAGAGAGCTGGGGGGAATGGCCCGTAGGATCCATTTCCTTCTTCAAGAGACGGATGTCCAGGGTTTTCTTCGCGACCTTATCCAGAGGGTTTACCAGCACCCCCTGATTCACGTCCTCACCGGAGCGAAGATTACAGAAGTTTCCGGATATGTTGGTAATTTCGTCACGAAAGTCTATTCCGGAAATGGAGTGATAGAGATTAAGCATGGTGCTACCGTCATTGCTACGGGTGCGGAAGTTTATCAACCTTCTGAGTATCTTTATGGGCAGGATAAGCGGGTGATGACCAACCTGGAGCTTGAAGAGAGAATCACTCGAAAAGATGAGAGACTGATGCAATGTCAGTGTCTGGTCATGATCCAGTGTGTGGGGAGTCGAAATGAGGTAAGGAATTATTGTTCGAGAATCTGCTGTAGCGAATCGATCAAAAATGCCCTCCAGCTCAAAGAGTTAAATCCCAACATGGAGATTTATATTCTCTTCAGGGATATCCGAACCTATGGATTCAACGAGGACCATTATCGAAAAGCAGCCGAAAAGGAGGTTAAGTTCATTCGCTACGAACCCCAAGATCCACCCGAGGTAGAGAGGGTTCAGGAGGGAGGTCAAGACCTTCTGAAAGTAAGAGTCACTGACCAGCTTTTAGGTCAAAGACTCGAAATCGATGCCGACCTGATTTCCTTGGCCTCAGCCGTGATCCCACCCGAGGGGAATAAGGAGGTCTCTCAGCTCTTTAAAGCTTTAATGGGGGAGGACGGTTTTTTCAAAGAGGCTCACGTCAAATTGAGGCCGGTCGATTTTGGAGAGGATGGCGTTTATCTCTGTGGGATGGCTCATTATCCCAAATTCCTCACCGAGGCGATCGCTCAGGCATACGGAGCTTCGGGAAGGGTATTGACCCTTCTTTCTCATGATACGGTGGTCGTTTCCGGGGCGGTCTGTGTGGTGGATGAGAAGAAATGTATGGGATGTGGGGCATGTGTCGAAGCCTGCGCCTATGGGGCTTTGGCCTTCTATGAGACCCGACAGGGAAACAAAGTCAAGGTCAATCCTGTTCTCTGTAAAGGGGATGGTCTCTGTAACGCTCTGTGTCCAACAGGAGCGATTCAATTGAAGCATTACACCGATGACCAACTCATTGCCCAGATCGATGAAGCCAAGGGGAAATCCTAAAAGTTAAGGAGGGAGGCTTAGGAATGAGTTCGAGAGTTAGGTTTAAACCGAGAATCATTGGCTTCGTTTGCAATTGGTGAGGATACGGGGCTGCCGACCTCGCTGGAGTTTCCAGACTACAATATTCAAGCGAAATCAAATTGGTCCGAGTGATGTGTACGGGAAGAGTCGATCTGGCCTTTATCCTCAGGGCTTTTTTCAACGGGATAGATGGAGTCTATATTGCGGGTTGCCGTTTGGATGAGTGTAAATATATTACCCAGGGCAATTATTATGCTCTCAATATCGTCCTTCTTGGTAAAAGACTCTTAGAGCATATTGGATTGGATTCGAATCGATTGAGAATCGAATTTATGTCTTCGGCAGAAGCCAATCGTTTTGTAGAGACGGTGAATGACTTTACTCAAGTAATTAGAGAGAGGGGACCGATTGGAGAAAAAGAGGGACTGAGGAGGGAGGAGTTAAAAGCGAAACTGGGCGAGCTGGCGAAATTGGTTCCCTATCTAAAGATAGCCACAAGAAAGAAGCTCTCCGCACGGCTTAAAAATAGAGAAGAGTGGGAGACGCTCTTTACCCGTGAGGAGATCGAAACCCTTTTTCGAGAATTACCCTCCTATTATATTGATCCGAGCAAATGTCAGGCCTGTATGACCTGCGCCCGGAGATGCCCTGTCGATGCCATTCTGAGCGGAAAGAATTTAATCCATATTATTGACCAGGAGAAATGCATCAAATGCGGAACCTGTCTGGAGGTCTGTCCCCCTCGGTTTAGTGCGGTCACTAAGATCATTGGGCAACCTCCTCCCCCACCTATCCCTGAAGAAAAACGATTAATCGTGAGAAAAGGAAAGGAAAGTTCTAATTGAGTTAAAAAAGGAGAAGTGGCGTTGGCATCTCGAGAGGTCTTCTGGAATATTTCCTATGGGTATTTGGTATATCTTTTGGCGTTGGTCAGTATAGGGCTCTGGCTCTATGGGTTTTACCAACGCTATAGGGTCTGGCGATTGGGAAGGCCGGATGAACGCTCGAAAGAGATCGGGAAAAGAATAGGGATTTTTTTCCGTGATATTATGGTGGATG
>CAZMWF010000028.1:0-32406 GCA_964570075.1 uncultured Syntrophaceae bacterium | reverse complement strand
GTTTCAATCTTTCCCATTCTTCGTCTACATCCTTTTGAATCTGCTCGATCTGTTCTTTTTTTAAATGTTTAAATCTCCCCTGCCTTAATAGGTAAGCCTCTACAGGAAGTCCACGAGGTTCATAATTGATCATATACCTCTTTCCTTCCCAGATCTCATAAAGAGGAAAGACCTTTGTCTCCACAGCGAGAATGGAGATTTCGGGAGAGAGATCCGAAGGCATCCGCCATCCTGTAGGGCATGGAGAGAGGAGATGAATAAATTTTGTTCCCCGAATGGTTTTACACTTTGAAATCTTTTGTTGAAGATCCTGAGGAAATCCAATGGTGGCAGTGGCCGAGTATGGGTTGTAGTGGGCAGCCATAATCTCCATGATGTTTTTTTTCCGTCTGGGATTTCCCTCTGGGGTGGTCCCTGTCCAGGCATAAGCAGGAGTGGCTGAACTGACCTGAATCCCGGTATTCATATAAGCCTCATTATCCAGACAAACATAAAGAATATCGTCATTATTTTTAGCCACCCCTGAGAGGGATTGAAGGCCAATATCAAACGTTCCTCCATCCCCTGCAAAGGCCACGACTTGAATGTCTTCCTTCCCTTGAATCTTTAACGCATTAGCAATCCCTGCAGCTGTAGGTGCCGCAATTTCAAAAGCAGAGTGAAAGGTGGGAACTCCGTAAGAGGTATAGGGGTAAACGCCTCCAATGGCTCCTTCGCAGGAGGGGACAATGACCGAAATGGTTCGGGGTCCCAGGGCTTGAAGGACCAGTTTCATGGCAATGGCCAAT
Source organism: uncultured Syntrophaceae bacterium (assembly GCA_964570075.1). Lineage (GTDB taxonomy): Bacteria > Desulfobacterota > BSN033 > BSN033 > UBA1163 > CALIBK01. The sequence continues at coordinate 31,618 of CAZMWF010000028.1, read as the reverse complement.
CCACAACCAGGACAGGCCGCATGCCCTGGTCTTAAGAAATGAGGCTGTTGTTCATGGAATTTCATCTATCTCCCTCTCTCTCCCATCGAATCTTTTATCCTTCTTTAATCCATATGGATTCCTCCACAGGCTCCGTTCTCTTGAGGGCATCCATCACTATACCCTGGATCGTCTCTGGAGTCACATCGACCCCTCCAATTCCAGCAATATAATTGAAGATGAGGGGGCGATCTTGAGAATGAACCAGGGCCGCCTTCAATTCCTGCCCGAAGATGCCTCCACTTCCCAAGGAAAAGTTCCGATCGATGACGGCGATCTTCTTTTTTCCCCGTAGCATCTGTTGAATCCATTCACGAGGAAAAGGCCGGAAATAGCGTATCTTTAATAAACCGACTCGATACCCTTTTTCACGAAGAATCTTTACGGCTACCCGGCTGGTCGAGGTGATCGAGCCAGCGGTTACCATCACCAATTCAGCATCCTCCGTCATCACTGCCTCTCCAAGACCATAACCCCTTCCGAACTGCTTCTTAAATCCCTCATCCACTCTTTGTGCCACTTCCTTCACCGATTCCATCGATTGTTGTGCAAGATGTCGATAGTCCCGATACAATTCCGATGGCACAACAGGAACAAAGAATCCCGGTCGCTCCACATCAAATCGATGAGGGAGATTCAGTGGAGGAAGGAATTGATCCACCTCCTCCTGTTCAGGAATATCGACCGGTTCCATAGCATGAGAAACGAAAAAGGCCTCCAAAGAGATCATCGCAGGAAGGAAAACCTCCTCTGCAACCCGATAGGCTTGAATCACACTATCCAGGGCTTCCTGACCATTCTCGCAGTAGATCTGAATCCATCCGGTATCCCTCTGAGAAAGGCTATCTAACTGATCTGCCCAGAATCCCCATGGAGCTGCCAGAAGTCGATTGACATTGGCCATCACCACCGGCACTCGACATCCCGAAGCAAAATGGAGCATCTCATGCATGAGGGCAAGGCCTTGAGAGGAGGTCGCTGTAAAGGTCCTCACCCCTGTTAGGGAGGCAGCAATACAGGAGGCCATGGCAGAGTGCTCGGACTCGGTTCTCATCATTATTCCTTTTAATTCCCCGGTGGCTTCCCATTCCGAAAGTTTCTCATAGATGGCAGTCTGAGGGGTAATGGGATAGGCAGCAATTAAAGGGGTTCTGCAAAGTTTTACCCCATAGGCGACCGCATGATTTCCCGTGATGAAGGATTTCATAAAACAGCCCTCATTTCAATGATATGTCTCGGACAGACCTTCGAACAGGTTCCGCAACCCTTGCAATGATTCAAATCGACCTTTCTATTTCCGTCGGCATCAAAAAAAACAACCCCTTCGGGACAGAAGTAATAACAGTTAAAACAGAAATTACAGTGACCGCAGGAAAAACATCGAGAGGCGGAAATTCGGGCCTCTTCGGATTTAAAACCTCGACGAACCTCCATGAATCCTTTCAATCTCTCTTCTGGAGGGAGGATTTCATTCTTTAATCGTTCTTTAGGCTTAAAAAAAAGTGGGTTGAGATCCTCATAGGAAACGACTTTTTTGGGCTCCTCCCATTGTCCACTTTTTAAACCTCGAAGATAGGAGGCCATAGAGAGACCTCCCTTGTCTCCCTTTTTGATTCTCGAAAGGACCTCTTCTTTTTTCAATCCCCTGAAGTGAAGGTCCATCAGGATGGCTGCTCTTTTCCCAGAAGAGATGGCATCCACCACCCTTCGGGGCTGATGGATCGCATCCCCTCCTGCCATGACCATCCTGTTTTCCCACAGATGGGCTTCGGGTTTAATGAACTTATTCTCGATGAGGGATTCTGGCAACCACGAAAAATCCACCTCTTCTCCAATCGCCGTAAATACCCAATCGGCCTCGAAGGTCACCTCGCCTCCCTCAACAGGAATGGAAAGAAATGGTCTCTCCCCATTCACATTGACTCGTTTTAAACGCTGAAATTTGACTCTTATCTTTCCCCTTTTTGTTTCTTTGATCTCTGCCGGCTGAATCAAAAATTCAAATCTTATCCCTTCTTCTTTGGCTTCTACGATCTCTTCGGGAAGGGAAGGCATCTCTTTTTCGGTTCGACGGTAGGCCACGAGAACCGAGCATCCAAGACGACGAGCGGAACGGGCTACATCGATCGCTGTATTTCCTCCTCCTATGACTATTACCTCTCCTCCTGTTTTGATTCTCTTTCCGGAATTCATTTTTCTCAAAAACTCGATCCCTTTCCAAACCCTTCTTGACTCCTCTCCTTTCACACCAAGAGAACGACTCCTTCTTGCCCCTGGCGAGAGAAAAAGAGCGTCAAATTCTTTAAGATCTTCAAATGGAAATGATTTCCCAACCTCTGTCCCTGTTTTCATCTCCACTCCGAGGGAGAGAATCCTTTCCACCTCTTTCCTGAGAACCTCTCTGGGAAGCCTGTATTCAGGGATTCCCCACCTCAGGATCCCTCCGGGTTCCTCTTCTGCTTCAAAAAGGGTGACCCTATGCCCAAGGAGGGAAAGGAAATAGGCACAGGAAAGGCCGCACGGGCCTGCTCCTATAATGGCAATCCTCCTGGCATCTCCATACGGAAAGGAAGAAAACTCTGGGTCGTGACCCAAAGTGACATCATAGATAAACCTCTCCAAGTTGTTAATAGAAACAGGTTCATCAAACTTTTTTCGATGGCATTCTTCCTCACAGGGATGATAGCATACCCTTCCACAGGTCCCCGGAAATGGATTTTCTAAAAGAATGGTTTCAAGGGCTTCGTGAAATTGGCCCTCCTCAATGAAATGGATCGATTCGGGAATGGGATTTCCAGCCGGACAGGCCTCTTCACAGGGAGCCCATCCAAGGACGGATTCCGGTTTTTGAAAACTCCACCGACCTGTCTCAAAGACCTCTGTGCTTCCATAAGAAATCGGTATCACGAATTCAAAGGGTCTTGTCTCGCTATCCATAGATTCGAACCTGATCATAAGCTTCTTGAAAAGCCTCGATATTGGGCTTCGCTTTATGGGCAAACATTTCCTGAAAGGTCTCTATGACCCTCTCCTTCGAGATGAGACGGGTTAAAGAAACATAGGCTCCAAGCATCGCCGTGTTTAAAGTCTCTCCCAATCCAGTCCTTCTTGCAATCGGGCCTGCATCGATGAGACCGATCTTGAACGGTCTCAAAGTCTTAAAGGATTCGATTCCCTGATCCGTGTTGATCAGAAGTGTCCCATGAGCTTTCAGCTCTTGTTTTATCTCCATTTCGTCCATCAAAGAGAGATCAAACAACAGGAGATGGTCAGGGTGTCTGATTTGACATTTTAATAAAATGGGTTCTTCATCCACTCTTAAAAAACCTACGACCGGCGCTCCTCGTCTCTCCCCTCCGAAGATAGAGAAACACTGAGGATACTTTCCTTCTTTAAAGAAAGCCCGTCCTAATATCTCTGAAGTAAGGACAACCCCCTGGCCTCCACGGCCTTTGAACTTAATCTCCAACATAAAGAATCCTATTTAGTCTCTTCTTGGAAAGCATATCTCAAAATATCTTTCTTGGATTGCTGAAGATGGAATTGAATGGCTCGATTGATTTCTTCTAATTCCCCTTTTTTTAGAGCTTCAAGAATCCCCTTATGGCCCTCAATGGCCCTCAAGACGTTATCCATCACATAGATGCTTTCAATCCGATATCGAAGCATATGACGTCTGAGGGTTTGAGAGAGTTCCAAAAGACGCTGGCTTTTACTGTGTCGAGCAATACCCTCATGAAACTGGGCATCCATCTCAACAAATGCCCTTGGTCCTTCTTCGGATACCTTCTTTTCGGTGGTGCGGATGTTCTCTTCAAGCTCTTGAATTAACTTGGAGTGAGACTTCTCCACTGCCCATCGAGCCCCAAGCATTTCTATCACGGATCGGATTTCGCAGATCTCTTCGACCTCCTCTCTGCTGATAGGTTTAACAATATAGCCGACCCTTGGGACGGAATCAATCAACCCCTCAAGTTCCAGATTATGAAGGGCTTCTCTAACAGGGGTGCGAGAGGTTTTGATTTCTTTTGCGATCTTTGACTCGATCAGATGTTCATTGGGGGGAATCTCTCCATTTAGAAGTTTTTCTCGAAGATACTCATAAACCTTTCTTCGGATGGTCTTTGATCTTTTTATCACCCACCTTCTCATTAGGGATACTGTACCCCAAAAAATATTTTTCTGTCAACTCCATTTTATTTGACAACCACTCAATATTCTTATATGATTTAACTGTTAAAAGATTTCCTAAAAATCTAAAAATGGATCTCTATATCAATTCCAATGGCGAGAGGATTTCTTTTCAGATTCCAGAAAGTTGGAATCTCCTTACCTCCCAGGATAAACCCCCGTTAAAAGGAGTTTTAGATCCAAAGCAAGAGATCCAAAAGGCTCTTGACCACCCGATAGGTTCCCCAAAAATAGAGGAACTTGTCCGACCAGGGATGGAAGTGACCATCCTTTTTGACGATCTTCAGAGGCCCACTCCTGTCCATCTTGCCCTTCCAGAGATCTTGAATCGTTTGAATCGTGCAGGAATCCCCGATCAACGGATAAAGGGGGTCTGTGCCCTGGGAACCCATCCCACTCCCACCCTTGATCAGCTAAGGAAAAAGGTGGGGGAAGAAGCCTTTTTACGTCTCCGGGGAAGGATCTTTATCCATGATCCCCACTCCCCGGACAGTGTGATTATTGGAAAGACCCATCGAGGAACCCTCATAGAGATCAACCCTCATGTCGCCTTTGCCGATTTCATCCTCGGTATTGGAGAATGTATGCCTCATCCCATCGCTGGTTATGGGGGAGGATACAAGATCATCATGCCCGGGGTCTGTTCTTACCGATCCGTAGCCGATCACCATTTCACCTGGATGCGTCATCGAAACAGTCGGGTCAATCTGCTCGAGGGAAACCCCTTCTTCGAAGAGATCGTGGATGCGGGACGACTTTCGAGATTGGCCTTTAAACTCGATTTCATCCTCAATGAAAAAGGAGAGATCCTCAGAGCGTTCGCAGGAGATCCAGGAAAGCAACATCAAGAGGCCTCCAATTATTCAGCATTTCTCTACAGAGTCTCGCTTCCCAAATTGGCCGATATCACGATCACTTCCGCCTATCCATTGGAGATAGGAGTTCAAGCTACCAAGGCCTTAACCATGGCAGGATTTTGTACTCGTTCTGGAGGGAGCATCATTTGGGTGGCTCCTCAAAAAGAGGCTGGCCCTATCCTTCCTTTAATTCAGGAAATGGGAAGTGAGGAGAGCGCTGGAGAGTTTCATCGTCGTCTCATTCGAAACGAGATTCCCGATCCTCTTAAATCTTTTGGCATCTCCTATATTATGCAGGTGGTTTATTTTAAAGAACTCACCGAAAAATTCAATGTCTATCATGTCACACAAGGACTCTCCCCTGAACAGGTCAAAATGATGAAATTTACCTATTCGGCCTCTCTGGAGGAAGCGATCCAAGAAGTATATAAAAAGATGCCCGAAGGAGATGTGGCCATCTTTCCTTCTGGAGGGACGGTGATCCCCGAAGTGCTTTAATTCCCCAAAGGGCTCAAAGAAGAAAGATCAGTGAACTTTCTTTTCGTAGCCTTCCCAGTACTTATCCCTTAGACCCTTTTTGTGAATCTTTCCAGAGCCGGTCCTTGGAAGGGCATCCATAAAATCAATAGACTTAGGAGCTTTATAGTGGGCCATCCGTTCTTTGCAGAACTGGATAATCTCTTGCTCAGTGGCTTGATGGCCTGGCTTCAGGACAACAATTCCTTTTACGGCTTCTCCCCATTTGGGGTCCGGCACTCCAATCACAGCACATTCCAGGATGCTCGGATGCATATAGAGAACATTTTCTACCTCGGTAGAATAGACGTTCTCTCCTCCCGTAAGAATCATATCCTTCTTTCGATCCACAATCGTGACGTAACCCTCTTCATCCATTACAGCCAAGTCTCCCGTATAGAGCCAACCCTCCTTAATTGTCTTCTCTGTCTCCTCGGGCAATTTCCAATATCCTCGTGTGACGATATCCCCCCGAACAATAATCTCTCCCACCTCTTTTTCATCCTTCCGCACCTCCTCACCTTTTTCATTGACCACCTTCAATTCGACTGCGATAAATTCTCGTCCCGTTTTCGATTTAATCTTTAGCTGTTCCTCAGGAGAAAGCCTTTTTAGATGATTCTTTAAAATGGAGAGCGTTAAATAAGGGCTCGTCTCTGTCATTCCATAGGTCTGAATATAATCACACTTAAAGGTTTCGACAATCTTTCTGACGACCTCGGGAGCTATAGGGGCTCCACCGCTGAGAAGGACTCTCAGGCTACTATAATCAAATTGTCCCACTTCAGGATGATTCACCATGAGATTGAGCATGGTGGGAATGAGATTGGTAAGGGTGACTTTCTCTTTTTGAATCGTCTCCAACACCACCCTGGGGTTAAACTCTCTGATCATGACATGGGTGGCCCCTACCCAGGTAATAGCCCAGGTCGCCCAGGCATCAGCAAGATGGAAAAGGGGGGCGACGTGAATCCAAACATCCCGATCTGTCAGATGGAGCTCTGCAATCGTCCCCAAGGCATGGGTCATCACATTCTTATGGGACAACATCACCCCTTTGGGTCTTCCCGTGGTGCCACTTGTATAGTAGATCTGGGCCAGATCCTCCTCCTCCACTGGAACCTCTGGGAAAGGCTCTCCACTTGATTGGAGAATCCACTGCTCATAATTTAAATCACGAGCCTCTCTGCTCCCCTTCTGATCTCCTGTCCAGATCCATCTCTCAATCTGGGGAACCTCTCCTCGGAGGGCCTCCACGGTTTTCTGAAACAGAGGATCTACGATCAGAATCCTTGAGTCTGAATCTTTAAGGATAAACGAAATCTCACCGGGTGAAAGTCTATAGTTGATAGGAACAGAGACAGCCCCGATCAGGGAAATCCCGTAATAGGCTTCTAAAAAATAATGGCAATTGGGATGGAGAATGGCGACCTTGTCCCCCTTTTTGATTCCAAGTTGAGAAAGGCCATGAGCAACACGAAAAATTCGATCGGAAAATTCCTGATAGGTGAAACGCCTTTCCCCGCAGACGACCCCCTCTTTATGAGGATAGAGTTTAGAAGCCTTTTTTAACGTGTCGGATAAGATCATTTTCCCTTCCTCACTTTACAGCTCTTCTTCGCTCTTGGTTAATTCTTCAAATCGAATATCGAGCCCAAGGATGCCCTGAATCTCCCCCACCTCATTCCGAATGGGACCAGAGACAGTGATACAGAGAACCCCTGTATGCTTGGAAGAATAGGGATTGGTCACATGGATCTTTCCATCCTTCAATGGTTCAATGAACCAGGGGCGGTTAGAATAATTCTCTCCAGGTGGAATATTTTCATACTTCGCTTGATCGATGGGCTGGACGATCGTTCGAGTAATCTTGATCCCGTGAATATTGACGACATAGACATACTGGAGATAAGGGTATTCATCCAGCAAGGATTGGAGAACGGGCTCAATCTGGGAGGGATCCATCGATTTGAGCTCAGGTCTCTCAATCACCCGCTCTACGATATGGGCAGCCATCTCATAGGCTTTCTTTTTCAATCGATCGAATTCAGAAACAAAATATTCGGGAAGATATTTCCGGACAACCCTCTCCATCTCCTGATCTGAGATGGCTGTGGTTCGGCCCTCTTCATACTGTTTCATGACCCAACGGTTGATCTTGGCCACTCCCGGATGGGTCTTCTCCACCCGATCCTTTCCGGTAAGAGAGAAATGGGAATTGATCCATTGGGCAATCCCTGCAAGACCTGACTTGTCATTAATGGAGACCGAAATAGGACGATTGAGAATCTTTGAAGTATTAAAAATGTTGTAAATCTCCTCGTTCTTCAGGATTCCGTCGGCATGGATCCCTGCACTGGTCGCGTTGAAGTTCGCCCCCACAAAGGGCATATTGGGAGGGATCGTTACCCCTACGACTCTTTCCAGGTAATTTCGGATTTCCGTGATCATCGTGGTATCAATTCCATGGTCATGCCCCATGAGGCTGATATATTCAATGATCAATCCTTCTATCGGGGTATTTCCAGTTCGCTCTCCAAACCCTAAAAGGGTTCCATTGGCAGCAGCACATCCATAGAGCCAGGCCGTGGTGGCGTTGATCAAGGCCTTATAAAAATCGTTGTGACCATGCCATTCGAGATATTCCGGGGGAACCCCTGCATCATCGATCATGGCTCGAATGATTTTAGGAACACCTCGAGGAAGGGCTGCCCCTGGATAGGGAACCCCAAAACCAAGGGTATCACACAGTCGGATCTTGATCGGAATCTTTGCCTCTTCCGAGAGGCGCATCAGGTCCTGAGCAAAGGGAACACAAAACCCATAAATATCCGCTCGAGTAATATCTTCAAAATGGCATCGAGGAATGATCCCCAAATCGAGGGCTGAAGAGACAATGGAAAGGTATTCTCTTAAAGCCACCCTTCGATTCTTTTTGAGCTTCAAAAAGATGTGATAATCAGAGACAGAGGTGAGGATGCCGGTTTCCCGCAGCCCCATCTCTTTGACCAATTTGAAATCTTCTTTGACCGCTCGAATCCAGCCAGTGATCTCAGGGTACCGATAATTTCTCTCTTGACACCTGCGGACCGCCTCCTTGTCCTTTTCGCTATAGAGGAAAAATTCACATTGACGGATGACTCCATTTACCCCTCCCAAACGGTGAAGCATGTCATAAAGATCAACAATCTGCTCCACGGTATAGGGGGGTCGGGCTTGTTGACCATCCCTGAAGGTCGTATCCGTAATAAAGATCTCTTCGGGTGGATCTGGGAAAACAAATCGATTGTCAAACTCTACCTTACAGACTTCCTCATAGGGGAAGATATCACGGTAGAGGTTGGGTTCCTGAATGTCTAAGAGGGGGTAAGGTCCTCTTGGTGATCTTATTTGAAATACCTTCTTCTTTCGGGTGACCGTCATTCTCCCTCCTTTTTGAATTTAAATTTTCAGTTTGATCCACAGCTCATCGAGCTGTTTTGGACTTACTTTAGATGGAGCTTCGGTCATCAGGCAGGTTCCTTTTTGGGTTTTAGGAAAGGCGATCACATCTCGAATCGAATCGCAATGGCTCAGGATCATCACCAATCGGTCGAATCCAAAGGCAATTCCCCCATGGGGGGGAGTTCCGTACTCAAGAGCCTCTAATAAAAAACCGAACCTCTCTCTGGCCTCCCTCTCATCCATCCCTAACTTTTCAAAAAGAAGCGCCTGCACCTCCTGGAGATGATTCCGGATGCTTCCTCCTCCAATCTCCGACCCATTAAGGACCAAATCGTAGGCCTTGGCCTTTACCTTCTCCGGATGGTCTTTCAGGAGGGGAAGGTCTTCATCCCTGGGAGCGGTAAAGGGGTGATGAACCGCCACGTATCGCCTCTCAGCCTCGTCATATTCGAGTAAAGGAAAATCCACGATCCAAACGAATTGAAACTCATCCTCTCGAATCAGATTCATCCTCTCTCCAAGATGAAGCCGAAGATTGGCCAGGGATTGATTGACCACCTTGGAAGGCCCGGCCACAAGGAGAAGGAGATCGCCCTCTTGAGCCGACACTTTCTTTTCTACCGCCAATTTTTCTTCGGGAGCGAAGACCTTCTCGAGGAGAGAGTCCCATCCCTCTTTCTTTATCCGGGCTGAGATTAACCCCTTCGCCCCATAGGTCTGAACAAAGTGAGTAAACTCTTCGATCTCTTTCCTCGAGAAACTCGCCCCTCCTTTGACATTGATTCCCTTAATCACCCCTCCTTCACTCACCGCACTTTGGAAGGCCTTAAAGGAGGAGGACCTTAATTCCTCGGTGAGATCATAGAGCTCTAACCCAAATCGAATATCGGGCTTATCCGTACCATATCGGTTCATAGCCTCTTCATAGGTAAGGACTGGAAAGGGGGTTCTCAATTCCCTATGAAGGACTTCTTTGAAGAGGTGAACCATCAAGCCCTCCATCGTCCGTTGAATATCTTCGATCGTGACAAAGGACATCTCCACATCGATCTGGGTGAATTCGGGTTGACGATCCGCTCTTAAATCTTCGTCTCGAAAGCAGCGGACAATCTGAAAATATCGATCGTAGCCGGCAATCATTAAGATCTGTTTAAAGAGTTGAGGCGATTGAGGAAGGGCGTAGAAGTGCCCTGGGTTAAGTCGACTCGGAACCAAAAAATCTCTTGCCCCCTCTGGAGTGCTCTTGGTGAGCATGGGGGTCTCAATCTCCAAGAATCCTAATCGATCAAAGTAGGTTCTTACCTCTCTGGCCAGATGGTGTCTTAATATTAGATTCCTTTGCATTCGAGGTCTCCGCAGATCCAGATATCGATACTTCAATCGAGTATTCTCAGCGACTTCCTCCTCATCCTCAATCTGAAAGGGAGGGTTCTTGGAGGAATTGAGGATCCTGAGTTCTTCTACCCAGACCTCGATCTCCCCGGTCTTCAGTCTTGGATTCTCTGTCCCTTTGGGTCTTGAAACGACCTCTCCCCGGACTCCAATCACATATTCATGGCGAAGAACCTGCGCTTTCTCATGAGCCTTGGAGTTGATCTCTGGATTGAAGACCACCTGAACGATCCCCTGGCGATCCCTCATCTCGACGAAGATGAGACCACCAAGGTCCCTCCTTTTCTGGACCCACCCTAAAAGGGTCACCTTTCGTCCTACGTCCTTCTTTCGAAGATCGCCACAATAGTCTGTTCTCTTGAAATCTCCTAATAATTCGATCATAAGGGTCCCAAATCGATTTGGTCAGTAATATTAACCGAATCTGATGGAAGGGTCAAGAAACTACAAAGCTCTTAAAAAAAATCCCTTTAAGTATTCTCCCTCAGGATGAAACACTGAAAAGGGATGATCGATCGGTTGTCCCCTCCGGCTAAGGAGCTGAACTTCCCTTTCCGTGTCGCAGGCTGCTGAGAAAATGACCTTCTGAAACAGTTCCCAGCTCATATGGTGGGAGCAGGAAAAGGTAAGAAGAAATCCATCCGGTCTTAGAAGCCTAAAAGCCTGAAGATGAATCTCTTTGTATCCCCTCAAGGCACCCGGAAGCTCTCCTTTCTTTTTGGCAAAAGGAGGAGGATCCAGAACAATCACATCATAGGAGGAAGATTCAAAGTTTCTCAATACCTCAAAGGCATCGCCTTTGATAAAACGAACGGGTAGATGATTTAATCCATTGAGATCAAAATGCTCCTTTGCTCTTCTCAGGGCCTCTTCCGAACTTTCAACAAGGGTCAGTTCCTTTGCCCCTCCCCGGGCAGCGTGAATGGAGAAGGCCCCTGTATAACAGAAGCCATCCAATATCTTTTTCCCGTTTGTAAATTCTTCTAAAAATAATCGATTCTCTCTCTGATCTAAATAAAAACCTGTCTTTTGTCCTCCGACCACATCGACTCTAAAACGACAACCATATTCTTCAATCTCGATCGGTTCGCCAAGTTTCTCCCCAAAGAGAAGACCCTCCGATTCTTCCAAACCCTCCTCCTTTCTCAGCGGAGCATCACTTTTCTCGTAAATGGTCCGGGGTGAAAAATGCTCCACAAGAATCTTAACGAAGAGACGCTTCAATCGGTCCATCCCGGCCGTCGTGCATTGGAGAACAAAGAGGTCACCATAACGGTCGATCATCAACCCGGGAAGAAAATCCCCTTCTCCATTGACCATCCTATAGGCATTCGTCTTCCCTTCAAACCAGCTTTCTCTCAACTTAGCGGCCCTCAGAATTCTCTCCCTAAAAAAATCCTCTCCCAAGACTTCCTGTTTTCGAGTGAGAAGGCGAACGAGGATTTGAGAACGAGGATTAAGATGACCCATTCCTATAAACTTTCCATCCTTCGAATAGACCTCTCCTTCATCGCCTGGAGAAAACTCTCCTTCGATCTTCTCCACAGCCCCGGAGAAAATCCAGGGATGTCCTTTCAGAAAGGGTTTCTCTCTTCCACGTTTCAAAATCACTTTGGGAAGATGCCTCATTATTTTATGAAAATGGATTTGGAACGGATAGGGAATCTCTTCTCTGGTAGGCTCTCTCGATGAGGTTTTGGATAAACTCCGAATAGGTCATTCCGGAAGCTTGAATCGCCCTGAACATTCCGGACTGGGGAGAGATATCAGGGTTGGGATTGACCTCCAGGACATAGATTTTTCCATCCTGATCCACCCGCATATCCACCCGTGCATAATCCCGACAACCAAATAGTTTAAAGACCTTTATGGCTAAATATTCGACCCGCTTCTGTAAGACCCAATCCAGAGGGGCAGGACAGATGGGTTTCGACTTCTGATATTCCACACTTTCTGGAACCCATTTCGCTTCGTATCCACATATCTTCGGGATTCCTTCAGGAAACTCCGAATAATCGATCTCGGAGACGGCGAGGACATCCACCCCTCCATTTCTCTCCATTAACCCCACATTGAGCTCTCTTCCCTCGATAAATTTCTCTACAAGGACAGGCTGTCGATATTTGGAGAGGATATACTGGACCTGACGATTTAACCCCTCGTTGTCGTAAACCACGCTTTCTTTTGAGATTCCAAGGCTCCCATCCTCCCGCAGAGGTTTGACGATAAGAGGAAAGAGGTTTCCCCGAAGGGGAGTGCTTTCTTCCTCAAAAATCTTGTATTGGGGGGTTAGAATTCCATGGGAGGCGAGGATATCCTTTACCTTACCTTTATCCAGACACAATCCAAGGGTCAAGGGAGGAGAACCGGTATAGGGAATTCGAAACAGATCCAATAAGGCAGGGATGGCCATCTCCAACGAAGCCCTCCCATAGACACATTCGCACAGATTAAAGACGACATCGGGTTGGATCTCTTTAAGGGATTGGATCACAGGTTCAATCTCATTTTGAAGGGCGATGACAAAAGGTCGATGTCCCAAATCGATGACCGCCTCTTTTACGGCCCCTATCTCTTCGAGAACCGCCTTTTCAGCAATAAAGTCCTTCTCTTCTCCTCTCTCGAGTCGCTCAAGAAGGTTATAAAGAATGGCAATTTTCAACAATGGCCTGACCATCCCTCTTCTCCCCCTTAGAGGAAAAATTATCCTATGATTTTTCGAGTCATTACCTTCTCCATCCTTATGGCTTTCTTGAACTCGATGACATTGGGCTCCGGATACTCATAAATCTTTCCTTCATAGTTTCTTAATACCATCTTACCCTTCTCCCTTGAAACCACATAATCGGGTTCTACAGGGATTTTTCCTCCCCCTCCGGGGGCATCCACCACGAAGGTCGGAACCGCATAGCCGGTCGTGTGACCTCTTAATTTCTCAATGATCTGTATTCCGGTGGCAATGGAGGTTCGAAAATGTTCTGTTCCCATGGCCAGATCACACTGATAGATATAATAGGGACGAACACGGATCTTGAGAAGTTCATGCATCAATCTCTTCATAATCTGGGGCTTATCATTGATCCCTTTGAGGAGAACGGTTTGACTTCCCAGAGGAATGCCACTATCAGCCAGATCGTTACACGCCTTTCTCACGGCATCGGTAATCTCCTTGGGATGGGAAAAATGAATGGACATCATTAATGGATGGTATTTCTTTAACATTCTTAATAGCCCGGGTGTAATCCTCTGGGGCAGAGTCACGGGAACTCTTGTTCCAATTCTAAGAATTTCAATATGGGGGATAGCCCTCAGGCGGCTCAAGAGCTCTTCCAATCTTTCATTCTCGAGAAGGAGGGGATCTCCACCCGAAAGAAGAACATCTCGCACCTTTCGGTGAGTTTTTAAATATTTCAGGACCTCTTCAAAGTTACCCTGGGTGATCGAACGTTCTGAGGTTCCGACCAGACGTCTTCGGGTACAGTACCGGCAATAGACGGCACATTGATCCGTCACAAGAAGCAGAACCCGATCTGGATAACGATGGACCAATCCTGGCACAGGGGAGTCCTTATCCTCTCCGCAGGGATCGAGCATATCATTCTTTGAGAGATGAAGCTCCGCTTTCGTAGGAATTGCCTGTCTCCGAATGGGGCAGTTGGGATTCACGGGGTCCATCAGGCTGAGAAAGTAAGGTGTGACCGCCAATGCCAGCCTTCCTTTGGAATGTTTGATTCCCTCGATTTCGTCGGGGGTCAATTCCAGGATCTCCTTCAGTTGATCGAGCCTCGTTACTCGATGTCGAAGTTGCCACCTCCAGTCATTCCAATCCTTTTCTGACACTCCTTTCCAATAGGTTGGGATGGTTTCTTTAACCTCTTCCGTCCCTTTTTTCTCTTCCAAAATTGGAAACAGATAAAGTTGTAAAGGTCGCTCGAGGATCCTTTGGGATATAGACAAATTGGTCTCTGAGACTGCCTCCATCTTCCCTCCTTCCTGCATTCACACCCTCAGGAATGTGGCCCCCGGAAAACAAAAGAGGAGATATCCTTTGATACCTCCTCTATTGGAACAACGGGATACTCTTCCTTCCTGATAAGCCGATATGCACCTTTTTTTCTTTCTAATTCTAATCATCTTCCTCCTGATCAATTCTTTTTAAGCCTCTAAGTTGGCGCCTCCTCCTGAGAGTAAAGGCGCCAACTTTCGACAATTCAATTCTTCGTTCCTCCAAAGATGAAGATTACTTCTTTGGAGCTTCAGCAGGTTTCTCAGCAGGTTTTTCTGCTGGAGCCGGTGCAGCTGGTGGCGGTGCCTCGGCGGGCTTTGCCTCAGCTGGTTTGGCTTCCTCTTTTGGCTTTTCCGGTGCCTTTGCTTTGCATCCAATGCCTACCGTAACGAAATTAATGGCCAAAACCAATGCGAGTAAAAGGAAAACCCATTTTCTCATCTCTTTTCACCTCCTTTCTGGTTGAACCTGGATTTCTCCCCTCTTTTTCCCCGGAATGGGAAACTTGATCTCTTCTGAAAAAGGGATCCCCCTAACCACTTTTCTAAGAACTCCTGGTTCGACAGGTTTTTTGATAATTCGATGGATCCCGGACTGTTTCAACCTCTCTTTGAGCTCATCTGTAATAAGAGGACTCATCAGGATAAAGCGGTCATTCCACTTCCTCACCAGGGGAAGCCATTTATCGATCGACTCTAATTCGAGATCCGCCAGGATCATCCCTTCTCGAATCTCCTTCCTTCTATTTTCGAGATGGGAAAGATCCTCCACCTCCTCAACCTGAAAACCATATTTTTTAAGAATCTTACTCAGGCTGAGCCTCACAAACTCATCTTTATCAAGGATGAAAGCCCATCTTACCCGCTTTTTCATTTCAGAAAATATATAGTCAAATTCCATGCCAATAAAATTATAAAATCGAAGGAAAGGGTTTTCAAAAAATTTAATGATATCAAAAAGTTAAATTGATAAATCAAATGAGACCTTAAACTCTTCTTTTAAATCGATTCAAAAACGAAGTAAAAATGACTCGTTCAATTTTTTAAAAAAAGACAAAATGCCACTATTTTTCCTCTTTTTGATATAAAAAATGACTATTTGTCGCTATTTTTTGTTTGAATCCCAAGAGACTAAATTCCCTCCTTCTCCCATCTCCTTCATTTTTCTATGAATCGTTCGGACATTGATTCCTAAAAGTTTGGCTGCCTTTCTCTTATTTCCTCCTGTCGCTCTCAGGGTTTGGATCAACATCTCCCTTTCCACCTCTTGAAGAGGAGTTCCGATTTTAAATGGAATGGCCTCGATGACCCCCTGATATTCTCGAATCTCTTGGGGGAGGTGAGGAAGATCCAAAACATCTGGATGATTCACAACCATGGAGGATTCGATTGTATTTTCAAGCTCTCTGACATTGCCCTTCCATGGATAATCCATCAAACGATTCATTGCCCTCTGAGAAACCCCCTTTACGTTCATATGATATTTCTGATTAAATTTTTCAATAAAAAAATTCACCAAAAAAGGAATATCTTCTTTTCGTTCCCTTAAGGGCGGGAGTTTAATGTTCACCACATTGAGCCGATAATAGAGGTCCTCCCGAAAGGTTCCTTTTTTGACTTCTTCCTGAAGGTCCCGATTGCTGGCTGCGATGATTCGGATATCGACTTTAATGGTTTTATTCCCACCGACTCTCTCAAACTCACCTTCCTGAAGAACCCGGAGAAGTTTGATCTGGGTGGAAGGAGGAATATCTTCCACCTCGTCCAGGAAGAGGGTCCCTTCATGGGCCATTTCAAATCGACCTTTTCGTGAAGCGATCGCCCCTGTGAAAGCCCCTTTCTCATGACCAAAGAGTTCGCTTTCAATAATTCCCTCGCTCAGGGAGGCACAACTGACCTTGACAAAAGGTTTTGAGGCTCTTGGGCTATTATAATGAATGGCATTGGCAATCAATTCTTTCCCTGTCCCACTCTCCCCAATGATCAGCACTGAGCTATCATAAGGGGCAATCTGTCGAATCAGATCGAAAATCTTCACCATCTTCTCACTTCTTCCAACGATATTTTTGAACTGGAATCGATCCTCCAATTTTGATCGGAGATCCCGATTCTGTAAAACCAGGGCCTGTCTCTCCAGGGCCCTCTCCACGAGAAGAGAGATGACCCTTGGGTTGATCGGTTTTTCGATAAAATCGAAGGCCCCTAACTTCATCGCCTGAACCGCTTTCTCAATTGTTCCCTGAGCTGAAATGACAATCACCTCTGTCTCTGGTTTAAGATTCTTTATCCCTTCCAAAAGGGCAATCCCATCCATTTTGGGCATGACCAGATCGGTGATGACCAAATCGATCTCCTGCTGACGAAATAGCTGAAGGGCCTCTTTCCCGTTAGTGGCAAAAAGGGTTTTATACCCTCTTCGTTTCAGTAAGAGGCAAAGACTTTCTCCAACCCGAAGGTCATCCTCCACCACCAAAATGACTTTCATCTCCATCGAGGACCCGGAACCCTTCGGAAGACCGAAAGGGTTCCAATTTTAATAAATAGAGGATTTCAATTCCCTTTTGAATGAAGAGGAAGCCTAATCCTAAAAGTGGACCCTTTATTGAGTTCGCTCTTTACAGAGATCTCTCCCTGATGATCGGAGATGATCTTCTTAGCAATCGACAGCCCCAACCCTGACCCTGAGGGTTTGGTACTAAACATAAAGTCAAAGATCTTTGGGAGATGTTCTTTAGCAATCCCCACCCCGTTGTCTTGAATCACAATAAAGACATTCTTCTTCGAGGCTCGGGTAAAGAGATGGATCTCCCCCTTTTCAGAAACCGCCTGAATGCTGTTAATAATCAGATTGGAGACGGCTAAATTGATCTGACTCACATCGACCTTGACCATGGGAAGATTCTTTTGAAAATGGGTTTCAATCCTCGCATTTTTGATCTGGGCATCGGGACGAAGGAGACGAACGATAGATTCAAGGATCTCGTTTAGTTCAACCCATTCAAATTTCAAGGGTGGAAGACGATTAAAGTCTAAGAAATCTTTCAGATTGTTCTCCAATCGGAGAGTCTCATAGCTGATAAAATTAAGCAGGGACTGAATCTCTTCTTTTTTTCCAAGGGAGGGATCCTCTTTCAACTCTTCTCTTAAAAGCTCGATATTGATGTTCAGGGAACTTAAGGGATTGCGGATCTCATGGGCCATCCACCGGGCCAACACCCCGATGGTCGAAAGGTCTTTACTTTTACTGATCTCTCTCGAAAGGAGTCCCTTTTCGGTAATATCGGCAAAAGTCGCCAGGCATCCTAAAAAGATATCCTTTTGATCATAGATGGGATAAAAGCTACACCTCAGGAGTTTCATCTCCTGCTCTGATCCGGAACTTCCCCGGGGATAGACAGCAAGTTCAATATCATAATGTCCCTCCTGTTTCTCATAAACCATGGAGAATTGTCTCCGAATATTCTTATAGGGAATGATTCGATTAAACCGTTTCCCCAAGACTTTCTTCTCTCTCATTTCGAAATATTGTTCCGCCATGGGATTGAAGATTCGAATCCGCCCTTCCGTATCTGCAAAGATGACCGCCTCTTTTAAATTTCTCAATATGATTTCGGAAAGGTTAGATAGGAGGGCTTCCATGGGGAATCACTGCTCCAAAAAACCGTACCGTTTCAGGGCATGATGAAAGATGGTTCGGATTAATCGAGGGTATTCCCATCCCATGCTTCTCGCCATGATGGGAAGATCTCCATAAATGGGAGAAAGCCCTGGTAGAGGGTTTATCTCAAGGAAGTATGGAACCCCATCCTCCCCCACTCGGATATCCACTCTGGAGACATCCCGGCACTCCAGGGCTCGATAGGCCCGGAGGGCCACTTCTTCGATCCTCTTTAAAAGTGACTCGGAGATCGGCGGGGGGCAAAGGTATCGAACCCTCTCCTCCCAATCCCTTTTTATCTCTAAGGAATAGATCGCCTCATGAGGAGAGGTCCCTCTGATCTCGATCTGCATCACTCCAAGAACATAAGGGGGATCGTTTCCTAAAATCCCAACGGTAAACTCGGGCCCAGCCACAAATTCCTCAATCAGAAGAGGAGAACCATAGGTCTCTAAGAGCCATCGAACTTTCTCTTCCAGGAGGGATGGATCCTTAATCTTTGAATCTAAGCGAACTCCCTTGCTGGATCCTTCATGACATAACTTTACGAAAAGAGGATATGAAAGATCGATAGAGGATAGATCCTCCATCCCCTCCACTTTTTTAAAGCGAGGGGTAGGAATCCCTTCACTCATGACGACCTTTTTAGCCATGGATTTATCCAACGTGAGAGAGAGAGTCAGAGGGTCCGATCCTGTATAGGGGATATTCAAAAATTCTAAGAGGGCAGGAATGTGGGCCTCCCGATTCCGTCCTCCCACTCCTTCTGCAATATTAAAGACAATATCTATCGAGGATTCTCTGAGTCGATCAATAATGTCCCGATCTCCTCCTAATCGAATGACCTGATGGCCATCTCCTTCGAGCACCTTTTGAATGGCCTCGATGGTTTCCTCCGAATCAAACTCTTCTAAATGATCAATGGGCTGACCTTCTTGAATTTGAAAATCCTTCTTCAAATTATAGGTGATTCCAACTTTCAATCCCATATTCCATTTATCAACATCAAAATTTTCTATACCTCTGTTTTCACCCTTTGTCAACCCTTCGGTCTCTCTCCTCCGTCCTCCCTCACGGACTTTTCCCCACAACTGAGTGAAAAGTTACAGATGGAGGAATATTTCATTTTCCATATGGGTTTCTTTTGTGTTAAATAAATGAAAGAATTGATTTTTGCATAAGACTAAAGGGGAAAATGGATCGAAAAGAGATCTTTCAAGCCCTTTCCCGATTGCGAAAGGCCCTTCTCCAGATCATCCTCACAGTGGTTCTGGTAGGAGTGATCCTATTTCCTTTTTCTAAGAGACTGCTTCGCCACCTCCAACAGACGACCCTTAAGACGGAACTGGTAGCCTTTAGTCTTCCTGAACCTTTTCTCTCCCTTCTTAAGCTCACCCTTTATGGAAGCCTCTTCTTTTCTCTTCCTTTTCTCTTCTACCAGATCTGGAAAGCCTTCTTCCCCCTGTTCCATTTTCAAGGAAGAAAATCTTTTATCCCTCTCTTTCTTCTCTCCCTCTTCCTTTTTTATCTGGGGGCTCTCTTCTGTTACTTTGTTACTCTTCCCTTCGGTGTTCAATTCCTGCTCGGATATCAATCCGAAAAGATCCAACCCATGATTTCGGCAGGAAGGTTTGTCTCTTTTTGTACGGCCTTTATCTTTGGATTTGGATTGACTTTTGAACTTCCTCTGGTCCTTGCCCTTCTCGCCTCCATCAACGTGATTCGCGCCTCCCTTCTCACTCGAAATCGAAGGTATGCCATTTTATTGATCGCTATCCTCTCGGCTGTCATTACCCCTACTCCTGATATCTTCAATATGTCCCTCATGGGGGGGCCTTTATACCTCCTATTCGAAATTGGAATCATTTTGGTTAAAATAATAGAGAAGAGAAGAAAAGGAAGGGAGATGGAAAACCCATGAAATTCAATCGATTCAGCTCACTCCTCTCCTCTTCTTTTATCCTTCGTTGGATCTCTCAACGATCTTTCGGATTGAAGACCAAGATTACCCTTCTTCTGCTTTTGATTGTTCCGGGAACCCTTCTCTTCTCCAGTTATCTCGATTTTCAACTCTCGAAAAAAGCCCAGTTCAATCTTTATCTGGATCGAAATCTTTATATCGCCATGCAGATCGATCTCAGTCTCCCTGACCCGAGGATTAAAGAAAACCTTCCTCGGATTGAGGAAGAGATCGAAGAATGGCTATTGAGCCGACCCACCCTCATGGGGATCGAGGTCTTTGTCTTCTCTCCTAAGGGATGGGAAATAGTGACCTCGAATTACCGACATTCAAAACCGATTTCCCTCCATCTCACCCAAGAACAAATAAAAGAGTTGAAAAGGGATAAACCTCTCTTCTTCCTGAAGGGGGATGAGGAGGAAAATCAACTGGAGGTGACCGTTCCCCTCCATTCAAGAAAGAAGATCATCGGAGGGCTACGGATCGTGAGTTCTCTGGACGAAGCCCATAGTTATCTGAACAAGAAAAAACAGTGGACCTATCTCATCACTTTCTCCAGCATTCTGATCATCCTCGTCGCCTCGACCCTCTTCTTTAAGAGACTGGTGGGAAACCCCATTCAAAGGCTGGTAGAGGCGATGGATCGAGTAGAAAAAGGAGATCTGGAGACCGTGACTCCGATTCAAAGTCGAGATGAGTTAGGGGAATTAGGGAGACATTTTAATCAGATGATTAAGAAAATTCGAGAATCCCACGCGCAGAATATTCAACTTCTCTCTCAAATCAGTCGTTTTAATGAAGAGTTAACCCTCAAAGTCCAATCCGCCACCTCGGAGCTCAAACTTCTTCACGAAGCTCTCTCCGAAACCCAAAGGCAGCTCAGCCAGTCGGAAAAGCTTGCTGCTCTGGGCCTCCTGACCGGTGCTGTGGCTCATCAAATCGGGACGCCCCTAAACTCCATCTCGGGTTATATTCAGCTCATGCTCCAAGAGGGAAACCTCCAGCCAAAGGATCAACAACGCCTAAAAATCATCGAATCCCAGTTGGATAGACTCGCCGATTCCTTTAAAACTTTGCTTTCTTATACCCATCTCCCCAAACCCCCGCGAAAGCCTCTGGATATCAATGGAGTCCTGAGAGAGCTGATCTCCTTGAGCGAACCCTGGCTCCGCTCACACCAGATCACCTTTGAGACCTCCTTGGACCCCAATCTCCCATTGGTCTTAGGAGAAGTCACCCATCTCCAGACCCTCTTTCTCAACCTCATCAACAACGCCATTGATGCGATGCCAAAAGGTGGACATCTGATGATAAAAACCCTATCTCCTTCTTCGACCTCAGAAAAGGAAGGATGGGTGGAAATCTCCGTCACCGATACCGGAGTGGGCATCTCCGAGGAAATAAAAAAGAAGATTTTTGACCCTTTCTTCACAACAAAGAAGGCAGGGGAAGGGATGGGGTTAGGGCTCTCCATATGTGAAAAAATCGTCAAAGATCACTTGGGAAGAATGGAAGTCCAAAGCGAAGTGGGGAAAGGAAGTACCTTTTATGTCTATCTTCCTATCTACAAGGGAGGTGAAGTGGATGAATAGTCCGTCAGCTCACCTTTTAATTGTAGACGATGATCAAATTACACTTGACCTTTTAAGAGAAGTCCTGACCAAAGAAGGCTATCAGGTCTCTACGGCTCTGAGCGGGAAAGAGGCCCTTGCCTTAGGAATGGATCATCTCTTTGATGTCATCATCACCGATGTTCGAATGGGTGAGATGGATGGAATGGACGTATTGAAATCTTTCAAAAAAATGTCCCCCGACTCTTCTGTCATTGTCATTACGGCATTCGGGTCAATGGATACCGCCATCGAGGCCATCCGGGAGGGGGCCTTCGATTATATCAGTAAACCTTTCAGACTCGAAGAGATCAAATTAACTGTAAAGCGGGCACTCGAACAAAGAAGGATTCTTGAAGAGAATAAACTCTTTCGTCAGGAGCTTGTCGAGAAATATCAGATCAAGAATGTGGTGGGACGATCTCCTCAAATGCTTCAAGTCTATAAAACCATCGCCAAGGTTGCGGATTCTAAATCGACTATCCTAATCTATGGAGAAAGAGGAACAGGGAAAGAGTTGATTGCCCGCTCCATCCATTATAATAGCCATCGAAACCATCGACCCTTCATACCCGTAGACTGTGCCTCCCTGGTGGAAACCCTGATGGAGAGTGAACTCTTTGGTCATGTCCGTGGAGCCTTTACAGGAGCCCATTCGACAAAGAAGGGTCTTATCGAGGAAGCCGATGGAGGCACTCTATTTCTGGACGAGGTCGGAAATCTCAGTCTCACCGTGCAGGCCAAACTCTTAAGGTTTCTTCAAGAACATGAAATTAAAAGGGTGGGAGGTACGGAAAGTATTAAAGTAGATGTCCGGATCATTGCAGCCACCAATCAGCCACTGGAACCCCTTATCAAAGCCAACCAATTCAGAGAAGACCTTTTTGACCGTCTCAATGTAGTCTCCATCTCTCTTCCCCCTCTGAGAGAAAGGAAGGAAGATATTCCTCTTTTGGCCAATTATTTTCTTCGTCGTTTCTCTCAGGAAAACCAGAAGAATGTTTCACACTTTTCTCCCGAGGCCCTCGATCTTCTCACCCAATACTCATGGCCAGGAAATGTGAGAGAACTTGAACATACGATTGAAAGGGCGGTAATTCTTACTAACCGCCCTGTCATTCTCCCGGAAGATTTACCTAAAAAGATCTTTGAAGAGGTCAAGGAGACAGGATTTAAATTTCCTGAAAAATTATTACCTTTAAAAGAGATAGAGAAAAGATATGTATTAAAGGTCCTTGAAGAAACGGGTGGAAATAAAAAAAAGGCTTCAGAAATCTTAGGAATAGACAGAACAACATTATATAGAATCTTGGAAAGGGAATAACTTATGTAGTATTTTTCTACACATTTCCGTTACAATTGTAGAAAATTTCAACATAAATATCTCTCTGCACTGATCTTCAATAAAATTTCTAAATAATTTCAATTAAATACGAATCCTTTTTCTTCCCTCTCTTCGGCATTCCTTTTGCTATAATTTAAAATAAATTCCTAATGAAAGGAGGTGAAATGGGATGAAAAGATTCTCTATAATTATGGCAGTATTGGCATTGGTAGCCTTTGTCTCTGTAGGCCTGGCTCAACAAACAAAACCAGCACCAGCTCCAGCTCCGACACCTGCGCCAGCACCAGCTGCACCCGAAAAACCTGCTCCACCGGCTCCTGTAAAATTAGAGAAATTTAATGGGGCTATAGCCAAGGTAGATGAGGCGGCGAAGTCCGTAGTGGTCAGGGCTAAAAAGGTGGAGAAAACATTCTTAACCAATGAACAGACCAAGATTACAAAGGGAAAAGAGACTCTGAGTCTTGCGGATCTGAAGCCAGGGATGAATGTATCCATCGAATATAAAAAGGAAGGAGACCAACTAATCGCCTCTACGGTCAAAGTAGCCGTTCCGAAGGCTGCACCTAAAAAAGAAGAAACTAAAAAGTAAAAGATCCGATCTATTTTTTCAAAAGAAAGGGGACGCCTCCTTTTGGAAGTGTCCCTTTCTTTTGCTAAATTAAATTTTTTGAGTTAAAAAATTCTAAAAGGAGGGAAGAGAGGATGAGAACGATGAGATATTTCCTTTTGAGCCTCATGATTTTAGTCCTTTTGGTAGGGTGCGGGAAAAAACCTACCCAGGAAATCGAAAGCACCCAGTCAGCCGTCAATGCGGTGATCTCTGAAGGTCTGGGCAAATATGCCCCGGAGGATGAAAAGAAATTAAAGGACGCTATGGCCGCCGCCATGGATGAGATCAAGGTACAAGATGGAAAGACCTTTAAAAATTATGATAAGGCCAAACAGATGCTTGCCGATGTGAAAAAGATGGCCGAAGAAATGAAGGCCGCTCTTCCTGCCAAAAAGGAACAGGCCAAACAGAATGCGTTGAGTGCCTTGGAGGCAGCGAAGTCTGCTGTCAGTGAAGCCAAAGCTCTGCTGGCAAAAGCCCCGAAGGGAAAGGGCACCGCCGCAGACATTCAGGCGTTGAGTGGGGATGTAAAAGGGCTTGAGGATTCACTGGCGGAGGTTTCCGGACTGATTGAAAAGGAAGAGTTCAGCGAAGCCGTCAACAAAGCAAATGCCCTCAAAGAGAAGGCCTCAGGGGTGAGCGAGCAGATCAAACAGGCCCTTGAAAAGGTGAAAGGGGCTAAGCCTGCGAAAAAATAGAATTGTTTAACCTTGAACCGTTTTTGGATTTTCTTTCTCTTTTTTCTCTTGATGGGAGGTTGCTTCGGGGAAACTCAGCTCCCTCCAGAGATTCATCTCGTGGAACAGCAAGAGATGGATCTCTGGAGGGCTGAAGCCCATCTCTACTTACCCCAGGCTTATGAAAACTATAAAGAAAATTTGAGCCAGGCAAAAAGGGACCTGCTCGAAGTAAATGCCCAATTTCCTTGGTTTAGAGATTACGGACCCATTCGAGATGAATTTCTGAAACTTCTGAAAGAGGGGGAGGAACTTCAACAGAGGCTCCAAATTGAAAAAGAGAAGAAGAGAACAGCCCTCCTCGATCAATTTGAATCACTTCAGGAAAAAATAAACCTTCTATCTAAACTTACCTTTCTTTACCATGGAAAGCCTCCTCTTAGAGATCACCTCACCAAAGCGGAGTTGCTTCTAACCGAAGCGAAACTCCTCCTTAAAAAAAATCAATTAATCGCCTCTGAAAAAAAGTGTCCTATGGTAGAAACTCATCTCCATAAAGTTCAAGAGGGACTCTACCCAATTCTGGCACGCTATCAACATCCCGAATGGATTGCGAAATGGAAGAGATGGGCCCAGGAGACCATCGACGAATCCCGACAAAGAGACATCTACAGCATCCTCATTATCAAGGCAGAAAAAAAATTGATCCTCTTAAAAAAGGGGGAACCCGTAAAGACTTATCCCGTGGGATTTGGGAAAAATGGCTGGCTCGATAAACTTCAAGCAAGGGATCATGCCACCCCTGAAGGGAAATATCATATCATTGGGAAAAACCCGAGGAGTAAATACTACAAGGCGCTTCTTATTAACTATCCCAATGAAAATGACCGAATGGAATTCGAGCGGTTAAAAAGGAAGGGACTTTTAGGGAAAAAGGCCACCATCGGAGGATCGATCGAAATCCATGGAGGTGGAAAAGATAATCTTACCTATGGTTGTATCGCATTGGACAACGTCTCGATGGAAGAACTTTACCATAAGGTAGAGATTGGAACTCCTGTGACCATCATCGGGGCCCGTGACGAACGCAATCATCTCTCTTTAGCATTGAGCGATTTACAAAAGAAAGATGAAGCAAAAAAGAATCCTTAACCTTTTAATAATAGGTCTTATTTTCCTTGGCCTTCTGGAACTCCTCGGCCATTGGATGGCCTGGAGGGCTTCGAAAAAAAACCCCTCCCCTTACTTCAAAACGGTGAAGCAGGATCGTTCTCTTAGAAACGAAAACGCCTTTTGGAGAAAGAAGATCGAAGCCCTTCAACCCAGGGAACTCTTTATTGTGGTGGATACCGCAAACAATACCCTCCTTCTCTATCAGGGCCAGCAATTGCTTCTAAAGGCTATTGTCTCCTGTGGAAGTGGAGCCATCCTTGTCGACCCTTCTGGAAAAAGGAAATGGATTTTTGAAACCCCAAGGGGAGAATTTGTCATTCAGTCAAAACATGAAAATCCTGTTTGGGTGAAACCGGATTGGGCCTTTGTCGAAGAGGGAAAACCTATTCCTAAAAATGTGATGGAACGACTGGAGGAAGGAATGTTAGGGAGTTATGCCCTTGGATTCGGCAACGGGTATTTTATTCATGGGACGCTCTATAGCCGACTTCTTGGGAAAAATATTACCCATGGTTGCATTCGAGTAGGAGATCAAGAGCTAAAAAAACTCTATGAACTGGTGCCCCTGGGCACAAAAGTTCTGATATTTTAATGTTCCCTCTCCGAATCCTCATCTTCTCAATCCTTCTCGCCCTGAGCCATCAGGCTCTCTCTTCTCCCAATCTCCACAACCTGTTGCGAGAAAATCAACTTCTCAAATCGGAATATCAACTGGCCAAGTCTTATCCTTTCTATCTCTCTTTGAATCTGGTGGAGAATAGGATTCAATTGAAATCCAAAGGATTGCTCCTAAAAGAGTTTCCGATAAAAACCCTTAAAATAATGGGAACCCCTATTCCAACCAAGCCATTGCCAATCAAAAAAAAGGCCTCCTTCTTCAAACCTAAAGAGATAAAAATAAAACCTCAAAAAAATGTCGAAGAGATTCCCTTCGAGATTCCTGCCTTAGGGGTAGAAGATATGCCCTCCAGATATCGTTTAGACCTTAATGAAGGGGTTCATCTCTATATCCGGCCCATCTATCCTCATCGAATCCTAAATGCTCTCAATCTTCTTTCTTCTTTAAAAACTTATGGAGTTACCCTGCCCATGGGAACCCTTTGGGGGATTTTAAGAAACAAGACCTATACGCAAATCGATCTCTATCTCACCTCAGAAGACGCAAAAGCCTTCTACTGGGTAGCAAGGGAAGGAATCCCCTGTCTGATTTTTAGCCCTTGATGAACTCTACTTCTGACTCTTTGAATCAAGGATGGTTACGGTATAGGCGACAGGAACCCCTCTGTGAACCAGATATTCGACCTTTACCCTTTCTCCCACGAAGGGGTAGCGACGGGGTTGGTAGACCGTCTTTCTTCCAATTCGAAAATTGACAATGGCTTTATCCTTTTCACTTTCCACATCCAACCACATTCTTGCCCGAATTCCAATCACCTTCCCGGTGAGAACAGAATACGGTTCGGCCCGAAGAAGAGTGAGGCTCAAGAGAATCAGGATCCCAACTAAAATGAAAACGATGAAAAAACTTTTTTGCCACTTTCCCATTGTTTCTACCTCCCCTGTTATCATTGGATTTCATTTAAGACTCATGAAAGATACAGACCCTATTTCTTCCAGCTCGTTTGGCTTCGTAAAGGGCATGGTCGGCCATCCTGACCAGTTCCTCCTTCGATTTCGGACGATGGATTGGAAAATTTGAAATCCCGAGACTGATGGTCATATTTATTTGAACCTTTCCAATGGTCAATAAGGTCTTCTCGACCAATTTTCGAATCCGCTCGGCAATCATATTGGCCTCCTCAAGACCTGCCTCGGGCAAGATGATTACAAACTCCTCTCCTCCATACCGAGCCACCGTATCCTTCTTTCGAACCGAGTTTTTCAACAGGGTGGCGATCTCCTGAAGCACCTTATCCCCTTCGGTGTGTCCAAAGGTATCGTTGATCTTCTTGAAATGGTCGATATCGATCATGATCAGAGAAAGGGAGGAGCCCCCATAGAAGGCCCTTTGAGCCTCTCCCGTGAGTCTCTCCTCAAAATACCTTCGATTATAGAGGTTGGTAAGGGGATCGTAAATGGCGATCGTTTTAATGGAACTAAACCTTTGAAAGTGTTTCAGGGTAGCCGCCATTTGATGCCCAATGACTGAGAAAAATTGCAAATCCTCTGCGTCGAAGGCATTGGATTGATCACTATTAAGGGAAACACAGCCGAGAATTTCTTCCTCGATCGTTAAAGGTAAGGTAAGGTAGGACTTCAGGGTCGCCTTTGGATCCATCTTCATATGGTCAGGTCTTAACCTTCGTTTCTCCACCTGAAGGGTCACCTGATTGAGATCATTGGGTTCTTCTCCCAAAAGGGAAAAAACACGCACCATATTCTGGGCTACTTCCTGGGTAAATGAGGGGGGACAAGATTCCTCCTGATAGAGATAGAGGGTTGACGTCTCTTTCCAGAGGAGGCCAAAGGCAGAAAAGTCAAATAGATTGGGGAGGTGAGTTCCGGCGGATTCCACAATCTCTTTAATCTCAAAACTCATGTTGATGGCATTAAGGGTAGATCTTAAGAGATTTAGGTTTTTAAAGATGAATCTCATCGACTCTCCTATTTTTGGGAAAGGATTCGCTCCGCCTCTCTCAGTTTTGGAAAAACCTTTGGGAAAACCTCCCGGCTGATCACTCCTTCTGTTAAGGCTGAAAAAAGATTAAAAAGGTGATTGATCAACCCCTGAAAACCTCGATGAATCTCTGAAGGAGTTACAGTGCGGTATTCCCCCAATCCCTCCATCCATATCCCTTCCTCTGTAACCTTCAGGAGGCCGAGGAAGCTGTATTTTTCTCCTGCTTTTTGTATCGCTAATCGGAAGAGAAGGCTGAGCACGGATTCCCCAATGAGAGCCGACACGACCTCCCAAATCTCTCTGAGTAAATTCAAATAGAGATCTAAGAGACGATCCGAGGCCCTCGTGAGTCCTTCTCTTTCTTCCATCCCTATTGCCATCGATCCCCTTTACTCCTTTTTAACGTGGCCTCAACCGTTTGATGAGTTGATGGATCTCCTCATGATAAATATATACGATCAAGAGCACTAAAGCAGAAATGCCAAGGAGAATTAAAAAAGTTCGGTATTGATGTTCAAATGCCTTTCCTCCCTGAAGACAGGCCATCAATGTCCCTGGAATTCTTCCAACAGTGGAGATCAATAAAAAAATCCATGGATTCATGGGTGTAAGACCCAGGATATAGCATAGGGCATCTTTGGGAAATCCAGGAACGAGAAAAAGAACAAAACTGAGGATCACCCCTTCATGACCGATGAGGTAGCTAAATTTCTTCATTGTTTTTGGGGAAACGAATTTCTCCACAGCGACCTTCTCAAAGATCCTGGCAATCCCAAAGGCTCCTAAAGACCCCAAAATGAGTCCAACCATGGAATAGAAGAAACCCATTCTGACACCAAAGATGTATCCTCCTAAAAATTCGATGGCTCCCCCGGGTATGGGAGCCACAAGAACCTGTAGGACTTGGACTGTAATATAGGCCAGAGGAGAGTAGGGGCCAAAGGAAGTAATCAAAGCCTTCAATTGATAACGATCATGAAGGACCTCATAAATCCTTATGATCCTCATCCAGATTTGGGAATTATATTGGTAGATCAGAAAAACCAATAAGGCGGTAATAAATAGGAAAGGGATAAACCATTTTCGGAAGGTTGAATTGGGGTCAGTCATAGTTTTGATATTCTAAAAATTTGGACCCCCTTTAGCCTGGATGGGGTTGGGATGTCCTAAGTGTTGGCGTCCCCAAGGGGATTCGAACCCCTGTTGCCGGCGTGAAAGTGCCTTTTGGGGGTTTTTATATTAATTAACACGAAGCAATATTAACTTACTAAAACGTTGATGTCAAACAGTTTTTCGTAAAATTCAAAATACTACCAATTCGTATTGAGTAACATAAATTTGGACACCGAATAGTCACTATTTGGACATCGAAAAATTGGGTTCAAAAATACAGCTAATTAAACAAGGGGAAAACATCCCTTTACTGTCCTGGATCGTCACCAGGATTAACGAGAGAAAACATCCCGTCTTTTACTTGGGGCATCTATGGAAGGGTATTGGGGGGAAGATCAATTTTTTGTAAATCAGCTTGAGGACCTCTTCTTCCGTGACCAGAGCAATTTTTCTCCCCTTTCCCATGTTTTTATAAGCAAAGGGTTTCAGTTCTCCCCTTGTAACATATGCCCTTATCGTCCCTGGGGTAACTTTAAGGAGATTAGCAATTTCTTTGTAAGTCCAGAACCGGGGGCGTTCCAACACCCTTTTCAGTTCCTCAATTATTTCCTCTTTATTTCTATCCGCCGTTTTTTCTTTCATACCTCATCCCTTTTAGGTGGTATAAGTCTTTTCTTTATCAGTTTTATGAGCCTTGCTCTTAACAGAAAAACCCTCCTTTTTACTACCAGGATCAATACCAACAACCACTGACTGCATATTCTTGGACGAAGGCTCAATATTTAACCTTACACAGAAGACCCCCTTCTTCCAGAAGGGGGTTGCCTTCCCCTCCCTAATCCACCTCCTTGCCCTTGATGGTTTGGTGGGCATCAAAGGCCTCTGGTCTCCATCAACCACCGGAACAAACATCTGCGATAAGCCTCCTTTCAGAGTATTTACACCGCTTCGGGACTGACCGGCACAGAGGCTACAGGCTAGCGGGACACCCGTAGCGTGCCCTGAGGTGCCACCCTCAGCCAGTTCAGTTGCCTTCAAACGACCTTCCGAATCCATTCGGAACATCTCGGCCACCCTAGTCTCCCTTTTAGTCCTGTAAATTTCAGAGTTGGCTCCCACTCCTACTCCTTACAAGCCCCGTCCGTAAGGGCGGGGTAGTTGACAAGTGTAATGCTTGTAATGATTGTAATGATGAAATCGATGTAATGATTGTAATGCATTGGCCATGATCTTAAAAAAATATATAGTATTTTTAATTATTTATTTAGTAATATATAGCTCGTGTAATGATTCATTACATTCATTACAAAAATTACAAACGTTACATTCATTACGTTGGGTTTTGCCACGGTCCCCATATAAATCGAGCTCCTCGTATCAGTTTAAAGGTTCTTGTTTTTCCATCGGGATTTTCCTGAGTTGCCCAGAGTTTGGCCTTAACAATCTTTAAGGTTCCTTTTTCAAGGCTTATGTAGAGTCTCGGTTTATCTGCGGTCGGTTGACCTCCATAACCTAAGTCGCTCCCGAATTTCTTTTGAAGTCCTATCACCGCTACCCCCTCCCGAAGCTTTTCATAAATTCTCCTTATCTGAATTCCGATCTTGTAAAATCCGCCTTCATCGTCCACTTCGAGATAATCGATGAGATTAAGACCTTCGGGATCAACTACGTCTTGAAAGTCTCGGGATCGTTCTATAAAAGTAATCCTTCTCCATTCACTGAGAGGATATCCGAAGTGTTCAAGTCGTTCTCGCAATTCAGCGCCTGCGAATTCTGAACTAAAGTAATATGTCGGTAAAAAATCCTTATTCAACCAAGCGCAATTTAAGAGATAGGCCGTCTTCCCGGCCTGCAACGTGCCCGCTACAACCACAATACTTTTTGGCATTATTTTTACAAACTTTTCGATCTCACCTGGCCATTTCAAAGGTAGGGGTTCGGGTAGATTATCTTCAATGGCTATAACATTGGTCTCTCGATCCACTTTCCTAAAGGTTCCATTTGATAAACCTCTTTCAAGAATCCCTTTCTCTACGAGTCGGTGAAGAGTTACCCGCACAAGATTCTTTTCACTATTGCTCTCAACATTAAGGTCATTGTAAATTTGTGAAATAGAAAAACTTCCATATGCCATCTCGATCCAAAGCTTTAGCTCTTCATTCAAATTTTTCTCTTTTTTAGTTTTAGGATTTTCTTTTAAGAATTGAGCGAGCGAATCATCCCCGGAAATGAGCCTCCTGGCGTCTTCCCATTTTCGCTCCCGACAATGAGCATGCATACAAAAATAACTGAGCTTCCCATCCTTTCCCTGAATTATCGAGGCATGGCCTTTGCCATCCCCGGTCGTGTGTTCGGATGACCAAAGGCATTTATCGAGCTGAAATATGGTCCTAATACCATCTTTTTTT
>CAZMWF010000027.1:0-14196 GCA_964570075.1 uncultured Syntrophaceae bacterium | reverse complement strand
CAGGTGCCTGGGATGGATGTGCCCGATGAGGTGATTGATCGGCTCAAGGGGGTGCCGAAGGAGAGGCAGGCGGAGGAGGGAATAAAGATCTGTGTGGAGACGATCCAGAGGCTTCGGGAGATTCCCGGGGTTCGAGGGGTGCATATCATGGCCATCGAGTGGGAAGAGAAGGTGCGAGAGATCGTCGAGGCCGCAGGACTGCTGCCCAGACCCCAACCCCCAGAGACCCAAGAGCAAAGGACATAGCGCAAAGGGAAAAGCCTTTTCTCAATGCCCTGTGCCAAATAAGGATTCGATCGATGGAAACCATCTTGGATACCCATTTAGCTGAGATCATTCAAAAGGAGACGGGAGAGAATGTTTTTCTCTGTTACCAGTGTCAGAAGTGTTCCTCAGGGTGTCCTGTGGCTGACCATTTCGACCTGGCTCCAAACCAGGTGATGAGAGCGATTCAATTGGGACAGAAGGAGATGGTCCTCCACTCGAAAACGATCTGGCTCTGCGCGATGTGTGAGACCTGCGCGACACGCTGCCCCCACGAGATCAACATCACCAAGATTATGGATGCTCTGAAAATCATGGCCCAGAAGGAAGGAATCGAACCCAAAGTTCCCTCCGTTTCTTTCTTTTATCATGCCGCCTTACGGGGAATTCATTGGTTTGGGAGAATGTATGAGGCGGGATTGATGGCAGAGCTCTATCTTCGACAGATGGTCTCAGGACAACTCGATCTCAATCAAGTCTGGAAACAGGATATGCCATTGGCCTTAAAGATGCTAAAAGCGGGAAAATTAAAGATCCTCCCTTCCATTGGAAAACCCAGGCTGAAGGGAAGAGTTTCAGAGAGAAAGGATGGGATAGCCTATTTTCCTGGTTGCAGCCTCCATGGAACTTCGAAGGAATATCATTTATCAACTCAAGCCATCTTCAAAAAAATGGGTATCCCCCTTCATGAGCCTGATGGATGGGGATGCTGTGGAACCACCCCAGCCCATTCCACGGATCATTATCTTTCCACCCTCCTTCCGATGAAAAACATCGCCCTGATCCAGGAGGAGGGTTTTCATTATGTCACGACTCCATGCCCGTCCTGTTTTCTTAGAATGAGGGTGGCGGTAAAAGAGACCCGTGAAACTCGGGATCTTTCAGAGAAGATCACCCGAGACATCCCTCATCTTTCGCTCAATGAGATCAAGATCGATCATCTCTTGAATACCATCGTTGAAAAAGTGGGTTTTGATAGAATTGCTTCTCTTGTGGTCAAACCTCTGAAAGGACTTCGGGTCGTCTGCTACTATGGGTGTATCATTACCCGGCCTCCAAAGATCACCGAGGTGAAGGATTACGAATATCCTACCCAGATGGATAAACTGATGAACCTCCTTGGAATCACTTCGCTCGATTGGTCCTATAAGACGAGGTGCTGCGGGGTCTCACTGGGGATCTCTCAACTTCCTGTCGCCTTAGAACTGAGCAGAAAGATTCTGAAAAATGCCAGAGGAGTAGGGGCAGAGGCTGTGGTGGTCGCCTGTCCCCTCTGTCATGTAAATCTCGACGCCCGTCAGAAACAGATCGAAGAGACCTTTAAAGAGTCATTCCACTTACCTGTTTTCTACTTTACTCAGCTCATAGGCCTGGCCTTTGGGCTGGGAGTGGAGACCTTGGGTCTGGACAAACATTTTGTTGATCCCCTTCCCTTATTGGCACGATTCCAATAAGAGATCGAAGAGAATTAATTCTTCCTCATTAGGTAAGTGACGGCCTTCTCTAAGCCTTCAAGGGTAAGTTCGAACATTGGAAAGATTTGTTGAATCTCACGGATGGTCTGGGTATAAGGCCATTCGTAAGAAGGAACAGGATTGAGCCAGACCGAATGAGGGAAGGTCTTGGCTATCAATTGAAGCCTTTGATAGCTTGGCTTTCCGGATCTCTCCCCAACATAGATAGAACCATCGGTGGCGAGAAGTTCATAGGGGGCCATGCTGGCATCCCCAACAATAATGAACCGAGTTTCTTGATCGAAACGAACGAGTTCATCCACAGGAAAGGGTTTTGCACGCCGGGGAGGATCTTCCCAGAGATAATCGTAAATAGTGTTATGAAAATAGAAGGTCTTGAGATCCTTAAATTGGGAGCGGGCATAATGAAAGAGGGTCTGGACCAATTCAACATAAGGCTCCATGGACCAGCCTCCATTATCGATGGCCAGGATCACCTTTAATCGATCTCTGAGGCTTCGATCAAAAACGATCTCAATTTCCCCGCCATTTTTCATGGTCTCATAGATCGTCTTTTCGATATTGACCCTGTCTTTTGGACCATAGGGAACCAGATTTCTCAATCGTTTTAAGGCTTCTCCCATCTGGGATTCCGTAAATGGACGCTCGATGGAATAGTCTCGATATCTTCGTTCCAGGGCGACTTTGACAGCCGATCTGTTTCGAGAGATTCCACCCACCCTCATCCCTCCTGGGTGATAACCCGAGTGTCCTACCGGAGAAGTTCCTCCAGTCCCAATCCATTTGCTACCGCCATGGTGGGCTTCCGTCTGTTCCTTAAGTCGATCAAGAAAGTACTGGACCAGTTCTTCTGGGCTCAATTTTCCAAGCTCCTCCTCTTGGAGGCCGAGGAGTTCTGCAAGTTCCCCTGGACTCTTTAGCCATTCCTCGAGAAGGGCACGCACCAATTCGGAGAGCTCAAACTCATCGGGTTCCTTGAGTTCCACTCCTTGAAATCGGTGGGCAAAAACCTGATCGTAAAGATCAAAATACCTTTCGTTTTTAACCAGAATCGAGCGAGCCGCGATGTAAAAATCGTCGACCGAAGAGACCAGTCCCATGCTCAAGGCCTTTTGGAGTCTTAAAAAGGCCGTAGGTGAAACCGGAATACCCACTTTTTTAAGAAGATAGAAGAAGTCAATAAACATAGGTTAAAAAGGGAATAATCCTATACTGGGAATTAGGCTTTAAATCTTGCCACTGCATTTTGAGCGATGACATAATCAGGGCTTTTCTTAAAGAGAACACCCAGATAGGGGACCTCCCCTTTGATCAAATCCTTCAGTCGAAAATCAGGATCTGACCGTAAGGCCCGAATCCAGTTGATGAGTTCCCGGGTGGCCGGTTTCTTTTCAATCCCCTTGATCTCCCGCAAACGATAGAAGGTTCTCACCGCATTTTCGAGAAGGTCCTTGTCAATATCGGGGAAATGGACTTTTACAATCCTTCTCATCATTTCTGGCTCTGGAAAGGCAATATGATGAAAGTTACAACGACCCAGGAAGGGATCCGAGAGATCCTTTTTGGCATTGGATGTGATAATGATAATGGGACGATGTTTGGCACGAATCGTTTTGTCAATCTCGATGATATCGAATTCCATCTGATCCAGGACATCAAGCATATCGTCCTGAAAATCCGTATCGGCCTTATCGATCTCATCGATGAGAAGAACCACCCGTTCCTCCGAGACAAAGGCCTGACCAATCTTTCCCATTCGAATATATTCTTCGATGTTACTCACGTCTCTTTTAGAATCTCCGAATCGACTATCATTGAGTCGGGTTAGGGTATCGTATTGATAAAGGGCATCCACCAGTTTCATATTCGATTTGACATTGAGGACAATTAATTTCATCCCGAGGGCTTCGGCGATGGCATGAGCCAGCATCGTCTTCCCGGTTCCAGGTTCTCCCTTCAGGAGAAGGGGCATCTCCAAGGCAATGGAGATATTGACAATCTTTGCCAGTTCCTCATCCAGAACATATTTGGAGGCACCCGTAAAGACTCGGTGGGGGATTGCTTCGTTCATCTCTTCGACTCCTCCTCGATTTAGAATGGTTAACAGTGAAAAATATTAACCCTTTCTATTTTAGGATTCAACTCTACCCTGTTTAATGTTATAATAAATTTCAATCATGGATTCTCGGTAATGCCTTACTGAAGCGGGGAAATCATTTTAAGCCCGACAGGAGTATTTCCGAAACCCATAGAACACGGATGGATTGAATATAAATGAATTCTACGAATCGATCTATCGTTGAAATGGGTTTCTGATTAAAACCAACCAAAGTAAGGATTTCTATGGACCATTTAAGGTAGCCGCACTTTGGGTTTCTCCAATACCCCTCTCGGGCTTATTCCCATCTGAGTGAGGGATTACCATTACCCACATTCCCTCACTCAGTTGGGGGAAGGGTCCGAGAGGGATGCTGAAGAAAATCTTAGAGCGGTAACCTTAAATAGCTCCTTAACTATTAAACCTCCAACCCTGTCACCCCTTGACCCCATTTCTCTTATTGTTATTGGCCCTACCATAAAAGTTATATAATGGATCCGCATTCTAAGATTTTCGGAGGCATTCTTCTCGGACTCATAAATATCTACACCCTTCAGTGAGGGACTAGCATCACCCCCCTTCGACACCATCTAAAATTCTCGATGGTCGAAAACCCGTTTGCTTTTTCGCTCTGATCTGGGAAGGGTTCCATAATCCACAATCTCAACCTTCCCGCTGACCAGAATCTGTTTTTTAATCTCCTCTTCAATTTTTTCAACCAGCAGAGAATCTCGAGCAGGATCTCCTCCTTCCGCCCTTTCCACCTTAATCGTCATATAGTCTTTGCCGTCCTCTTTCCGTTCGAGATGGATCTGATACTCACTTCCCACCCCTTCTACATTAGAAAGGATGTGATCGATCTGGCCTGGATAAATATTGACTGCCCTGAAGATAAACATGTCATCGGAACGACCTAAAAGACGGTCATGCATAGGGAGGATAGAACCGCAGGAGCATCGTTTGGGGATGAGTTTCGTCAGGTCACGAGTTCGATATCGAATGAGTGGAGCCGCCTCTTTCCGAAGGGTCGTGATGACCATCTCCCCTACCTCTCCTGGAGGGACGGGTTGGAGCGTTTCAGGATGAAGAAGTTCGAGAATATAATAATCCGCCCAGTAATGGATGCCCTCATGGTAGATACAATCCAAACCTGTTCCAGGTCCATAGAGCTCGGTTAAGCCGGGGATGTCAAAGACATGCTCTACCCCCAGGAGTTCTTTCATTCTGGCCCTCATCGCGTCACTGGAACGTTCGGAGCCCATAATGACCTTTTTCAAGGCAATTCGATTCTGAATCCCTCTCTTTTGAACCTCTTCGCCCAACAGGAGAGCCATGGAGGCTGTAGCACAGAGCACAGTCGATTGAAAGTCTTCCAAGAATTGGCACTGCATATCGATGTTTCCGGGACCAATAGGAATGGCCATGGCTCCAAATCTTTCGCACCCCAATTGAAAACCGACCCCAGCCGTCCAGACCCCATAACCCACCGCGATCTGAACCCGATCCTTAGTGGTTAACCCAGCCATTTCATAGCAACGAGCAAACATATTGGCCCAATCGTTAATATCTTTTTGGGTATAACAGAGGACCTTCCTCTTTCCAGTGGTTCCTGAAGAGGCATGAA
The DNA here is from genome assembly GCA_964570075.1 of uncultured Syntrophaceae bacterium. Classification (GTDB taxonomy): domain Bacteria; phylum Desulfobacterota; class BSN033; order BSN033; family UBA1163; genus CALIBK01. The sequence goes on along the minus strand of CAZMWF010000027.1, from coordinate 8,735 downwards.
TCCGGACAATCTTTTCAAAAGGGACAGACCTCAGAGGAAAGGGATAACCCTCCTGTAAATCTTTTGCTGTAGTAAAAGGAAGTTTGGATAGATCTTTAAGGGATTTTATATGCGAGGGTTTCACTCCTGCCTCATCGAAACGTTTTCGATAAAACTCGGAGTTTTTGTAAACATGTTGAACGGTCCATTGAAGACCTTCTAATTGGATTTTTTTTAATTCTCTCTCGGTTTTAAACTTTGGCATAAATGTTTTTCCCATATACTCCCTCCCAAAAATCTACTTAATCCTATATAAAAAAGAAAAAATAGTCAAGTGAAAATTATCACATTATTTCAAACTTACAAAAAGGGTCTCCTTTTGCATAGCACTCCACCTCTTTTGCCTCCACCTCTTTTTGAAAAACGAAAGAGGCCAACCCAGCCATTACCCCCCGAATAAAGTGACAGATAGGTGCCGAAGAGCTTCCATAGGCTTCGGCGAAGGGAGAAGAGTAGACTTTAAAAGAGAGAATCCTCTTCACCGGGTCGAATCTTTCTAATTCAAAATGTCCCCAGCCGATTTGACTCCCCATTTCTAACATGAAATGGACCGTTTCCGTATCAGAGAGATGGTAGAGGGCTTGAAATTTTTTTGAAGAGAGCATTCCTCCTTGAAAACCACTTTTAAAGAGAATAAGTTGAGCCTTCTCTCCCAGTTCCTGCTCGATTTCTTTTTGAAAGGTCACTAACACCTCTGGTCGGATGAGAAGATAACGGACCTCATTGAAATAAAGCCCTCCTTTCCCCGCATTAAAATGTAGGTGCTTTAGAATTTTATTCTCCATCCTCTTTCTCCCCTCTGAAAATCTCAAATAAAAACCTTGACAATTCCATCCCGATTGAGATAGGATGAGCCAGATTCATTGGATACAGTATACGGTATCTTTAATAAAAAGCAAGTCGAAAGGAGGAACAGTGATGGGAAAGATAATCTTTTCAGTTTTTGGAATCTTTTGCTTCATTATCGTGGCTCTCTCTCATTCCATGGCCCAGCCTTGGGAACTAAAAGCGGTCTCCTTTCTTCCTAAAGACCATCGGCTCTGTGCTCAGATTCCAGTCTGGATCGACCGAGTGAATACCGATCTCAAGGAGGTCTTAAAGATTAACTGGGTTGGAGGACCTGAGGTCATGCCTCCTTTTGAGCAACCGGAGGCGGTCAGGAAGGGAATTTTTCAGGTCGGTTTTCTCCCAGCTGCCTATTATATTGGAATCCTTCCAGAGGGAGACGCCATCTCCCTTTCAAAATATGATTTTAAAAAGGAGAGGGAGAAGGGTGGACTTTGGGACTATTTTGTTGAGCGGCACAAAAAGATCAATATGATGTTGATCGGAACCTGGCTTTACGATCCATTCTACCTCTATGTGAAAAAAGAGGTAAAAGGGTTAGGGGATTTGAAGGGCTTAAAGATGAGAACCGCAGCGAAATACGATAAGATGATGCTGAAGTTAGGGATGGTGCCGGTCACGGTTCAGTTTGGAGAAACCTATACAGCGCTCCAACGAGGGTTGGTCGATGGATTTGGCTGGCCTACCATCGGGCCCCGGGAATGGGGATGGCTGGAATACTGCAAATTCGTGATCGATATTCCTTTTTACTCCCGACAGAACACCTTCATGTTGATGAATTTGGATAGCTGGCAGAAGCTTCCTAAGGCCGCCCAGGAAAAACTGATCGAGATCACCATTAAATTTGAACCCGAAATGAAGGCCTATTTTGAGAAAGAGATTGAAAAAGAGAAGAAGGAGATGGAAAAGCTCGGGGTCAAGCGAATCAAATTTTCAGCCGAGGATACCAAAAAGTATATCGATACTGCAAATGATGCCTTTTTAGAGGACTTGGAAAAAAAGGTTCCAGAAGAGGTAAAGATTCTAAAGAAGTTAATGGGATATTGATCCCCTTTCCCTTCTATTTTTAAACTCAGATGGCGGATCGAGTATTCAAAATCTTAGAACGGCTCGTTCGGAGCTATAACTCTGTTCTCATCCTCTTTGCCTCGCTCATGATGAGTGGGTTGATGGGGATTGTCTGCCTCGATCTGGTGCTGAGGTATTTTTTTAATGCCCCTCTCCTCTGGGGCACTGAGATCACGGAGATCATGCTACTCGACATCACCTTTCTTGGGATGGCATGGGTGTTTCAGGAAGAAGGACACGTGGTCATCGATGTGTTGATCAATAAAGTGGGAGGGAAAAAGAAGAAATTTCTGCAGCTGATCAGTTATGCGGTCACGGGGCTTGTGGCGAGTGTCTTGATCTATTACGGATTTTACGCCACCTATGATCATTTTAAACGGAGAGTCTTCAATCCAACGATTATGGAAACCCCTATCTGGCTGATCATTATGGTGATTCCAATCGGAAGTCTTCCTCTCTTTCTTGAGGTTCTCATTAAAAGCTGGAGATTGAGGGAAAAGTCAGGTTAAGGAAGAGATTCTTCTTTTATGGAGTGGACGACCTTATTCATTCTTATCCTTTCCTCCTTGATCTTCCTTTTTTTTCTGGGCGTTCCTGTTGCCTTTTCTTTCCTCTTCGTCAATATTCTTTTCAGTTACCTTTTCTGGGGTGAAGGAGGATTGACCCAGCTTATCCTGAGTCTCTTCCGTTCAATCAGTTCCTTCTCTCTGCTTCCTGTTCCTCTCTTTTTATTGATGGGGGAGGTGATGTTCCTCTTTGGAATAGCCCAGAATATGATGGAGACCCTTGAAAAATGGATGGGAAGAGTTCCCGGAAGATTGAGTCTGATGGCAGTGGCAGGAGGAGTTTTATTTGCGACCCTTTCCGGCTCGTCCATGGCAGGTTGCGCCATGCTCAGTCAGACCCTCTTACCCGAAATGGAGAAAAAAGGATATCGATCCCAAATCACTCTGGGTCCCATTATGGGATGTGGGACTTTGGCGGCCATGATTCCTCCGAGTGCCCTGGGAGTCCTTTTAGCCTGTTTAGCTCAGATTTCGGTTGGAGATTTCCTCCTCTCGATTATCTTCCCAGGCCTTTTAATGGCTGGTTTGTTTGCCCTCTATATCATCTTTCGGTGCCTTCTTCAGCCCGACATTGCTCCCCATTATGAAGTGGAGAAGATCTCTCTCTATGAGAAGTTGGTGTTGAGTGTAAAATATCTTCTCCCTCTGGGGTTGGTCATCTTTTCTGTCATCGGATTGATCATCTTTGGAATTGCCACGCCAACGGAGTCGGCTGCGGTGGGGGCATTGGTCTGCTTTGTTCTTGCTTTTCTTTACAAGGGATTCAGAGGAGAGATTCTTCGGAAGGCCATTCTGAATAGTGTACGAATCACGGTCATGATGTTTGTCATTCTCAGCGGGGCCACTGCCTTTTCCCAGCTTCTTGCCTATACGGGGGCGAGTCAAAACCTGGTGAAACTGGCCACCGGGCTTCCTATTCCTCCCTTCTTGATTCTTGTTTTAATGCAGTTCATTCTAATCCTCATGGGGACCTTTATGGAGCCTCTCTCAATCCTGATGGTGGCCCTTCCTATCTATATGCCGATTATTCGGCAGTTGGGGGTTAACCCTTTACCTTTCTGCTCCGTCCTTCTCATCAATATGGAGATGGCCACCATCTCTCCTCCCTTTGGACTGGTTCTTTATACAATGAAAGCCGTCGCTCCTCAATACAGTATGGCCGAAATCTATAGGGCAAGCCTCCCTTTCCTCATCATAGATATGATCGCCATGGCAATTGTAATGGTTTTTCCAGAGATAGCCCTTTTCCTCCCTTCTATGGCCAAAAAATAGAGTCCTCCTTAAAAAAGTCCGAAGTTTTTTCGATTGGGACAGGATAAAAGATAAGTTAGGAGAGAGAGGAGCCTTTTAAAGACTTTCTGAGATTCGCCGTGGCTTCCCAGTTGACTTTTAAGGTCTCCGGGTCGATCACGACCCCGTAGTCTTCCCGGGCTCTTTCGAGGGTCACGTAACCTTCGAGGACATCCCATTCCACCATCTCCGGATCGCGTTCTAAGGGGTCTCCGTAGCCTCCTCCACCTGCCGCATCAATCGTCACGACATCGCCGGGTTTAAGCTGGGTCAATCCAAAAGGATTTCCTGGGACTCCATTGACAAGGAATTGGGCTTTGGCTCCAGGTTTTCCTCCAAAAAGTCCTTCAGGGGGGAGGATATGTCTTCCAGCCTGAATTCCTAAATTGACCGGAGGAAGGGGAGCATATTCATCGTCCGGAACCTTAAAGACCTCTCTCTGGCCAAGGCCACCTTTCATCTTCCCTGGTCCTCCAGAATCTGGAATCAGTTCTCTTCTTTCCACTAAAAGGGGGGTATCGCTTTCAAAGATCTCAATCGGGGTGTTTGCTCCATTGGCAGGGAAGATGTAAACATAGTTGCCATCACTGATGGCACTCGCCCCCATTCCACCTCCTCGAATGATCACGGAATGCCAGGGCCTACCATCCCGTCTTCTTCCATAAAAAACATTCATCTGGGCAGGGGTTCCCCCACTGGCAGCAATCACCTTATTCGGGACCACTTGCGCAAGGGCCCGATAGATAATTTCAGTAATGTAATGGCCGATGACCAGACGAGCAGCCACTGCAGCGGGGAATCTACAGTTCACCACACTTCCCTCCGGGGCGATGAGTTGAATGGGTCTGGCACACCCCTCATTGTTCGGAATATCAGGGCCGAACATGCTCTTGATCGCCATAAACACATAGGCATAGGTAAAATTATAGACCACGTTTCCTCCCCAATTGACCTGAGGGGAGGACCCTGAAAGGTCGACAATGATATCACTTCCCTTAATCTCTACAGCCGCCTTAATGACGACCTCCTCTTGGCCTCTCATCTGCTCTATTCTTCCTTCAGCCCGATAGATTCCATCGGGGATCTTTTCGATCTCTTCTCGAATGCTTCTCTCCGTTCGATTGATAATCTGTTCCGCCAAATCATCGAGGTCATCCATCTCATATTCTTTAAGCATCTGGCAGATCTTTTCGGAGCATACATAATTGGCAGCGATTTGAGAACGAATGTCCCCTATGACTTCATCCGGGGTTCGGACATTCCACCGGATCATCTCTAAAAGGGAGGGATTGAGAACGCCTCCATCATAAAGTTTGACCAAAGGAATGAAGAGGCCCTCCTCAAAGACGTCATGGTTGTCCGAGGAGACTCGGCCTCCAATATCGGAATGGTGAAAGACACAGGCTGTGAAGGCGACCAGTTTATTCTTATAAAAAATGGGACTCAGGACACAGACATCGTTCAGGTGTCCTGCAAGGGCCCAGGGATCATTGGTAATAAAGATATCCCCTGGCTTGTAGGTTTCAGGAGGAAGTTTGGTCACAAGGTTTTTAATCCCTAAGGCCATCGCCCCAGACTGACCGGGAGTGGCAAAAGTTCCCTGAGCCAGTTCCCGGCCTCTATGGTCCGTGAACATGCAGGTATAGTCATGGGCATCTCTAAGAAGACTGGAAAAAGCAGTTCGTGCCACGGCACTGTCCGATTCGTCCACTATAGAGATCAACCGACGCCATAAAATCTCAAGGGTCACTGGATCAAACTCTCTTCTTCCCATCTTTTCTTCTCCTTATGACAAATTATAAGGGCATTCCTTAATTCCACTTTAGATCGACCCAGAGAAATCCGTAGTCATCCACGGTGACCGTGGCATCTTCGCCCACCACAAGGGTCGATTCTCTCTCCTCAATGATGGCAGGACCAGGAAAAGTCGCCTTTGGAGGGAGGAGATACCGATTATAAACGGTATAGGGAATAAAATCCTTTGCTATCGATGAATAGGCCATTCTCTTTCCCTTGATGGCCTGGGTTAAAGATCTCCCTCTCCCTTCCAATTTAGGGAACTGAATGAGTCGTTCAGGAAGGCTTGCCCTTACTTTAAAATTGATAAATTCGACTTCTGAGTCGGGATAGGTGCGGCCATAGAGTTTTTGATAGACCTCGTCAAAAAGCTGTCGAATCTCCGTTCTTTTTAAATGGGTAAAATCCCTTTCAGTGAGAGGAACATGGGTTTCTGATCCCTGTCCAACGAACCGCATATCCAGAGATCGCTCAAACTGGATCTCTTTCTCTTGTCCCCCTTTTTTCAAGATGGCGAAGGCTTCAGCCTCCAGTTGTTTGAAGATCTTTTCGATCTCACTGAAGTCCGCCTCATTGAGGGAGACTTTATGACTCCTTAAGAGATCGAACGCACGAGGAGCCGTGAAGAAACCTAAGGCCGATCCCACTCCTGCATTGGGAGGAACCAAAATTCGTGGGGCCCCCAATTTTTTAGCCAGCCCATAGGCATGAACCGGTCCAGCACCCCCAAAGGCTACAATGGTCACAATTTTTGGGTTTCCTCCTTTTTCAGCAATGTGGGTCTTTGCCGCTGCAGCCATGGTCTCATTGATGAGATCATGAATCCCCCAGACCGCTTGAATGAAGGGAACGTTTAAGGGTTTGGCCACCTTTTCCTCCACCCCTTTTCGCGCCGATTCTTTGTCCAGTTTCATCTCTCCGCCCAAAAAGTAATTTTCGTCGAGATATCCGAGAAGGAGATCCGCATCCGTCACACAAGGCTCTGTTCCTCCCCTTCCATAGCAGATGGGTCCAGGATCGGCTCCAGAACTTTCTGGACCGACCTGAAGGGTTCCCATCCGACTGATCTTTGCAATGCTTCCTCCTCCTGCTCCGATCTCCATCAAATCGACCACAGGGACTTGGATGGTGAGACCACTTCCTTTCATGAACCTCTGAACCCGACCTACCTCAAAGGTTGGAACCACCCCTGCCACCCCTTTCTGAATGAGACAGGACTTCGCCGTCGTTCCTCCCATATCGAAACAGAACATTTCGGAGATATTGAAAAGTTTTCCGTAATACTGACCGGCGATGACCGCAGCTGTAGGACCCGATTCAATGATTCTTACGGGAAATTCGGCGGCGGTTTCAACAGAAGTGACTCCTCCGCTGGAGAGCATGATGAAGAGTTTTCCATCAAAGCCAATCGATCGAAGCCTCTCAGCAAGTCGTGAAAGATACCTTCCGGTTAGGGGTTTGACATAGGCATTCGTCACGGTGGTGCTCGTTCGTTCATATTCCTTAATCTGAGGGAGGACATGATAGGAGATAGAGACAGAGACCTCCGGTGCCTCTTCTTCAATTATTTTTTTTAGCATGAGTTCGTGGGTAGGATTTTCGAAAGAGTTGATCAAACAGACCGCGATGGATTCCACCTTCATTTGAAGGAGCCTTCGGACGACCTGGCGAGCTTCTTCAGGATCGAGAGGTTTTAAAATGGTTCCATCGCTTCGCACCCTTTCGTCCACTTCGAATCGGAGATGTCTCGGGATCAAGGGCTTAGGGAATTCAGCAAAGATGTCATAAGGAGCATATCGAAGTCCTCTTCCAATCTCCAGGACGTCTCGGAAGCCTTTGGTGGTGATGAGGCCTGTCCTTGCTCCCTTCCTTTCAATAATGGAATTGATGACCAGAGTGGTTCCGTGGATGACCTCGTCCATATTTTTTACAAATCCAGGAGTGACCTTTTCCATCTCCCGGATTCCAAACTCTACCGCATCCGAGGGGTCCCTTGGAGTCGTTAAACATTTATAGATTTTTAGTTCCCCTGTTCGATCGTTCAGAAGGACAAAGTCCGTAAATGTCCCACCGATATCACATCCCAGCCGATAGAATTTATCAACCATCTTTTTTCTCCTTAAGGTTAGGTCCCGAGAGCGACGCTATGGCTCTTCGATGCCATTCTTTTAATATATATTTTTGAATCTTTCCACTGGCGGTTTTAGGAAGGTGCTGCACGAATTCGATATATTTAGGAATCTTATATTTCCCCACCTTCCCTCGAAGGAATTGAAGGGCCTCTTCTTCGGTCATCGATTCTCCAGGTTTCAAAACAAGGTAGGCCTTCCCTACTTCTCCCCATTTCTCATCTGGAACTCCAATGATGGCTACATCAAAGATTTTTGGATGGGTAAAGAAAACCTTCTCAATCTCAGCAGGATAGACATTTTCGCCCCCGCTGATATACATATCCTTTTCTCGGTCGACGATATAGATATATCCCTCCTCATCCTTTTTTGCCAAATCCCCTGTATAGAGCCATCCATTCTTGATCGATTCAGAGGTCAGATCAGGACGATTCCAGTATCCACTCATGAGGGTAGGGCCTTTAACGATGATTTCTCCGACCTCCCCCGGAGCGACCTCTTTCCCTTCCTTATTTACAATCTTTACTTCCCCATGAAATACAGGGAGGCCCACGGAGCCCATCTTTTCAATAGCTTTCTCCGTAGGAAGGAAAGTGATGGTCGAGGCCTCGGTTTGCCCAAAGATCTGAGAGATGACGATGCCCCTTTTTAAATATTCTTCCAGCAGGGCGATGGGAATCCTTTCTCCTCCTGTAAAATAACAACGGACCGAACGGAGATCGTACTCTGAAAGATCACACTCCTGAAGAATGAACTGATAGACCGTGGCTGGAAGTTCAACGATAGTGACTTTATATTTTTGAATTGTCTCAAGAATCTCTTTGGGCCGAAATCTCTTCTTCAAAATGAGGGTCCCCCCTTTATAGAGAACCGGGGCGGATTGAACCAGGAGTCCACCAGAATGGAACATAGGTCTTGAGACAATCATGATGTCCTTGGAAGTGAGGTGATAGACCATATCCGCATTAAGGACATTGAAGAAAGTCTTTCGGTGTGAGAG
>CAZMWF010000026.1:0-20069 GCA_964570075.1 uncultured Syntrophaceae bacterium | reverse complement strand
CAACGACATTTCCTCTTTACATCGTATTTTAAAAACTCGACTCCATACCCACACTTAGGACAAGGGATTTCGAATACATCCCCGGGTTTCCAAAACATGGGATCCTGTCCTGGACACCTCATAGAAATAAACCTCCTTTTTGTTTTCTAATATATATTTAACCGAATCATAGAAATTTGACCTTGACTTAAGTCAAATAGTGAGTCCGTGTTAATTACCAAAAACATCCTGGGGATCAAGTCGTTACGACTAATAAAACACAATCTTCCCAAGGAGGTTAAGTTCCTGCAGTCCTTATAAAGAGGGTCTTCATCGAAGTGAAGTTTTTAACTCTTTAATTAAGAGCGTAGAGGATAAATGGAGAAAATAGAGATTGAAATCCTCTAATCTTTATGTTTAGGGCTTAATTCTATAATGAGGGACTGGCATTTGGGGCAGAATTCGGATCCCTTCCGATCCGTATCAAGAATACTATTTGAAAAATACATGACACAGTTTGGATGAGGGCAATGCGAAAGGCCATAGGTATGACCCAATTCATGAACCGCTTCCGTAAGAGCCCTCTTATAGAAGAGGTCTTGGTTCTTAGGGAGACCATAGAATTCCTGTTTTAATCGGGTAAGAGAAATAATCGCTACCCTTTGAGTGGCCTGTCCAAATACAAAATTCAGCTGCGGAACATAAAGATCATGGTCAACAATCCCGAGGACCCTCTCATAGGTTTCGGCCTCCTTCTCTTTTAAAAGATGAGTTAAAATAGTGGTGGAGAGGTACTGATTTCTTTTGTGATGATAGGCATAATCAGGTTCTGGTAAAGTTCTACCCATTTCCACGGGACGTTGAAATATCCTCTCTAAATCCAACCGCAATCTTTCTATGAAACCATCCTCTATGCGGCCAATCCGAACAATAAGGATGCTTGTTTTTGTCAGCCTTCTTTCTCCATATAAATTGGTGATTAATAAGAAAAAAATCGCGACCCCCATCATTTCCTTAAATAGCATAAAACCATTCCATCGAATTTTCATCATAATAAATGGTATACATTAATCCATCACTCCCTTTGACATAGAAACCTCTTTTCCTCCCACGGTTCCCATAGTCTTCTTCGATCCAGAATCTTAAAATCTTCACCACATCGATAGATTTATTTTCAAAAATCAGGACCTTGGGCTTCTCTTCTCCACGATAGCCTGAATAACTTATGACTTTAATTTTTGCTTTTATTTCCTGATCCATTCATTTTTCCATTAAAAAGGAAGGGAGTCATTCTATCTATCCATTATATTTAAAAAATAAGCAAAAGCAATGACCATCGGCTAAGAAGAGGATAATGATCCCCGTTAAAAGAGTTAGAAAAATAGACCAAGATGAAAATGGACTTAGAAGTTAGCCTAAGGTATAATGAATTAAAACTAAGATTCAAAATCGGAGGGAATTCATGATGATATTAACCAGGAGAGGATTTATAAAAATCGGGATTTTTGTTCCTTCTTTAAGTTTAATGCTCCACTTCTTTTCTATATGTTGGGCCAAGGTAAAAAGGATTCTTCCAAGGGGTTTTTCGAGAGAGGCTCTCAAAGGGATGAACCCTGAAGAGGTTGACAATCGGGATCTCGAAATTGATCCTATCGAAAGATTTGGAACCATGGGAACTTCCGATATGTCTATTGATATCACCCGGTATCGGCTTAAGATCAGTGGAAAGGTGAAACGCCCTCTTTCTCTCAGCTACGATCAGATAATGAAATTCCCTCAGATGACGGAAACCGTTCTTCTCATTTGTCCTGGTTTCTTTGCATACAATGCCCAATGGACTGGAACAGGATTGAAAGGGTTTATTCAAGAGGCCCAACCTGAAAAAGGAGTGAAACATATAGACATCAAAGGGGCAGATGGAAAAACGGTGAGGATCCCATTCACGAAGATGGATCAAAAAAAGATTTTTTTGGCCTATCGGGTGAATGGAGAAAATCTCCCGAAGAAACACGGCTTCCCTTTAAGATTGGTTTATGAGGATACTTACGGAAGTGAATGGATAAAATATGTAGAGGAAATGGTTTTCTCTTGAACGGATCGAAATACTGGACCTAAATTTGAACCTTACTAGCCAGAGGCGGAGGATGAATATATTTTGGAAAGGGATGGTGTAACCCACTTCTCGGAGTATATTTCTATCGAATAAACGTTAAACAGAATGATCTTCAACCATGATACCGTCATTATAGGGGCGGGCCTGGCAGGATTAAGAGCGGCGGTGGAGTGCGCCGGGAAGATGGATGTGGCGGTAGTGAGTAAGGTTTTTCCAACACGTTCCCCTTCTGGTGCAGCCCAAGGGGGAATCACAGCTTCTCTGGGCAATGAAGAAGAAGATCGATGGGAATGGCATTTTTTTGATACCGTCAAAGGGGGGGATTATCTTGGAGATCAGGATGCCATTGAGGTCATGGTTAGGGATGCGCCTCGAGTGATCTATGAACTGGAACATATGGGGATCCCGTTTAATCGGACTTCAGAGGGAAAGATCGCTCAAAGAAACTTCGGGGGGCATACCCAGGATTATGGGAAAAAACCTGTAAAAAGGGCCTGCTATGCCGGGGAGAGTACAGGGAGGGTGATTCTCGACGCCCTTTATGACCAATGCCTTCGCTCCCAGATCAAATTTTACTCGGAACATTATCTCCTCTCGCTGGTCCTTGATGGAAAGAGATGCGCAGGAGCGGTGATTTACGATCTTTCAAGCGGGCAACTCCATCTATTACGCTCGAGAGCGATTCTACTGGCAACCGGCGGCTGTGGGAGAATCTATAAAACCACTTCAAACAGCTTTGCCTCAACCGGTGATGGGATGAGCCTTGCCTTGCAGGCAGGGATCCCGCTTGAGGATATGGAATTTGTCCAGTTTCATCCAACGGGTCTTTACTCCCTTGGGATCCTCGTAAGCGAAGTGGCAAGAGGAGAGGGTGGGATTCTTAGAAATAGGCTAGGTGAGCGATTCATGGAACGCTACGCCCCCAAAATGAAAGAACTGGCACCAGGGGATGTGATCTCCAGGGCCATCTTGAAAGAGATTCGAGAAGGAAGAGGAATCGAAGGAAGAGACTATGTCCATCTGGATCTGACCCATTTAGGGGAAGAGATCATTGAAAAACGACTCTGGGAAATGGCCTCTTGCTCAAGGACCTATTTAGGAGTTGACCCTGTTTATGAACCCATTCCTGTCCAGCCCACCTGCCATTACATGATGGGAGGAATTCCAACGGATTTAGAAGGAAGGGTTCTAACGGATGAGAAGGGTTCAATGGCACCTGGGCTCTATGCCGCTGGGGAATGTGCCTGTGTCTCTCTTCATGGGGCAAATCGACTGGGTGGTCATTCCTTGCTTGATCTCCTCGTCTTTGGGAGAAGAAGTGGATTGGCTATAAAAAGAGAGGCTCTCCAGTATGATCTCCCTCCCCTTTCAGAGGACCCTCTGGGGAAAGCCTCCTCGGTCATAAGGAGATTATTGAATCAAGGGAAGGAGAAGAGCGATCCAATTCGAAGACGGATGCAAACAGTCATGATGGAGTATGGATCAATCTTCCGAAACGAAGCAGGTTTAAAGAAGGGGATAGAGGAAATTCAGTCTTTAAAAGAACGGTATCGTGAAGTCAGGGTCTTCGATTCAAAGAACTCTTTCAATTATGAATTGATGGAAGCCATTGAGCTGGGCCATCAACTCGATCTTGCTGAAGCCATTCTGGTGAGTGCTCTGCACAGGAGAGAAAGCAGAGGAGCCCATTGGCGCGAAGACTTTCCTAACCGAGCAGACCGCTCCTATCTAAAACATACCCTTATATTTCGAACTCCAAAAGGGCTCGAGGTTAGATATAAGCCTGTCAAGATCACACGGTTTCAACCAGAAGCAAGGATCTATTAAGGTAACACATGCTTCTAAAATTGAAGATTTTTCGTTTCGACCCAGAAAAGGATAAAAGCCCCTCCTATCAGACTTTTGAAGTGGAGGCCAGCCCAACGGATCGACTTCTTGATTGTCTCAATCGGATTCGCTGGGAACAGGATCCCACGCTCTCCTTCCGAATGTCCTGTGGCCATGGGAGTTGCGGTTCAGATGCAATGAGAATTAATGGGATCTGTGGATTGGCCTGTCAGAAACTGGTTCGAAGTTTTCAAGAAGAGGTCCTGGTCGAACCCCTTTCTGGATTCAAGGTGGTGAAAGATTTGGTAGTGGATCTCAATCCATTCTTTGAAACATATCACTCCATCAAACCCTACTTGATCACCCATACCCCTCCTCCTGAGACAGAACGGACGCAGTCTCCTGAAGAATACCAACGATTTGAGGAGGCGATTCGTTGTATTCTTTGCGCTTGCTGTACGGCCTCTTGTCCCGTCAATCAAAATAAAGGAACGAAGGATTATGTGGGCCCTGCGGCTCTGGTAAGGGCTTTTCGATATCTCTTTGATTCGAGGGATGAAGGGACGAAAGAGAGGCTTGAGCTTTTAGATCAGCCGCACATGGCATGGGGGTGTCAGACCTTTTGGAAATGTACAGAGGTATGCCCTAAAGAGATTCCCGTCACGAAACAGATCGGTCAGATCAAGAGAAGAATTTATGCTAAAAAATAAAAAGATGGTAAGAGAGAATTTGGTTTTCTCCTAATGATGAAAGAAGGAGATTCGAATTATCCTTATGAAAATTAGGTTTAAAGAAGAAAGTTTCATCTGGAAAATCGTCTTCCCTTTGATCCTTTATCTCGCTCTTTTCCTCATGAGCGAAGCGAGTTTTCCCTTTTCAAAAGAGGATGAGAACCCCCTGGAGAATAGGATTGAAAAATTGAAGGTCTTCAGGGCGGAGAGGGATAGATTCTTTAAGGAACACCCCAACTCCCCTCTAAAAGAGACAGACCGGAGAAGGTTTAAAGGGCTCATTTATTATCCGATCGATCTGAAATATGCCATCGTGGGAGAGATTGAAAAGTATCCTTTAGAGCCCAAGCCTCTTTATGTCACCCTTCCAACGAATAGGGAGGTAGGAAGAAAATATGTGAAGTTTGGTCGTGTTCGGTTTAAACTGGAGGGAAAAGAGTATGTCCTTCAAATCTATCGACCCCTTGGAGGGGGAGAGCTTTTTCTTCCTTTTAAGGACAAAACCTCAGAAAAAGAAACCTATCCAAAAGGCCGTTATCTTTATATCGAGACTTTACCAAAGGGTAAAGTGCTTATCGATTTCAACCGGGCCTATAACCCTTTCTGTGAATATAATGAAAAATATACCTGCCCCTTCGCTCCTGAAGAGAACTGGCTCCCAGTTGAAATTCGGGCAGGAGAGAAGAGATATACCCGATAGTCTTTCCCATTCCTTTATCTAAGGAATTCCCATCCGATCAGGAAGATACAGAGAAGTCCGACGGCCAGCATGGCAAATCCTATGAGATTGGAGAAGAGATCTGCCAGGACACTGGGATATTTATCGCGATAGGTTTCAAGTCTTTTCTCGGCCATCAGGCGTTTGTATTGTTCCGGCCTCTCCTCTACCAATTCATATTTTGGAAGTTTTCCAGTGAAGATGACCGGATCGATGGGAAACTTCGATGGCCTAAAGTGGGTGTTAAAGAAATGAACGGTAAAGATGAAACCAGAGGCCAGAAGGGCTTCATCGGAATGGACAATCGTAGCGATATTGAGCACCCATCCGGGAAGAAAGATGGTAAAGAACTCAGGGAACCAGAGCATCAATCCTGAAAGCCCAATTGCGAACATCCCCCAGAAGACAGCCAGAAAGTCAAACTTCTCCCAGTAGGTCCATCGATCAAATTGGGGTTTGGGACCTTTGTTAAAGAACCAACGGATCATCCCCACGATATCCTGAACGTCTTTCCAGCGGGGACAGAGGGAATCAGGACCGAAGAGCCTCTGGATGGGATTTGGGTTGTTAGGAAGTTTCTTAAAGAAGAGAAAATAGAGGATATACCCCAGGGTAGTTCCGAAGTAGGCAAAAGTAATAGCAGCACAGATCCGATGGATTAACCCTGCGGTTTTTGCTCCCCCTAAGAAGTGCATGAGTCCGCTTGCCCAGGGGGCATGAGAAAATTTCAGGGGGAGTCCCGTGAGCACGAGGCCGATGAAGGTGACCATCATCGTAAAATGGAGAATGATATCAAAGGGACTAAATCGGCGATAGATCTGGCCTGCCTCATCAGGTTTTACATGAAGAGGGAAGAAGATTCCTTTCGCACGAAGCTCTCTTCTTTCCCAGAATTCCTTTCTCCACCACAGGAAGGTATGAAGCCAAAAAACGCCAAAGACCGACACGAGCAAGCCTGTCATGATAATATAGACTGCGTAAAGGACAGGTTCTCGTTCCGGATCATTATGGGTGGCATGGGCAATCCATTTCACAAAATTGGCATTGGCTCTTGGATGACACTTTCCACAGGTCTCGATGAGACGCTCCTCTGAGATCAAGGATTTTGGATCGTCCCTCGGCAAGATACTGTGGAATCCGTGACAGTCGGCGCAACCGGCAACCAGCCTTGCATAACCTAAGTGTTCTACCTTCCCATGGTAACTTTCATAATAGGTCTGAGTCGCGATAAGGAATACCCTATTGCGCTCCATCATCTCCTTGTCCCCATGACATTTTTGACAAACCTCGGTATGGAACTCTTTCCGAAACTGAACGGCCTGGGGATCATCTCCTTTCAAAATCGGAATCTTATGGAGGCCATGACAGTCGTGACAGGCAGGCGAATCCGGGTTTCCGGCAAGAGCCGATTTGCCATGGACACTTTCAGAATAACCGTCATCTTCATGACAGGTCGTGCATTTCTGAATGACCCTTGCCTTATCCCCTTTCCAGGGAGTCATTTCATGGATATCCTTATGGCAGTCTTTACATTGGATATCATTGATAAAATGGGCACTTGCATAATGCTCCGCACCCTCTTTTTTGTGGCATCGATGACAGGTCACTGGTTCTGCATGAATCCTTGCCCCTTTGGCTTTAAGATGTTCTTTGACATCCGTGATATCCCAGTGGCAACTATTGCATGAATTGGCGCCATGAACCGATTGGGCAAACTTTCTCTCACTAATCTTTGTATGACAACCAAGACATTCAGAGTTATCGATACATTCATAACAGTATTCCCGGCCTTTAATGACAAATTTCTCTCCTTTTGGGAGAGCTTCGGGAGGTTTAGTTAAAGGTGTGGCTTTGATCCCCTCCTTCTTCTCAGCCCCTTGAGTGACGATTCCAATAGAGCCAATAATTAAAAAAATAAGTATTGCCAGAGATAAAATTAAGCAAAAAGATTTTTTTAATTTCAATTTCATATCGCCCTCACCATGATAAGTTTATCTTATTAAAATCAAAATAGAATTTTTTCTTTGTTTTTAGGTAGAAAAATTGTGATTTTATTAACATATTAGAAATTTCAAGTCAACCGTCTTCTCTTTTTTGAGGTTTTTCTTTTTCAGAAATCCCCTTTTAAATCCTTGACAATTCAAATCCTCATATTATTTATTAATCGGAGGTGGTGAGAATGCCCACTTATGCTTATAAAGCTGTAGATATGGAGAAAAGCTGTGAATACTGCCAGAAGGGGTTTGAAATCGTTCAACGGATGAGCGAATCTCCATTAACTCAGTGCCCCCGATGTAACAATCCAATCTATAGAGTCTTTTTTGCTCCGACGGTGGTGATTAAAGGAAGTCCCGTCACCGAAACCGAAAAAAAGATAAGGGAATATGAGAAAGAGGGAAAATGGAGTCATGCGGCAGAGCTTGCCGACAAAGAGGCTGAAAAAACAAAACGGGAGGACCTAAGGGTTCGTGCTTTGGAAGACTATAAGAAAGCGGGTTACAATTTTGATAAATATGATAAAAAGTATGACTAAGAATCTCCCTTCTTAAATGATTACCCTTCAAAATATCCAGAAAAAATTTTCCGGTAAAATCCTCTTTAAAGACGTCTCTCTCCAGATTGGGGTGAGAGATCGAATTGGCCTTATCGGACCCAATGGTTCTGGAAAAACCACTCTCTTCAGGATTATTTTAGGGGAAGAACCCATTGACGATGGAGAGATCCGCATTGCCAAAGGGGTTCGGTTTGGATATCTTCCTCAAGAAGTGATTCCCTTGAAAGGGAACACCATTCTTGGAGAAGTCTTAAAGGGAGCCGAAAATATTATTTCCCTTGAGGATAAGATGAAGATCCTGGAAGAGGAATTCTCTTCCATCCAGGATCCAAAGGAACAGGAGAGATTGGCCAAAGAGTACGGAAGGCTTCAGGAGAGATATGCCATCCTCGGGGGCTATGGGGTGGAAGCAGAAGCGAAACAGATTCTTAAGGGATTGGGTTTTAAGGAGAGAGATTTTTCTCGGAGGACGGAGGAGTTAAGTGGCGGATGGCTGATGAGAGTCGCCCTCGGGAAAATCCTTCTCCAATCTCCAGATCTCCTTCTTTTGGATGAACCTACCAACTATCTGGATCTCTCCTCCCTCATCTGGCTTGAAGAGTTTCTGATCAACTATCCAGGAGCTATGATCATTATCTCCCATGACCGGGTCTTCCTGAATCATCTGGTCAATCGAATTGCAGAAATAGAAAACGAGCAGATCCATCTCTACTCGGGAAATTATGATTTCTATATGAAGGAGAAAGCCTCCCGTCGGGAAATTCTCGAGGCTACGTTTAAAGCTCAACAACGAAAAATTGAACAAATGGAGAGATTCATCGAGAGATTTCGAGCGAAGAATACAAAATCGAGACAGGTACAGAGCCGAATCAAGATGCTTCAAAAAATGGAGCGGATCGAACTCCCCAAAGAGGAAAAAACGATCCATTTTCAATTCCCTACTCCTAAGCGGAGTGGCCATAAGGTGATAGAAGTAAAGAACCTCCACAAGCGGTATGGAGAAACCGTGGTGTACCAAGGAATTGACCTCACCCTGTACCGAGGAGATAAGGTGGCCTTAGTGGGACCCAATGGGGCAGGGAAATCGACCCTTCTAAAAATTTTGGCCGGAGTTCTCGAGTTTGAAGAAGGGGAAGTGATTTTGGGAAAAGAGGTCACTCGGGCCTACTTCGCCCAGCATCAATTTGATCTCCTTAACCCTGAAAATACGGTCTATGAGGAACTTCTCAGCGTGGCTACGGACGAGAGTCAAACGGAATTGAGAACCCTTTTAGGGGCTTTCCTTTTTAGGGGGGAGGAGATTGAAAAGAAAGTATCGGTCTTGAGTGGGGGAGAGAAAAGTCGCCTGATTTTAGCCAAGATGCTTCTTAAACCTGCCAATTTCCTTCTCCTCGACGAACCTACCAGTCATCTGGATATCCCATCCCGAAACGTTTTGGAGGAAGCTCTGAAACAGTTTCCAGGAACCCTCTGTTTCATTACCCATGACCGCCATCTCATTAACGAAGTAGCCAATAAGGTGATTGAAATAGAAAATGGCCGTCTCCATCTCTATCCTGGAAACTATGACTATTATCTCTATAAAAAACAGCAAATTTCGGCACCTGAAAAAGGCGTTTCAGACCTACCTCCGCAAAAAAAGGGGATGAAGAGCCTCCTTAAAGAAGAACGGCGAAGGAGGGCCCAAGAGATAGATCAATTTCGGAGGCAACTGTCCAGCCTGCAGAAGCGATTTAATGAAGTGGAAACGTCTCTCGAGGAGGCCACCAAGAGGCTTGACCACCTCAATCAGAGACTTTCGGACCCCAATCTCTACCTGAGTCAGAAAGAGGCTTACGAAACCATCGAGGCTCAGAAACAGACCAAAGAACAGGTCAGACAGTTGACTCAACTCTGGGAATTCCTTGCCCTTGAACTGGAAGAAATGAAATTGCTCCATCCTTCCTTTACCAATGAAAATTAACCCTCCCTCTCTCCGACCCTCGCCCCCTCTCTGAAATTCGATTCTCTCCCCTAATCGAGAGTTTCATCTTTTTTTGAGACGCGGTTCAGTATAATAGGTCGTGACCATTTCATTGCTATGATCCGTATCGGTTTGAATCCCTATGGCTAATACTTTCTCTGGATCCTTTCCAAAGGCCTTTTTAAAATCATGATGAAGATTTCTTTCCTCATCGATCCACTGTCCCACTTTGGTCTCTCCCGATTCTAAAACAAAGACCTTACAATACCTCTCTCCTGGATGATCGAAAACATCCCCTTTGGGAAGGCGAGTAGCCCAGATGTATTCAATTTTTAACCCAATGGGCTCTCTCCCAAAAAGACTGAAACTCGAGGTTTTTCCGAACACCACTATCACTCTCGCGGCTGCATCAAAACGGTCCTTTCTTGTTTCAATGGCTGATCGGACCACATTGGAAATCTTCCACCTCCACGCAAGAATAGGAAACTCCTTCTCTTTGTCCCGGACCTCCCTAAAAAGAGAGGAACGACTTCCTAAACTCTCGACTTTAATGATCCCTTTTCCTGCCTTTGAATAGTGGTTGGGGGGGACCCCGAAGTACCTCACCTCCCACCACCCTTTAACCGGAGAAAGCTTCTCCTTAGGTTCCTCAGGAGGGGGTGGACCAAAAGGGAATTGTAAAAGGATCAAGGAAAGACTGGTAAAAAAAACCAAAATTCTCATCATAGACCGATGGGCTCTTAAAAGGATATTCCAGGATTTTTTAGAGGAGATTGAAAAATAAAAAAGAAATTGTTAGACTCGAGATGATGCAGAGAGGCTGGTCCTTTTTCTTACCCCTTCTCCTTTCTCTCCTCACCCTAACGGCCCCTCTTTGTAATGATTCTACCGGAAATCTCTCTTTTTATCAATCGTTGATCCAACGTCTCACCGAGGATGGGTTCGATCTTTCCTTTGTTACCAAAATCCTGGGAGACCCAAGGGCTGAGTATAAACCTGCCACACTCAGTATTTATCTCGGAGCCAAAGAGGATCCATCCCGATATGAAAAATTTTTAAGACCCGAATCCATCCTTCAAGCAAAAGGCTTCCTGTATGAAAATTTAAGGGTATTGAAGAAAATGGAGAAACGGTTTCAGGTCGATAAAGAAATTGTGGTCGCTATCCTTCTCATCGAATCCCGATTCGGTGAGAATATTGGGAGGCATCGAGTCATTCCTACTCTGGCCAGTCTGTCTCTCCTAAATTCTCAAGAAAATCTTCTAAGAAATTATGAAATCCTTCGAGAATATCTTCCCGATCTTTCCTTTGAATGGCTGGAGAACTTTGCAAAGCGAAGGGCAGAATGGGCCTATCATGAACTCAAGTGTTTCTTAAAGATCATCCTTGAGGAAAGGATCGATCCCCTTGAAGTCTATGGGTCCTATGCAGGGGCTCTGGGAATGGCCCAATTTATCCCTTCCAGTTATATCAATTATGCCCTTCCCACAAAAGGGTTTGAACACTGGCTTCTCAGCAAAGAAGATTCGATTAACAGCATCGGGAATTATCTCAGGGCCAATGGATGGAAACGAAACCTCTCCCTTGAAGGGAAAAAAAGGGTTCTCTGGACTTATAACCGCAGCGAACCTTACGTTGAGACTGTCCTTGAAATTGCGAGAAGACTGAAGGGAAGATCTTCTAAATAAAACTCTTATGGAAAAACAACTCCTCATCGTTGCCACCTTAGATACGAAGGGAAGGGAGGTGGCCTATGTCAAGGAACATCTCCAGGCCTTGGGGATCCATCCATGTGTGATGGATGTAGGGATTTTAGGTGAACCTTTGACCCCTCCAGACATTACCCGGCACGAAGTGGTAGAAGCGGCAGGATTTCATTTAAAAGATCTATGGAAGAGACATGATCGCTCTTTGGCGATTAAGGCTGTCCAAGAAGGAGGGGCACTCCTAGCCACTCGGCTCTACAGGGAAGGCAAATTGGATGGGATTTTCGGGATGGGCGGAGGAACCGGAACAGCGATTGTGACCTATATTATGAGATCCCTTCCCTTCGGTCTTCCCAAATTAGTCCTCTCCACCGTCGCCTCCCGCGATATCCGTGAATATGTGGGCACAAAGGATATCGTGATGTTTCATTCCGTCGCCGATTTACTTGGACTCAACGAATTTATTCGTTTCATCCTGAGCCAGGCTGCTTATGCCATCTATGGAATGATGGAGAGAGGGAGTAAGATTCCTCGAGGAAAACCTATGATAGCCGTGACCGCGTATGGGATCAATTCCCTCTGTGCCTTGAATGCCGAACCCCTCCTTCAGGAGAGAGGGTATGAGATGATTTCCTTTCACGCCAATGGATGTGGCGGAATGGCGATGGAAGAGCTATTAGCACAAGGGATGATCGAGGGGGTCCTCGATTTTACCCTTCATGAATTTGCCGATGAGATGTTTGGAGGGTATTGTCGTGGGATTGGTCCGAATCGTTTGGAGACCGCAGGGAAAATGGGAGTCCCTCAAGTCATTGCTCCAGGGGGACTGGATAATGCCGTATTTAGCCCCTTCTATCCCATGCCCGAGCCATTGAAAGGGAGAAAGATTCATCCCCATGATATTCGTTTCTGTGTCCGGATGGGACCGGAAGAGATGAAAATATTTGCAAATCTGATTGCAGAGAAATTGAATAAATCGGTAGGCCTCACTCACGTGTTGATCCCTCTAAAAGGATGGTCCGAAGCAGACCAACCTGGCAAGGAGCTCTACGATCCCGAAACCAACCAGATCTTTGTAGAGGAGTTGAGGAGGAGACTCAACCCTCAAATCCCCATAGAAGAGATCGATCTCCATATCAGTGAACCCGCCTTTGCCAGAAGGGCGGTTGAGATTCTCGATGAGATGATCCAATCAAAAAGACGTTTAAGATAATCCAAAAGGGGGGAAAGCGATGAGATGTCCCCATTGTCAAATGGAGATCCAGATCAGAACGGGAAGAAATTACACCGCTCCCTTTTCCATCGTTTTCATGCTTTTACTGGCGGTCTTCCTTTTCTCCTAAACCCATTTAAACTTAGAGTTTTATTTCCATTCCTCTCTATTTCTCGGAATCCAATTCGAAGCAGGCCTTGGGTAAGTTTAGAAGGTTTAATCCTTCGTAATAACGTTCTATTTTTACAGACAGATACTCAATCATTCGATAGAGTGCCTCTGGTAAAAATAAAGTCGTATTGGCTACTTCGTCTTCGAAGAGATTATGATAAAGATAAGAAGGATAGGTTTCCCCGAACCAGATTTCGGCTTCCCAGGATTTTTGATTAAAAAGGGTGGTTTGAAAGGTTGGATTCCCAAGCCCAAAATGATCTCCTTTTGAGACAAAGGTGATGATTCCGTGATTTGAATAGTCTCGATGGGAGAGATTGGCATACATACAGAGGAACTCTCCTCCAAAAGCCACTGCCCTGATGGAAAATACATAATCCTCTACTTTTGACTCAATATATTGCTGGAGAAGGAAAAACCGATTCTCAATATTCAATTGCCTCAACATATCCAGATCAGAAACGATTCTAAAATTTCTCCCTCCCCTTCCCAGACGGCGTTTAAGGGCTACCCTTCCCATTCTTTTTAAAAAGGCCTCTGCTTCTGAAAAATGCGGAGGATCGAAGAGAATGGTTTGGGGCATAGGAATAATGGGAGAGACGACCTGGTATTGAACCCACTTATCCTCAAGCCTTAGACCTGGATGAAACTTTCGGGGGAGTGGGCCCTGTCCATCTATCCAGATCTTGAAGGGTTTGAGGCTCTCCATAAATGGGAGGCCATGAAGATAATCCTTAAACGGTTGGCCGTATACCCTTAAGGAGATCTCCTCAATTTTTGAAAAAATATTGGAGGCTTTCCTCCGGTAGACTTGATGAGCCCGATCGTACTCCTGGGCTCCCCCAGGGAGACCCACATTGATCTCCACGATATAAGGACGAAGAGTCGAATCGATGAGAAAGTCTATTCCAAGGTACATTTTTAAAAAAATCCCCCTCCTCCCTTTTTAAGGAGAGAAGGGGGAACACATTCTTCCGTTTACCTTCGGGTCTATCCCCACAGATCTTCGGACCTGTGTAAATTTTTCAGAGTATCTCTATCATCGGATTAAGGGAACCCTTTCCTTCTTGAATAAGGTTCCGGAATAGACCCTAACAGGACGCTTTGCATTTGCAAGTGGTAGCCCATCTCTTTAGCACCTTCTTGATCCTCATCTCACTCACCTCCTTTCAACACCCTCCTTGCATAACACTGAAAGGGATCGGGTTGGTAAATGTCTCCAAAAGATCTTGCCCGAAAACGACATCCACCTCTGCAGTCGTCGAGTTGAGAACATTTACAATTCAACTCTCTTATGTGAATTCGAGGGATACGCTCCCAACATGTTCGGAGCCCCTCATCAATGGATCCAACAGGCTCCTCACTGAAAAGGCCACACTTACAAACCTGACCATTAGATATTATAGCACAAAGATGGGCTCCACAGGTAGTATTTTTTTCGGAGCCATGAAATCCCCCTCCGAATCCATATTGAAAATAGGGCCCCGCTTCTTGGGGGGTAACCCATAGATCGGGATTTTCTTCGAGCCTTCCTGCCACACATGGGGCATCGACATTCCATTCTTCAATCTCTCTGGATTGGACGAGGGAGGCTAACTCGTCAAATTCTTTTAGATTTTTCCGATGGATCATGGTGGCGATGGACACCCTGATATTGGCCTCTTTCAGGAAGTCTATGGCTCGAAGGACCTTTTCAAAAGTTCCCCTCCCTCTCAACGATTCGTGTCCCTCTTTCATCCCATCAAGGCTCAACTGGACCTCATGAACCTTGAGCCTTCGAGCGATCTCTCCTGTAATCAGTGTCCCATTGGAAAGGAGAATGGAACGAAACTCATAATCTCTCAAAATCTCGTTGAGTTCCCAGAAATGGGGATGAAGAATTGGCTCTCCTCCAGAAATCAGCAGCCTGAGCCCCTGAATCTCCTCAAACTCCTTCAAAATCTTCTTGATTTTTTCGAAAGGAAGATCCTCATAGTGGCTCTCTCCAAGATAACAGTGCCGGCATCGGAGATTACAACGATCCGTGATCTGTAGTTCAAGATAGCGAAGGGAAGGAATAGGAGAGGGATGAACTTTTAATTCTCTTTTAACCGGCACCTCGGAGGTTTTAATGAGATTCTCGGAAAGACAATATTCGATAAAAGGTTCATCCTCTTTTTTGAATTCAGGGGCCTCACCGCGAGCACACCGAATCAGGAACTGAAAAGCGTCCCAACTCAATTCATAGAGTTCATCCCGTTCGATATCATAGAGGTAAGGCTCTTCGAGATGTTTTAATGTGCACGCTTGAGAAAGGACAAAGAATCTATTGAGGGAAGACATCGTTAATCTGTTCGGGAGTGATGAGGCCTTTCTCAAGAAGGGCCTTCAGGATCTTAAAGGCACCACACTCCAGATCTTTATCAGACTCTTTATAAAACTCACAATGCTTACAGATAAGCTCGACTAACTCCCTCTTTTCGAAAAACATATTTTTCCATCTCCTATGGGAATGAGAATCCTGGCTTGTTCGCCGAACAAGCCCTCCATCATAAAAACCATTCCAATTATCGAAACGACCTGCCAAAGGGATCGAGACCTACTTCATGTTTAACCTTATCGCTTGAGAACTTCGACCACTTCAAGTCGTGCAATAAGCCACGCCTTTTCTATCTTTTTAAGCATACAGAGAAGCTCCCTTACCTCGTCTACCCTTTCTCCTGCGGTGGTTTTCCCAGTCAATCTCCCTGTAAGTTGAACCTGGGCGGTTTCCCGATCTGAAAATTTAATCTTATAATCACTAAAGTTGAGGGACAGGTCTAAAAAATAGGACCGTCCTCGCAGTGCATAACCACCAATTTCCTCACGGGTATAGCTTCCTGTAAACGAATAGAAAGGATCTCCCTCAATCTTAAATTCACAAGGATTCGCAAATAATTGACTAAGATTCTTGATGCGGTTTGCTGTGGAAAGGATATCCTCATTAGCCTTCTTTTCGGTATATTGTGAGAGCAACTCGAATCGTTGGATGACCCTTTTCTCCTCGCTCTGGAAAAGAATCTTCCATGAGAGAATTCCTCCCAGAAGAATGAGAAACCCGATGAGGAAATGACGCCTCTTTACCATAAAGGGGATCCCACAATCCTTTCGATTCGTGTCTGTCCAAAAAGATGTTCCTCTATTGGCATAGACCGGTTATCTCCTATCACATAGAGGCATCCTTTTTCCACTCGACGGGGAGGAAGGTTCCAATCACAGGGATATTGAACGTAGGGTTCATCAAAGGGTTTCCCATTGATAAAAAGCTTCCCTTTTCGAAACTCCACCTCTTCCCCTTCCAAGGCCACGACTCGCTTAAGAAGCATTCTCTGGTTCCCTGCAAAACGGATCGCTACGACATCACACCTCTTGGGTTCAGAAAAAAGATAACGGACCTTTAGGCAGAAATTGACCCCCCCATCCCGATAAGTGGGTTCCATACTCGTGCCTCGAATAAGAAAGGGGGTGAGGATATGACCAAAAACGAGATAGGAGAGAACCCCAACTAAAATCACCCGAATCAAAAATCGGGGAGTCAGAGAAGGGAAAAAGAACCCTTTTATTCTTTGCTTCATGAACATCCCAAATTTATTTTAAATCCTTAGATTGGATATTTCCTTTTAAATTAAATATAATCTACAAAAATGAATCTGCCAACTCAAAAAGAATGGAAGGAAAGGATGATATGGAAAAGATTAAGTTAGGCATCAGCGCCTGTCTTTTGGGCCAAAGGGTTCGTTACGATGGGGGGCACAAATTGGATCGCTTCCTCAGAGATACCTTGGGACAATATGTAGAGTATGTCCCTGTGTGTCCGGAGGTAGAATGTGGCCTTTCCGTTCCAAGGGAATCGATGCATCTGGAAGGAAATCCCGACTCCCCCAGGCTGGTTACCTCCAGGACTCATCAGGACATGACCGAACGAATGACTCAATGGTCAAAGAGACGGGTCAAAGAACTTGAAAGGGAAGAGCTATGCGGGTTTATCTTTAAAAGTGACTCTCCAAGTAGTGGAATGGAGCGGGTCAGGGTGTATAATGAAAAGGGCATGCCAGTGAAAAAGGGGGTAGGGATTTTCGCAAAAATATTTATGGACCATTTTCCCTTGCTTCCTACGGAAGAGGAGGGACGGCTTCACGATCCAGAACTTAGGGAAAACTTTATTGAAAGGGTTTTTACCCTTAAGCGATGGCGAGAGGTTTTAGCAAAGAGGCCAACTCTTGGTAATCTTGTCCAGTTTCATACCCAGCATAAATTATTAATCTTGTCTCATAGTCCGAAGCATGAGCCATTGATGGGAAGACTGGTCGCCAAGGGAAAAGGGAGACCCCTTGCAGAGATTTTTGAGCAATACCAGAGGCTTCTCATGGAAGCCCTAAAGCTTAAAGCCACTCCTAAGAAACATGCCAATGTTTTAATGCATATGATGGGTTATTTTAAGGAACAGCTCTCTTCGGATGAAAAAAAGGAACTCTTAGAAGTCATCGAACATTATCGTCAGGGTCACCTCCCTTTGATTGTTCCCATCACCCTTCTTCAGCATTATGTCCGAAAATATGATCAACCCTATCTTAAAGGACAGGTCTACCTCAATCCCCATCCTATAGAATTACAATTAAGAAACCATGTCTGAAAGTTTTGGATAGCCATTCAAAGACCTTCGTATACCCTCACTGAAGGGTGGAAATAAATTTAAGCCCGACAGAAGTATTTCCGAAACCCATAGAACGCGGATGGATGGAATATAAATAGATCCTATGAATCGATCCATCGTAGAAATGGGTTTCTGATTAAAACAAACCAAAGTAATGATTTCTATGGGCCCTTAAAGGTAGCCGCACTTCCGACCAAGTCGGATCCCTGCCTGCGCAGGCAGGCGCCTCTGGCGGAATGGGTTTCTCCAATACCCCTCTCGGGCTTATTCCCCACTCCAGTGAGGGAAAACAAGACCTTCAGTTCCATCATTGACCTCCCAGCATTTATGGGTTATTAAAAAGAGTGGCCTGCTTAAAGGAGTCCCCTTTCTGAAAATTAGACTGATTGATCCTGCCTATGAACATCCTTTGATCAGTCATCCTCAAAAGGTGATTAAGACGATCTGGTTTGCTCATCTTTCTTTAACCACCCTGGCCGCACTTACTCCTTCAGCGATCGAGGTCCGGATCACAGATGAAAATGTGGAGCCCATTGATTTTGAAGAAGAAGTGGATCTGGTGGGAATCACCGGGATGATCATGCATTCTAAAAGGGCCTATGAAATTGCTCGAACTTTTAGAGAGAGAGGCATTCCTGTGGTCATGGGAGGACCCCATGCTTCCAGTCTTCCCGAAGAGGCTAAACAACATGTGGATGCCGTCGTCATTGGTGAGGCGGAACTGGTCTGGAGAGAAGTGCTTGAAGACGTTCAGAAAGGGGGGCTCAAACCCTTCTACAAGGCAGACCGCTTCTGCTCCATGAAAGGACTTCCCTTTCCAAGGATTGATCTTCTTCGGAAGGAAGCCTACATGACCACCCATTGTGTCCAGACGACCAGGGGCTGTCCCTATCAGTGTGATTTCTGTTATGTCACTCACTTTTTTGGGAAAACCTATCGTTGTCGACCGGTCGAGGAGGTCATCCAAGAAGTCAGCCGATTAGATGGGGATTTTATCGTATTCGTTGATGACAATATTGCAGGAAATCGCCTCTTTGCTAAAGAACTCTTCACTCAGTTGAAGCCCTTGAAGAAGAAGTGGGCGAGTCAAGCGAGTCTCACCCTCACCCGAGATCGAGAACTCTTAAGGCTTGCGGCAGAAAGTGGCTGCGTCTCTTTATTTATCGGGATTGAATCCCTTTCTCCAGATAACCTCAAAGAGGTGAACAAAAGCTTTAACCGGACCTATGAATTTGAGGAATCTCTGAAATTGATCCATGATCATGATATTATGGTCTTGGCTGGGTTCATCTTTGGATTGGATCATGATGACGAGGGGGTGTTTGAAAGAACCCTCCGATTCTGTGAAAAAAATCGGATCGAACTCCCAAGTTTCTTTCTTCTGACCCCGCTTCCAGGCACACGCTTATTTCAAAAGATGGACTCAGAGGGAAGGCTTCTCCACAAAGATTGGAGTCAATACAATGGAGCGACAGTGGTCTTCAGACCCAAGTTGATGACCGAGGAAACCCTCCAGAGAGGATTTAATTGGGTGTGTCAGGAGACCTATTCGTGGAGTTCTATTGTCAAGAGGGTCTTCCATCCCCAACAGCGATTCTATACTCGAGTCCTCTCCAATATGGCTTATCGTAGCATTGCCAAAAGAACACCCAAAAGCCCACTGCCAGCTCTATCCAAAATCCTTCAAAAGATGAACGATACGATCCCAGTCCAAAACACCTGGAATCTGATCCATCGAGTAGGAGAAAGAATGGTGGAGAAGGGATTCCCCTTTGGAGAGAAATCTCCTGAGGTCCTTCGACTCTATTCCACTTATAATGAAAGGCTTAGAACCCTATTTATTCACCTCGAAGGTTCCTTGGATCAACATGGAGCAAAGGAATTGGCTAAAAGACTAAAGAACACGCTCTCTGAAAAGATTGATCAGGTCATCATTGACTTCGAAAACGTAGTGGCCTTCTCTCAGGATGCCATCTCATTTCTCTCCCGTAGAGGTCTCTTCCAGAAGGAAGAGGGGAGGCTGTGGATGGCGATTAATACCCCCCCTCTTGGATAGATTTCTCCCTTCTCCTTCGTCATTTCTTAACTCTGACATTTTGGGCAGGCAAAGGTGATTCGTCCAGCCTGACGAAAAAATTCGATTTTCGAAGGATATTTCCCATTACAGCAATTCCCAGAGAGCTCCTTTCGAATAAATTCGCCATGATCCCCACATCATGAGGTGAACAAGGGGAATTCGGCCATCATCATTTCCTTATTGTCAAGAAAAAATTCACTGGATTTGTAATCCCTCACTCAGATGGGGAATAAGCCCGAGAGGGGTATTGGAGAAACCCAAAGTGCGGCTACCTTAAATGGTCCATAGAAATCCTTACTTTGGTTGGTTTTAATCAGAAACCCATTTCAACGATAGATCGATTCG
>CAZMWF010000025.1:0-7050 GCA_964570075.1 uncultured Syntrophaceae bacterium | reverse complement strand
GAACTTTGAGAGGAGAAGGTTTCCGAGAATCTCCGTAGACCTCCCTCTTGAATATCAAAGTCAGGATCGATCCAAACCCCACGGGGCATTGGTTCTCAATCTGAGTGAAGCTGGGCTTCAACTCTTTTCCCTTCAGGATCTTCCCGTTGGTGCTGTTTTAAACATCACGGTCTTATTCCCGAAAGGATTCAGATTGGCTAATTTTAAAGTCTCTGCGGAGATCGTCTGGAAAAGTGTTTTCTATGATGTCGATTTCAATGGATATCGATATGGATTAAGATTTATAAAACTATTGAGGGAAGATCAATGGGAGCTTCAGAGGCTTCTCCACAGTTATTCAGGAGTAGAGAATAGGGTTGAGGTTAAATTCATGGAGACCCCCTAAAGCTTTCCGTCTAAAGCACTGGCAATATGTCGAATCATCTGGCGATAGACATCCAGATAAATCTCAGGAGAGAGAAAATAGGAGGGATAAGCATGATAGAAAGCCTCCACCAATCTCTTTGCTGCCAGATCGACATCTCCCGTCGAACGATAGACATCTTCCATCCTTTTCCGATTTATCTTGGCCATCTCTATCGTTTTAGAAATGAACTCCTTTGCTTCCTCTCCGGTTACATATCCATAATGATCAGCACAATAATATTCCACCTCTAAGGGTTTTAGTTTTTCGAGACTCTCCTGATATTTCGTGTAGTTGGAGTTTCCGGAGGTAACAATCGTTTGATTAAAAGGAATTCCCCCACCATCTGTAGGAAAGAGGGCTTTCAACTCGGGAAGATAAGCTGCAATACAGCAGGAGGAGTGCCCTGGAATTTCGAGAATGGAGACCTTTACCCCTCCTACATGGATGTCACTCCCTTCACGGACCACTTTCCCTTCGATATCGAATCCCCATTCAATCTCATCGTTTGAATAGACCTCTTCTCTTCCTAATCGTTGTGCGACTTTTCGACTGAACTCATTAATGGTAACAATAGCCTTCTCCATCCGAAGGATTTCCCATGCCCTCTCTGAGCCATAGATCTCTATCTCAGGATGTCTTCGTTTGAAAAAAGGAATGATTCCGATGTGATCAAAATGGGAGTGGAGAATAAGGATCTTTTTAATCCTTTCTTCATCGATCCCAAATGTCTTAAACTGTAAAAGAAGATCAGGAATAAGATAACTCATTCCCCCGCTTATGATCATCGATTCGTCGTCCCCTTCGATCAGATAGACCCCTGATTCTTCACGCCCTAAAAACCATATTCGCTCATTTACCTTGCCTGGACATCGAATTCTCATCAGAACCTCCACCTCCAAAAATTAAAATAATGGTAACTAATCGTCATCCCTATTGTCAAAAAGGGATTATTCTTCGCCTTAGCCTCTATTGACAGGTCAAAATGAATCAAGTACATTTGAACCAAAATAAATCTTCAGGAGTAATCCCTAACTCAGAGGTGGAGAATAAGCCCGAGAGGGATGTTGAGCGTTCTATGGGTTTCGGAAATACTCCTGTCGGGCTTAAAATTTATTTCTACCCTTTAGTGAGGGAATACCTTTAGGAGGTGTGGGATGGCTTCAAAAAAAGTATTGATTCTTTATTATAGTGGAAGTGGGAATACCAGGAAGATGGCTAAAGCCATCGCTGAAGGGATGAAATCATCTGGGGTAGAAATCACATTATCAGAAGCGGGGGAATTCGATGTCTCTTCACTGCCCAACTATGACGGGATTGTCTTGGGATCACCCACCTATTTCTCCAATGTGTCTTGGCAGGTGAAAAAGGTCATCGATGAATCCATCGTTCACTACGGGGGAGGTAAATTAAAAGGAAAGGTGGCGGGTATTTTTACCTCTGCTGGGACGAGTAGGGATGGGAAGGATTGTTTGAAGATGCTTGAGCTTGCCCTGGGATTACACCATAAGATGAAAGTGATCGAAGGGGTTCTTCGAGTAGATGGAGAGAGTGACCAGGAAGTCAAAAAGAGATGCCTGGAGTATGGAAAGAGGCTCTTAAGGGAGATTGAAAAGTAATGGTTCCATCTGGGCTGAGACGATTTGGTGGAGCAGAGGGGATTCGAACCCCCGACCTCCAGAGTGCGATTCTGGCGCTCTCCCAGCTGAGCTACTGCCCCACCCATTTTATTAGAAGATTGGGCATAGAGAAAAAGTTATTATTTATGAAAGCTGAATATGTTTTAGATAACGTTTTAACTTCTTCCCCAATTCCGGGTGTTTTAAGCCAAAAGCAATGTTTGCCTGAAGGTAGCCTAATTTATCTCCAGCGTCATAACGATCCCCGATAAATTCATAACCAAATACGGGTAGATTTCGATTCAATTCCCGGATGGCATCGGTCAACTGGATCTCTCCTCGTTGATCCGGTTTGGTCTTTTCAAGAGCCTCAAAGATTTGGGGTGGGAGGATATACCGGCCAATAATGGCAAGGTTCGAAGGAGCCTCTCCCTGCCTGGGTTTCTCAATCATCTCTTCCACCCGATAGAGCCGATCCTCCATCCTTTTCCCTTTTATTATACCATAAAGATGGGTCTCGGATTTGGGAACCTTCTGAATCGCCACCATGGCCCCGTCCAGTTTTTGGTAGCGTTCTATCATCTGACGAATACAAGGAACCTCTGCATCGATCAGATCGTCACCGAGGAGCACGGCAAAAGGTTCTTCCCCCACGATTTTTTTGGCGCAAAGAACAGCATGGCCCAATCCCAAGGGCTCTTTCTGTCTTACCGCAACAAGGGTGACCATCTCTGAAATCTTCTGAACCATCTGAAGGAGATCGTCCTTTCCCTTCTTTCTGAGATAGTTCTCCAATTCGGTAGAAGTATCAAAGTGATCCTCAATGGATCCTTTCTCCCTTCCCGTAATGAGGATGACTTCTTCAATCCCCGATGAGGCTACTTCCTCCATAATATACTGGATAGTGGGTTTATCCACAATCGGGAGGAGCTCTTTGGGTACCACCTTTGTGGCGGGAAGGAATCGGGTCCCAAAACCTGCTGCTGGAATCACGGCCTTCTTCACTTTCATAGGAGCCCCAATAGTCTTCGGATGGTATTCTTTAATTCTGTTAAATCCGCACACTTTACGACATAGGCATCTGAGGCCCAGGTGGTCAAATCCTGTTTGTATTCCCCATAGGCAGAGCACATCACAATAGGGACTTGTCTTTCAAAGAGGCGAATCTGTTTAAGGACCTCAATCCCATCCATCTCGGGCATTTTAATATCCAGGGTGATCAGGTCAGGTTTGAATCGTGGGATTTGGGCGAGGGCCTCTTTTCCATCTTTGGCGACTTCTACCTGAAATCCTTCCTCTTCTAACTCTTCTTTATAAAGGAGTCGAATACTCTCCTCATCATCGACCACGAGAATCTTTTTCATCCTCTCTTTCCTCCTCCGCAGGTAGAGTGATGATGAAGGTTACCCCTTTTCCGGGCCGATTGTCCACCTCGATTTGTCCTTGATGGGTGGTCACGATCTTGTGGACAATTGGCAGGCCAAGGCCAAAACGATTCTCTTTCGTTGAATAGAAGGGGTTGAAGATATGATGAAGATGTTCAGGTTTGATCCCTGCTCCGGTATCCTCTATTTCGACCCGAACATGAGAAACTCCATTCTTTGAGAGAGGGTAAATCCGGATCGAGAGGACTCCTCTCTCTCCTATGGATTCCCGGGCATTGTGAATCAGGTTGAAGAAGGCTTGCTTCAACTGTTCGGGATGTCCCTTGACGAGGGGAAGGGAACTTGAAAATTCTTTGACCAGTTGAATCCTTCCATTGTCCCCTTGAATCGCCATGGAAAGACTCTCCTCCACAATCTCACGAAGATCCAGTTCTTTAAATACCAATGGTTCTTCGTGGGTGTATGAAAGAAATTGGGATAACGTCTTTTCCAGCCTTCTTACCTCTTTCATGATGGTCTGAGTATATCTTTTTTCCGGCGCCTCCGGGGAGATAGAACGGTCCAGACGCCGCGCAAACCCACCAATGGAGACAAGAGGATTTCTGATCTCGTGAGCAATGGAGGTGGTGAGCTCTCCTAAAGCAGCCATCTTCTCCTGATGGACCAGGAAGGTCTGAGCCTCCTTCAGTTTTTGATGGACTTCTTCTAAATGGCGATAAAGCATCGCATTTTCAATGGCTAAACCTGCCTGATTGCAAAACATGGTTAGATACTGAAGATCCTCTTCTGTGATAGGATTTTGGTTATATAGATTGTCTACAAGGACGACCCCGATCACTTTCCCTTTCCCCCATAGGGGTGCGGTGGCAAAGGAGTAGACGCGAGGATGGTCGCTGAGATGTTCACTGATATAACATCCTATTTCTGATCCTAAAGAACAACCCCTCTTGCATCGAGTTTGGATCCAACCCTCCTCGGATTGAGGGACTTCCACATTGAAGGCCTTCCCTTCCAAAACGGTTCGAGAGAGAATACATGAATTGTCTTCCAGGGGGATCTCGATCTCTTTGACCAATGTGTTCAGAAGGGAGTGGTTCTCCGAAGCGGAAGAAATCTGAGCGATCCATTCCGAAGGGCTTTCCCTTTTTTGGGAAAGGGAGGACCAGATTCTTCCAGCTTCCTCTGCGCTGTCCGGACCCACGGCCATAGCCCCTTTTAGGATTCGATCCTTCTCATTTACCATAAAAAGCATGGCTCGATTGAATCCCAGACCTCCTCCAATCGTAATAGCGGTTAGGGTGAGATGGAGAATCCGTTCGAAGTGAACCGTGGTCAATAGCGCCTTGTTCAACTCCCAGAGAGTAGACAGTTGTTTGACCCTTTTCTCCTGTTCTTGAATGAGCGTGGAGATCTCCTTTCTCGCTGTTACATTTTCAATGGCAAAGGAGAGTTGTTGAGCAATGACCAGCAGGAGCCATAAATCCTTCTCTTCAAATTGAAACGGTTCTATTTCCTTATCGTAAAGGGCGAGGGTCCCAAAACTCTTCCCTTTCCCCTGGATAGGGACACAGAGAATCGATTGAAAGGGTGTTCTTTTCCCTTTTCGATTGAGACAGAAAGGGGTTTGGGTAAAGAAGACGCGTTTGGCTATTCTTTGGTCCAGAGGATGCTGGTGATAGTCTCCAATGCTGCAATGGACTTCTAAGTCCCCTTTGGCCTGATCCTCGATCCTCAGGACTCCACCTTTGGCCTTAAAAATGGTTCTTCCTGTGGTGAGGGTTCTTTCATAGAACTTCTCCAGATCCATGGAGGAAAGGAAGAAGTCGGTTAACGATCTCATCAGACCAAGGGATTCAAAAAGCTCAGACATCTCTACCCTTATTTGGCCTCCCTTAGATATTCTGCAGCCTCTTCAGGAGGGGTGGGATTGATATAGAATCCCGTTCCCCATTCGAATCCCGCCACCTTTGTTAATTTAGGCATAATTTCGAAATGCCAATGGTAGTGATTCCAATCCTCTTCAGGAAAAGAAGAAGTGTGGAGAATATAATTGTAGGGAGGATCCTCAAGCACCTCTTTCAATCGTTGAAGGATATCCGAAAGGGCTTCTGCGGCTAAAGGAAAGAGAGAAGAAGCCATCAGCTCGAAGCTCGGTTGATGGAGTTTGGGAAGAATCCACATTTCAAATGGGAACCGAGAGGCAAAAGGGGCCAGAGACACGAAGCCTTGATTTTCATAAACGACCCGCCTTCTATCCCGAAGTTCCTGTCGAATGATGTCGCAATAGACACATCGATCCTTATAATCGAAGTAATTTTTAGCTCCCTGGATCTCTTCGCGGACCCGGGTGGGAACGATGGGGAGGGCAATGATCTGAGAGTGAGAATGTTCGAGGGAGGCCCCAGCAGCCACTCCATAATTTTTAAAAACCATGACATAGCGAAGCCGGGGATCTCGTCGAAGATCGACGATCCTTTCCCGATAGGCTAAAAGCACATATTCGACTGCTTTTAGGGGAAGGGTGGAAAGGCTTTCAAAATGGCGAGGGGTTTCAATCACGACTTCGTGGGCCCCGATCCCGTTCATCTTATCATACATCCCCTCTCCTTCCCGGTTTAACTCTCCTTCAATCCGGAGGGCAGGAAATTTATTCGGAACGACTCTCAGGGACCAACCTGGTGAGTTTGGAGGAGTTCCATTTTCTCGAAAGGCGAACACCTCAGGCGGGGTCCGATCTTCATTTCCCTCACAAAGAGGACAGAATCCTCCTACTGTTTTCCGTTCTTCTGGTGCAAAATCGGAAGGCCTTCGACTCCTTTCGGTTGAAATGATGACCCATCCTCCATGGATGGGGTCTCTTCTTAACTCTGGCATGATGGATATCGTTTTAGAAAGAGGTTAGAGATCAGGCCGGGAATTTTTTTCGTAATCTTCCTCCCCTCTGAGTTTCTCGTTTCTCCTGACGCTCCCGCTCCGTTTTGCAATCGATGCAAAGGGTGGTCACTGGCCTTGCCATCAATCTCTTTTCTGAAATCGCTTTCCCACAGGCCTCACAGATCCCAAAGGTTCCATTGTCAATTCGTTCCAAGGCCTCTTTTACTTTTAAAATCAATTTTCGTTCCCGATCTCTAATCCTGAGAAGAAAGTTTCGGTCTGATTCTAAAGAGGCACGATCCGAAGGGTCAGGGAAGACCCCATTACTCTCCTGGCGCATATCGCTACAGGTTTTTAAGGCCTCTTCGATGAGACTGTGAAGTTGGCCCTCCAGAAGCCCTTTAAAATAGAGAAGTTTCTCTTGTTCCATGAATTTCTCCTAAAAGATTAACAAATTAAATACTAATATATTTTTTGGATAAAAATCAACTTAGGGGTGATAGTCCCGTAATGCCTCACTGAAGCGGGGAAATCATTTTAAGCCCGACAGGAGTATTTCCGAAACCCATAGAATGCGGATCAATTTATATGTTTAAGGAATACGAATCGATCCATTATAGAAATGGGGTTTCTGATTAAAACAAACGAAAGTTAAGATTTCTATGGACCATTTAAGGTAGCCGCACTTTGGGTTTCTCCAATACCCCTCTCGGGCTTATTCCTCATCTGAGTGAGGGATTACATGGCCCCCTGGGAGAAAGGAGATGAC
>CAZMWF010000024.1:0-8493 GCA_964570075.1 uncultured Syntrophaceae bacterium | reverse complement strand
AGCCCAACAGGAGTATTTCCGAAACCCGTAGAACGCCCAACCTCCCTCTCGGGCTTATTCCCTACCTCTGAGTGAGGTATTACTCTTCAAGAGGATGAGGGCTTGACAAACGAAAAAATAAGGTTATACTCTACATAAGTTTATTTTATTAAACAATTTTCTTTTTATACTATTCTCCAAGTTAAATCCCTCATTTTGAGGGAGGAGTGTCACTCATAGGATAGAGAATGAAGATTGGTGAAAGAATTCGCAGTTTGAGGCAGATGAGCAATCTCACCCAGGAGGAACTGGCGGCTCGGGCCAATTTGACGAAGGGGTTCATCTCTCAGGTGGAAAGGGATCTGACTTCCATCTCCCTCGACAGCCTCATCCAGATTCTCGATGCCCTGGATGAAAATATCTCCGATTTCTTCAGAGAAACCTCTCAAGAGAAGATTGCCTTCCGTGAAAAAGATCGGGTCCCCATTGAAAAAGAGAGAATTCACAAATTCGAACTTCTTGTTCCAGGATCTACCAACCGTCGTCTGGAGCCGGTGCTTCTGACCTTAAAGCAGGGACAATCGACTCCCAGAGAAAAACCCCATGAGGGAGAGGAGTTTGGATTCATTCTCAAAGGGAGAATCAGTCTCCGATTCGGAAGGGAAATTATTAAGCTCAAAAAAGGGGAATGTTTCTATTTCTGGGCGGAGAAGGAGCATTGGCTTCAAAATACGAGTTCCCGTAATGCTGTGGTCCTCTGGATTACCTCTCCCCCTTACTTTTAATCCACTCTCTCTTCTATTTAAAAAGGAGAGAAAAAAATGGCTAAAGTGCTAATCATTGGTGCAGGGGGCGTCGGGACAGTGGTGGCCCATAAAGTGGCAAAGGTTCCGGAAGTCTTCTCTGAAATCATGCTGGCCAGTCGAACTAAATCGAAGTGTGACCTTATTGCCCAAGCGGTAGGAACCCATCGCATTCAGACGGCGGAGGTCGATGCAGACCACCTTGAATCCCTTTTAGGCCTATTGAATCGTTTCAAGCCTGATCTTGTGATCCACGTTGCCCTCCCCTATCAGGATCTAACGATTATGGAAGCCTGCCTCAAAGTTGGAGCCCATTATTTGGATACGGCCAATTATGAATCTCCAGAAGAGGCTAAGTTTGAATACAAATGGCAGTGGGCTTATCATGAGCGGTTTCAAAAGGCTGGCCTTATGGCCCTGTTGGGATGTGGATTCGATCCCGGGGTCACAAATGTATTCACCGCCTATGCGGCTAAGCACCATTTCGATGAGATTCATTATCTCGATATTGTCGACTGTAACGCAGGAGAGCACGGAAAACCCTTTGCCACCAATTTCAATCCCGAGATTAATATTCGAGAGGTGACTCAGAAAGGGAAATATTGGGAGGAAGGAAAGTGGATTGAAACGGAACCTCATGAAATCCATCGAACGCTGACCTATCCGGGTATCGGTCCCCGAGAATCCTATCTAATCTATCATGAAGAACTCGAATCTTTAGTCAAACATTTCCCCACGCTCAAAAGGGCTCGCTTCTGGATGACCTTTGGGGAGGAATATCTGACCCATCTTCGAGTGATTCAAAATATTGGAATGGCCAGTATCAAACCCATCCTTTACGAAGGGAAGGAAATCGTTCCTTTAAAATTTCTTAAAGCGGTACTTCCCAATCCTGCCGAACTCGGAGAACACTATACCGGAGAGACGTCCATTGGCTGTCGCATTCGAGGAATAAAAGGAGGGAAGGAGAAAACGTATTATATCTATAATAATTGTAAGCACCAGGAGGCCTATCGGGAAACCGGTACCCAGGCAGTGAGTTACACCACTGGAGTTCCTGCAATGATTGGAGCGATGATGATTCTTACAGGAAAATGGAAAGGCTCTGGAGTCTTCAATTTAGAAGAATTTGATCCAGACCCTTTTATGGAACAATTAAACATCCATGGCCTCCCATGGCATGAACTCCACGATATCGATCTCGAATTATAAACCCCATGCCCATTGACTTTCGTCAAATTCCAAGTCCCTGCTATGTCATTGATGAAACTCTCTTGCGGAAGAACCTCCATGTGATAAAAAAAATTGAAGAAGAAGCACACATTCAAATCTTGGTCTCCTTTAAGGCCTTTGCCAATTGGAAGGTCTTCCCTATCTTCAAGGAATACGGTTTTGGCGCCTCAGCAAGTTCCCTTTATGAAGCGCGACTCGCTATGGAGGAACTGGGTCAAAAGGCTCACATCTATTGTCCTGCCTATGATGAAAAAACGATCGAAGAGATTCTTAAATATAGCAGTCATATTTCCTTCAATTCCTTGGCTCAATTTGAAAAATTCGGTCCAAGGGCCAAACAAGAGGGTCTTCAGGTAGGGCTTCGGGTCAATCCGGGGTATTCCAATTCTACCGTCGATCTCTATAATCCATGCCGATCCGGTTCAAGATTAGGGGTAACGGCTGAACAATTGGAGGATGGGATTCCCGAAGGGATAGATGGCCTTCATTTTCACACTCTTTTTGAAGCAGATTCCTATGCCTTTGAAAGAGCCCTCTCTGCTTTTTTGGAAAAATTTGGTCAGTATTTAAACCGTCTTCGCTGGATCAATATGGGAGGTGGACATCTCCTCACAAAAGAGGATTATGATATTGGGCACCTGATCCGACTCCTTAACGAGTTCAAAAAGGAGTATCCTCTTGAAATAATATTAGAACCTGGAACGGCCTTTACCTACCGAACCGGCTATTTAGTCTCAACCGTACTGGATATTGTCGAAAACGGAGGGATCAAAACAGCGATTCTTGATGTCTCTTTTACCTGCCATATGCCTGATTGCCTTGAGATGCCATATAAACCCGTCATCCTGGGGGCCTCGGATAAAAAGGAAGGAAGACCGACTTATCGAATGGGGGGACTCAGTTGTTTGGCGGGTGATGAGATGGGAGATTGGTCTTTTGATCATGAGCTAAAACCTGGAGAGAGAGTGGTCTTTGAAGATATGATTCACTATACTACGGTTAAAACCACCATGTTCAATGGGATTCAACACCCTTCCATTGGCCTATGGAATGAGCAAACCGGTTTCTCCCTGATTAAGGAGTTCCATTATGAGGATTACAAAAAAAGGCTCTCCTGAATTTTTTCCCATTCCAATGGAACAATAAAGGAGGATGAGATGAAAGGAAAAAAGAGGATCATTTTTAGAGGGGTGATGTTAGTTTCTGTTATTTTATTGGTCCTATCTACCATGGCTTGTCCTAAGAAACAGACGACTCCTCTGCCACCCGAAGAGAAAAAAGAGGGGGTTCAACCCCCACCTAAAGCGGCAGAAGAACCCCAAAAAGAACCCGTCCCAACCCAACCCTCAACCGTTCAACCTCCACCTCCTTCTCCAGCCCCCTCCCCTCCTCCTTCAGCTCCTTCACCTCCTCCACCCTCTCTCCCTCCCTCTCCCAAAACTCCCTCGCCCTTGGATCAGCGATTGATGGCCATTTCCAATGGAGAAATCCTTCTTAATCCTAAGGTAAAAGAGGACGCCAAACTTATCCAAAATCGACTCGCTGATTTAGGACTTTATAAGGGACCCATTGATGGAATCTGGGGAAAGGGTTCAGAGTCTGCCCTAAAAAGCTTCAAAACAGAAAATGCCTTGCCCCATCCTCTTCGATGGGATAGAGAAACCCAAATGCTCCTTTTCCGTGAAATGCCTTCAGACCCTGAAGTAATGAAAAGAGCCATTGCGAGAGGAGAGATCATCCTTAATCCTTTGATCCCTCAAGATGCAAAACTGATCCAGGGGCGACTTGCAGAATTAGGCTTCTATCAGGGAGCCATTGATGGAATCTGGGGCAAAGGGTCAGAATCTGCCCTAAAGGCCTTTAAAGAAAAGAATGGCCTGGGAAACCCTACCCAATGGGATAAAGAGACTCAGTTGAACCTTTTCCGATAGTCAGAGAAAAAGAGGAAAGGACCGACTCATATTAAGAGTGGGAGGATGGGAGGGGCTGAATCATTTTTGAAAACCCCTCTATATTAAAATTCATTTTCTCTGCAAGGGTAAGAAAGAGAGGGGGAAAGGGTTTGGGGGTTTCCCCTTCCCATAAAGAGGTTTCCACACTGATCATCCATTGATCTAACATCTCTCCAATGAGACTTTGGGCTTCTTCCTGAGAAGGATGAAATCCCCATCTCTCAGAAAAGGTGAGAAGGGTTAGAATCTCTTGGATCACCCCTTCAAAATTTGAAAGATCGAACTCTCGATTCTCGAAGAGAATCTCAACTCGCTTATTAAGCCACTCACTCAGAATCGACGTCACCTTTTCTCGGTGAAGAGAATATCCATATTGTTTTGCTTCCGTAAGAATTTGATCGATTTCCCCTTGAGTGAGAATCGTTTTAAAGTCTTGCGAGAGAGTTTTCAGTGCACGAAGGAGACGATGGTTCAGGGTCATCTCTGCAGCGATACGAAGCTCGTAGGGAATTTCGAGACCTTCCTTCATCAGAGCTTCAAGGGTGGCTTTATTCCTCTCGTAACAGGTTTCATACATCTGAAGGGACCTCTCCAATTCTTTCTGGATGATCCCCGGAAGGAGCTCTCCTCTCTTTTCTTTTAACGTATCTCGAAACGTATATCGATGGTCCCCAAGGAAGGAAGAAAGGGCGTCAGCGATCTCTTCTTCTTTTTGAGATCTCCCTTGGAGGGCCTTTTTTATTTGGTCAAAAAGAGAAGGGTCTGGATTTCGCTTCATCCAGGTTTGAAAGAAACTCTTTCGAGATGAAAGAACTCCGTAAAGAAATCTCTCCTTTTCTGATGTAGGGAGGGAAGTCACCTCTACCTCTTCAACGAGAACAGGGAAATCTCCTTCTTCGCTCCTCCATTCCTTCCTTTTCTCTAAGGAAAAAGAGAAAATCTTTTTTTTCTCCTTGTTGAGAAAGGAGGAAATCGCAAAATGATGGATGATCTGTTCTAAAGAAACGGATCGGGTCCTTACGATTCGTTCATAGATTTGGGCCCCGTTTCCCAATTCGGGAAGGTTACTCTTCGCCTCCGAAAGAAGGTTGAGAAAATTTTCCTCCAGCCTTTGATCTGAAAATTCTCTGGCCAATTCAATCGCCTTGGCTGCGTGTTGAAGAATGATTCCGGTTTCCAATCCACCGATATCGGCAAAGAACCACCCACAACTCGTAAACATTCTCAAGGCATGTCTCTCCATCTCCAGAAGTTTTAATCCTTTAATCTTCTGACTCTCCTCGATAGGGTGAAGGCCCTCCTTCTCAAAAAAGGCGTCGATCTGCCGAGGGGAGCGGTCGAAGATCACTTCGATATAATGATTTCTTGCCTCCCATACATCTTTGAAAATCCTTTCCCCTTCCCGCTCAAAGAGGAGGGCAAGCTCATCTCGCAGAAAATCAAGAGCCTCCCTTAAAGGTCTCCTCCATTTCTGATTCCATCCCTCTTTCCCTCCAGTGGTGCATCCGCAATCTTCTTTCCATCGCCCTACCCCATGGCTACAGCTCCAGGAGGTTCCCTCCCCTTTAGGTCCCTCATCAATCTCCACCTCGTAGAGGGGAGGGAATCTCTTTCGGAAGGCCCCATAGTTCGTGAGTTCCAGTCCCATCGAGTTAAATCCCTCAAAAAGGGCATAGGCTAAGGCCATCTCTCCGAATTTTTTATGATGACCATAGGTTTCTCCATCCGTGGCAATGTGGAGAATCTGGGGAGCCTTTTTTGAAGGTTGATAGAGCTCTCTGAATCGTTCACAGAAGAGTTTCCCATCCTTCAACAGATCTCCAAAAGAGACTTCTCTGGAGAGAGTCCCCTCATAAAAGAAGATATCAATCGATTGATCAAAGATCTTTTCTCCTGAGGGTCTTTTTAGAAAACACCGATAGGATTGAGTGGGATCAATTTTCCCCTGGGAGACATCGGTCCACTTTTTTCCTCCAAGAGGTCTAATTCTGCGCGCCTGAAATGGGCTCAGGATAATAAACTCTAATCCGTAGCGGACTAATACCTGAAGGGTTGGATAATTGACGGCAGCCTCTGGAAGCCAGATCCCTTCAGGTCTGCGATGAAATCTTCTCTCGAAATCCGCTATCCCCCAGAAAATCTCTGTGTCCCTATCCCTTTCATTGGCTAAAGGAAGGATGAGATGGTCATAAGACTGAGCCAAGGCATTCCCATGACCGAACCTTCTGAGACCCTCTCGATCAGCCTCCAGGATCCTTCGATAAAGATGGGGTTTCTTCTTTTCGATCCAAGAAAGAAGGGTAGGACCGAAATTAAAACTGATGGAAGAATAATTATTAAAAAGACGAAGGATCTTTCCCTTTCCATCCAGAATCCGGGCATAAGCATTGGGCCAATAGCATTCCGATGTGATTCTTTCGTTCCAGTCATGAAATGGGAAAGCACCTTCTTCCTTTTCGATGTCCTCTATCCAGGGATTCTCTCGGGGAGGTTGGTAAAAATGTCCATGGATGACGACAAATCCATCTCTCATTCGCGATGGAATCTTCATAAGACCTGTCCTTTTGTTTTTTTATTATCTTATAAAACCGATTCGATTTCAAACCTTCTTAAAAAGATGAAAATTTTCTTAAATTGGGCTATATTGGGTTAAAATTCTTTGAAAAGGAGGAAGCTCGAATGATCCCAAAAATTAAACGAATTCTTTATGCCACAGACCTTTCTGAAAACTCCTCTTATGCGTTTATTTATGCAGTGGACATGGCTAAAAAGCATGGGGCTAAAATCATTATCCTCCATGCCATCGAACCTATCCCTCCTTACGCTGAAGCCTACATTCCTTTAAAAGAGACGATGCAACAAAAACAAGAGGCCTTGATTGCCACAGTGAAAAGCCGTCTCGAAGAGTTCTGCAAGAAAGCCGAACCCCAAATAGGGACCTGTGTGGATCTGGTTGAAAAGATTTTAGTTCCAGTGGGCCATCCTCCTGAAGAAATCTTAAATACAGCCAACGATGAAAATTGTGATCTGATCGTGATGGGGACACACGGAAAAGGCTTTTTGGCCCATACCTTCCTTGGAAGTGTGTCCGATGCAGTCCTTCGACGGACTCGAAAACCGGTCTTCATTATTCCCCTTCCCTCTGAAAAAGTAACGGTGGACTGGTAAGGGGGATTGAGAGGATCTCTGGGTGAGGAGGGAGCGAAAGATTAAGTTCTTTTCTTCCAGTGTAAATATAAAAATAAGCCTATCCCTCCAAAGATCATAAAAGAACATAGGATCTGACCCATCGTAAAGGGACCCAAAATGAATCCGAGATGGGCATCCGGTTCTCTGAAAAACTCTACAAAAAAACGGAAAACTCCATAGAGGAAAAGGAAGAGGGCCAGCAGTCCTCCTGTTGGCATTCTTTTATTGTCTTTTAAAAGCCAAAGAATGACGAAAAGGACTCCTCCTTCGAGAGCACTCTCATAGAGTTGAGAGGGGTGACGAGGGAGGGGTCCACCTTTTGGGAAAATCATTCCCCAAGGAAGGGTTGTCACCCGACCATAGAGCTCACCATTGATAAAATTGCCAATCCTTCCAAGACCCAATCCTATCGGAGCCGTGACAATGAGAAGGTCCGAAAGCCTCCAGAAAGATTTTTTATTTTTATAAGAAAATAGAACTCCTACCAAGAGCACCCCGATTAACCCACCATGAAAGGACATTCCCCCATGCCAAATAGCAATCATCTCCAGAGGATCCTGAAGATAAGTTTTAAGATCATAGAAGAGGACATATCCTAATCGAGCTCCGATCATCAATCCAAGGACGAGATAGAAATAGAGATTCTCGATCTCC
Source organism: uncultured Syntrophaceae bacterium (assembly GCA_964570075.1). Classification (GTDB taxonomy): domain Bacteria; phylum Desulfobacterota; class BSN033; order BSN033; family UBA1163; genus CALIBK01. The sequence goes on along the minus strand of CAZMWF010000024.1, from coordinate 683 downwards.
ACACGAGTAATCCCAAAGTCCTTTTTCTTCAATTGATATCGAACCAACAGATAGGAGGCAATAAATCCAAAGACATACATGAGCCCATACCAACCCACCCGAATAGGGCCCAATTCAAACAAGATAGGATCGATATTGACCTTCATCAATTTTCTCCTGAAATCTAATTCTATTTAAGAATAAGTAAAGATTCAAGTAATTTTAACCCATCAGTCAATCTCCTCAACCCTTTGACAAGGAATTCCAATAATTGTAATCCCTCACTCAGAGGTGGAGGATAAGCCCGAGAGGGGTATTGGAGAAACCCATTCCGCCAGAGGCGCCTGCCTGCGCAGGCAGGGATCCGACTTGGTCGGAAGTGCGGCTACCTTAAATGATCCATAGAAATCCTTACTTTGGTTGGTTTTAATCAGAAACCCATTTCAACGATAGATCGATTCGTAGGATTCATTTATATTCAATCCATCCGCATTCTATGGGTTTCGGAAATACTCCTGTCGGGCTTAAATTTATTTCCACCCTTCAGTGAGAGATTACCAATAATTTAATATTTTTCTTGACAAAGCATCCGAAATAAATTAAAAGTTTTGTGAATAATTTCTCAATTATTCAAAATATTTAAGGGGAATGAGCTTGACGAATATGTTAGAAAAAGAAGTCCTAATTATTGGCGGTGGGATCGC
>CAZMWF010000023.1:0-16290 GCA_964570075.1 uncultured Syntrophaceae bacterium | reverse complement strand
TCCTGTCTAAAGGCTTCATAGTTTTTTTGAAGGATCTCGTAGAGCCTTGCATTTTCAAGAGCAATGGCACCCAGATTAGCCACGGCTCCCACAAAATAAATATCTTCCGTTGTAAATTGATAAGGTTCTGACGTATAAACTCGAACAACTCCTATAATCTCTTCCCTGAGTGTCATGGGGACAGAAAGGATAGAAGCAATCCCTTCCTTTTTGGCCTGTTCTCGATACTGGATTCGGCTATCTTGAGGGGCATCGAAAATGGCTACGGCTTTCCCTTCCAGGGCCTCTGCGATACTTTTATCAGCCGAAACGGGCCCTTTTCGGACATACCAATCACTCAGCCCATAGGCGACCGTATGAAATAGCTCCTTTCTGTCCGGTGAGAGGAGCATCAAAGAACATCCCTTCACTCCCATAGCCTTCGCTACTCCTTCTACAAGAGACCGGAGAATAGCCTCGGAAGTCCGCATCGAATTGAGCGCTGCTGCCAATTCATACAAAGATGAAAAATAGTCTTCTTTACTTCTTTCCATCATCCCACCTCCTTAAACGCAGGAGCTTTAATAAAGTTGATATTCCATAAAAAGTTTATAAAAAAGCCGTGAGAAGCTTCCCCACGGCTCAAAAAATTTAAGGGCCGTGGCAAAATCTATTTACCCACGGCCCTTTCTGAAAATTAAACAAAAAATTCTTTATGGATCAGAAAAAGACAGTGGGTAAATTTTAGTTTTACAAAACCATCCAGATTGATGACCACTGTCGAAAATAGAAAAGTAGAACTGATCCATTTCTTTCGGTTAATAAAAATCTTATTCCTGAAAAAAAATTATGTCAAGAAAATTTTTGCTAATTATGTGAAAATATTCACTCTTTCGTTTTCGTCCCATTGCCCTCATCTTGACTGGTAACCCATAATATTTTATTTTTCGTTGACTATTTGATCTGCTTCTTCCTTTATAAATTAATTTCAAAATTTCAACAAAAATCATCCTTTCGAGAGAAGAGCCAATGGTAAGATGGGCGATGGTAATCGATCTTGATAAATGCACAGGATGCCAAGCCTGTACCATCGCCTGCAAAGTGGAGAATAATGTTCCCCATGGTTCTTTGGAAGAGCAACAAAAACAGCGAGAAATCTACTGGAACAAGGTCATCGCTGTCACCCATGGGAAATATCCCCATATCCAAACTCTATTAATTCCTATGCCATGTATGCATTGCGACCAGCCTCCTTGTGTAACCGTCTGTCCTGTAAAGGCGACCTATCGCCGAGAAGATGGGATTGTCATGCAGGACTTTAGGAAATGCATAGGATGTAAATACTGCATGGTGGCCTGTCCCTATGAAGCCAGAAGTTTTAATAATAAGGAACAAGAAACGAAACCGTATCATCGCCAAGACCTTCCCCCGAATCGAGAGATTCGGGGAAAGTGGCCTTTTCCTCGAAGAACCCACGGAGTGGTAGAGAAGTGTACCTTCTGTTTTCATCGAATTGACCAAGGATTAAAAGAAGGGAAAAAGATTGGCACGGAAGTGGTCCCAGCCTGTGTGGAACATTGTCCTTCCCGTGCAAGAAGTTTTGGAGACTTAGACGATCCAAAAAGCGAGGTTCGCCATCTCCTTTCCTCCCGAATCTGGTTCAGGCTTCGAGAGGAGCTCAACACCCAAAGTAAGGTCTACTATCTTGGGAAATGAGTAGGGTGAGATGAAACTGATCTATACTCCTGTCGAATTCCAATCTCGAAACTATTATCTCGTGTTGGCCATTCTTGCCCTCCTCTCGGTGGTAGGATTTATCTGTTTTGTAATCAGTTATACCCAGGGTCATGGGGGATTCGGAATAAGCAATAGGATCCCTTGGGGGATGGCAATTATTATTACCATCTATCTCATTGGCTTAAGTGCTGGATCTCTCATCCTCTCCTCTTTAACCTATGTGTTTGGGAGGGAAGAGTATCGGTTGATCTCCAGGATCGCAGTCTTTTTGGCGATTATTTTGATCTTTGGAGCCATGGTGGGGATTTCCTTAGATTTGGGAAGACCTGAAAAGATGTGGCGACTCTTTATGTTCTTTGTCTTAAACAATATGCGTTCGATGTTTGCCCTTAACGGGATCCTTTATGGAGGATATTTTATTATCAGTTTCCTCTATCTCGGCTCCATTTTTGCCAATCACCCAAAATGGACAAAAAGGATAGGGATTCTGGCCATGGTCTGGGCCTCCTTGGTCCATATGGGAACAGGAGCCATCTTTGGTTTTATTGAAGCCAGGTCCATCTTTTATTCCCCTATTAAACCCTTTGAATTTGTCGTGGCAGCCATGGTCTCGGGTTTGGCTCTTCTGATTATCGTGGTCATCGCGGCTTTCCATTTTGCAAATAGAAGGTATTGGAAAGAACCCTTCTTTTCCCTCGGTAAATTACTCTTGGGTTTAACGATTACTTTGGTCGTTTTGGTAGGGATAGATAAACTCACCCACCTTTATTCTCCCCATCGAGAACCTACGCTCTGGCTTCTTAGTGGACCTTTTGCCTGGTTATTCTGGGGATTTCAAGTGGGTTGCGGTTACTTCCTTCCCATCCTATTGTTGAGCCAACCTCAAATTCGAAAAAATATTAAAGGCTTGATGATCGCCTCATCGTTGATCATCATCGGTATTTTTTTCGAGAGATTCAACCTGGTCATTCCAGGAACCGCTTATCCAATGCCCTTCTATCCAGGGAAAATCGAAGGGATCTGGGGCCAAGAAGGGACCTTTCCTCTCACGGCCATCGAATTGCTCATGGGTCTCGGAATATTCTCGATGATGGGTCTGTTCTTCATCTTGGGGTTAAAATATTTAGAACTCCTCCCCCTTTTGGAAGGAGGGAAAGAAAGTACCTCTCAGGCGTCGAGAGCTCGTTAATGGGAAACCTCACCAGAGCCATGGCGATTGGGTTTGAATTGATCTTGTTGATGGCCTTCCTCTACTCCTTTCTCCTCGGATTTAAGCTTACCCTTTTTGATCTGGGCCTAAATCCAAAATATAAAAGATTTGTAAGGATCTCCCTTATGATCATAGGGGGGATGATCCTCTCCTTCTTAATAGCCCATTTGATCACCTTCTATCCTCGACCTATCCCTCCAAGCCCTCAAGGAGGATAGAATGGATCCATTAATATTTGAATTTTGGAACTTCCAGAAGCTCTACCTTAAAGAAATTTTTTTCCCCATCCTGATCGGGTTACTCCTCTTATTGCCAGGTCTAATTGTCTTCTTTTTCTTCTCCCTTTGGAAACTTCATCTCAGCATATGGAAGTTAGGAAAACCCCAAGAGAGAACGGCTCAGATGGGGATTCGCCTTAAAACCCTGCTCTTCACGACCTTGGCCCATCTCCGTTTCTGGAATGAGAAATATCCTGCTACCATGCATTTTTTAATATTCTGGGGGATCCTTCTCATCTTTTTGGGTAAAATTGTAAGGCTCTTTTCTTTCCTCATCGAATTAACGATTCCTCCTCCATCCCTCTTCCTCTATGCCTCTTTTATTTCTGAAATGGGTGGCCTCTGGCTCTTTATGGGTGGCATTTTAGCCGTGATTCGCAGATATCTTTTGAAACCGAAGCGTTTAGAGACCCACATCGATCGAACCTTGATCTTCGTTTGGGGATTTGGAATTTTAATCTCAGGATATCTCATTAAGGGGTATCGGATTGCTATAGCGGGGTCTCCTCCTCTCCCCAATTGGTTCTCTTGGGCTCCCGTCAGCTATCCCCTCTCTCACCTCTTTCTTATCTTCCCGAATGATCTTTTAAATGAACTGTTTGTCTGGCATCGTATCTTTATCCATGCCCTTCCGGTTTTGGTCTTATTCTTTTATATCACGCTTTCCGATTCCCCTCTTAAGCATCTCTTTCTCACCCCTCTCAATATCCTATTTCGCCCCCTTGAACCTAAAGGAGCCCTTCCTCCCATCCCGGATTTTGAGGAGGCAGAGGTCTACGGTGCCAACGACCTCTTTCACTTCACTTGGAAACAACTTTTAGATCTTGAGGCCTGTACCAACTGTGGACGATGTCAGGATCATTGCCCGGCCTATTTGAGTCAAAAACCTCTTTCTCCGAGGAAGGTCATTCAGGATCTCCATACCCTTCTCCAACAGAAAAAAAGGACATGGCTCTGGAATCCTTCCTCTTTAACAAAGGAGGAGCTCTCCCTCCTCGAATCCCTTTCAGAAGAGGTCGTCTGGGCCTGTACCTTCTGTCTCAACTGTTATGAGCAATGTCCTGTATTCATTTCCGCCTATGATAAAATCATCGAAATGAGGCGTTACCTGGTTCTCATGGAATCCCGGTATCCAAGAGAAATTCGAGAGGTCTTTAGAAATTTAGAGCGGATGGGTAATCCTTGGGGAGCGGAAAGGCATCTCCGAGCGGATTGGGCCGCAGAGCTCGGGGTAAAGACTCTTTATGAAGACCCCGATGTGGAGCTCCTCTATTTTCCAGGTTGTTTCAAAGGCTATGATGATCGAAGCAAAAAGGTAGCCGTCTCGATGGTCCGGGTGCTTCAGCGAGCAGGAGTGAAATTCGGGATTCTCGGAAGAGAAGAGGGATGCTGTGGAGATCCAGCTCGTCGCATTGGAAATGAATATCTTTACAAAAAGATAGCGGAAAAAAATATAGAAATCCTAAACCAATATCACGTGAAGAAGATCCTGACGACCTGTCCCCATTGTTTCAATACCTTGAAAACCGAATACCCTCAATTCGGTGGAACCTTCGAGGTCATCCATCAAACAGAATATCTGGATCAACTGCTTCGTGAAAAAAGACTCTCCCCCAAGAGAGTGAATCCCATCAAGGTGACCTATCACGATTCCTGCTATCTCAGTCGCTCTCATGGAATTTATAAAGAACCTCGTAAGATTCTCACCGCTCTCCCAGGCTTAAAGCTTGAAGAGATGGAAAGAGCTCGGTTGAGAAGCTTCTGCTGTGGAGGAGGAGGGGGGAGGATGTGGATGGAAGAACATCTTGGAAAACGGATCAATGAAATGCGGGTGGATCAAGCTCTGGCTCTTGCCCCCCATGCCATTGCCACAGCTTGTCCTTACTGTCTTACGATGCTCGAAGATGGGCTCAAGGCGAAAGGGAAAGAAGCTTCGGTTAAAGTGTATGATATTGCCGAACTCTTAGAGAAAGCCCTTGAAGAGGATCCGAAGAATTCTTAATGGGTAATCGAGAAGCCATCCTTTACTAATCCTCCCTTATCTTCTCCTTCACCTTTTCTATTTTGAGATAGGCCTCCTCCTTCTCTTTAGCGAGGGCTTGAGCATCTAATGGGTCAATCAGGACAAAATTCTTCCTGGACCATTCGAGATAGGCAGGCTCCTTGATAGCCTTCTTAAAAGCCTCTTCTAAAGGGAGGATGATATAGGAAGGGGTATCGGGTGGGGCTTCTAAAACATGTCGGATGGTAATCGTCGGGATGTCGTATCCCAATTCTTTAAAGGTCTGAACATGGGGGAAATAAGGACTCCGTCTTCCACTCTTATCAGGCAGCATAGCCAAAATCTCTATCTTCCCGGCCTTAACCCACGATGGGAGCACACTGGTTGGGGAGATCATAAAATCCACCTCCCTTCGTGCCAGAGCGGATATACTTGGGCCAAGTCCACCATATGGGATCCAGTTGACCTCAATCCCTAAGGCCTCGGCCATAAGCAAACCTTCCAGATGACTGATCCCACCCCGGATAGGAATCGCACATGAAAAAGGGCGATCCTTGGCCTCCTTAATAAATTCCCCGAAGTGTTTGTAGGTATTGGAAGGAACGATAAGAAATTGATTTCCGAAAGACCAGGCAAAGACAGGGGTAAACTCTCTTGTCCTAAATCGAGTCTCTCCTATATGTTCAATAATAAGACTTCTTGGAAAGGTATAACACATTAAGGTATAACCATCGGGTTCTATTTCTCGAAACTTTTCGAAAGGAATCTTCCCCCAGAAACCTACAATATGTTCAATGGTAATCCCTACCCCGAGGTATTTTTGAAGGGAGGGAGCAATTTGCCTAAGATCTAAATCTTCCCCTCCTGGTCCGGTGATAATTTTGATGGGTTTCTTGGGATAGGCAGGTTGAATCGATTCCCATCCTATTCGAAGATCGGGTGGAGAGATCTTGGCAATCTTTTGAGATAATTTTGGCCCAATAATAAGTTTGGTTAAGGAAATCACCGCTCGGGTGGCCTCGTCGGCCTGTTTCAAGTCCCGAAGATTCGCCATCTTCATGACCTGTTCGAGAAATTCCTTTCTGGTCATCATTTTCACGATCCTCCATTTTTAAAAGGGCTTCGTTCCGGAGGAGGTCAAAGAAAACAGAAATCGCCGAGAAGTGATGAAATGAAAATCCGATCTAAACGGATTGAAGGAAAAATAGGAAAAACGGGATTTAGTAGTTTTTTTATATCAAATATTTTCAACCCTGTCAATTTCTTTCGTTTGGCTAATGTAATTCCCAGCCCTTCGCCTCCTTGACATCCTTTCTAAAATTGGTAATATAGCATTGAATTTGATTAAAGAATAAAAGGAGATTCCATGAAATTTAAACTCTTTAAATTTTGTTTAGGCTCTATTGTTTTGATCTTCCTTCTCAACGCCTGCGCTAACCTTCCCCTGATCGGGAAAAAGAAATCGGAGGAAAGGCTTCCCGAAGGAAAGACCGTCAGGGTGGAAGGGATGGAAACGATTAAAGGGGTGAATCCTCCCCTCGCTGAAAAACCTCCTGCAACAAAACCTACTCCACCCCCGCCCAAGAAAGAGCCCGAACCAAGAGTCACCTCTATTCCCACTCGACCCTTCTATGGAGCCCCTCTTCCCTTCTTCCAGATGGGTCTAAAGAAAAAGATCACCGTCCTGGACTTTGAGAATCGAACGACCTACAGTGAGGAAAAACTGGGTGAGACAGTGGCCAAACGACTCTCTGATAAACTCGAGGCTTCCCAAAGGGTTGTGTTGATGGATCGAAATGTGTTGGGAGAGATGATGCGTCGAGAAGGAGTCTCATTGGAAAACCTCTCGAATCCTGAATCCATGAAACGGATTCACCGCTCCCTTGGAATTCAAGCCATCCTTTTTGGATCGGTAATGGATGTCAGCCTTCTCTCCTCTAAAGCCTCCGAAACTTCTGAAGGGGAGGTCTCTTTTGCAACGGCTAAGGTAGAGGTTCGCCTGCTCGATGCCTCGACAGGAAATCTTCTAAAGACTTTTATCGGCCGAAGTCCCATCTTCGGAACGAAAGAAACGGGAGAATACAGTCGCAGCAAAGCGGTGATGAAGGCGATTGATTTTGCACTTGAGGAGATCCTGGATGGTCTCCTGAGGTATTTAGATTACCTGGAATGGAGTACGACTATTGCAAAGATTGAAGGAGAAACTCTCTACCTCAACGCAGGGAAACTCTCCGGGCTTCGGGTAGGAGACCACCTGGAGGTGTATGAACCCGGGAAAGAGGTGGTCCATCCCGTCACCAACATCTCACTTGGATGGACGACAGGAAAGCTCAAAGGTGTCATCAGGGTTCAGGAACTCTTTGGCGTAGATGCGGCCATAGCCAAGAGAGTCGAAGGCAATGGATTCAGCCCCAATGACATCGTAAAATCTACTATTAAATAGATCACGGCTGAATGGTGGATAGGATGGCACTTCCTGGAACCATTCCATTTCCAAAAGAATTCGTTGAGCGATATTACAGAAATCGATGGTGGTTAGGAATCACCATTGGTGAGATGCTCGATCGGAGTGCGGACCTCTATTTTTATAAGGAAGCACTCGTCGCAGGAAAGGTTCGACTTACCTACCGGGAACTCCAAGATAGGGTCAACCGAACAGCCCTGGCCTTCCTCCAGTTAGGCATCCAGAAACTGGACCGGGTTCTTCTCCAGCTTCCCAACTGGGCAGAATTTGTCTATGCCTACTATGGACTTCAAAAGATCGGGGCTATCCCTGTAATGTGCATCCCGAGATTTTCCCAGAGAGAGGTGGAGCATTTCTGTCGAGTGACAGAGGCGAAGGGCTGGGTAGTCCCCCGAAGATTTGAAAAGATGGATTATCTTCCGATGATCGAAGAGATTAGAAAACAGTCCTTCTCACCGAAATTCATTCTCGTCGTGGAGTCCGAGGAGGAAAAAACGGCCCTTCCTGAAGGGGCTCAATCCTTCCATCATCTTCTTGAAGAGATCGATGTAAGAAAATACTCAAAAGAGGATCTTTTTAGGTTCAGACCCGATCCAGAAGAGATTTGTCATCTTATGCCTACCGGAGGGTCTACTGGACTTCCTAAATTGGTCCCACGAACCCATAATGACTTTTTTTGCAATTTTGATTATCGAGCCAAGGTGTGGGAAAGAACTCCACGAGATGTCACTCTGATCGCCACTCCCATCACCCATAATATGGCCATCGAAGTTTCTTTAAATCCAACCCTTCTTTATGGTGGAAAGGTCGTCCTCATTCCCTCAACCCGAGCCAAAGAGATCCTCGAAGCCATCGAAAGAGAACGGGTCACCCATACCATCCTGGTCGTGGCCCAACTCCAGCAAATCGTCGAGGATCCTGATCTAAAAAGATATGACCTTTCATCTCTGAAGGTGATCGCTGGAGCAGGATCCTATGTTCCTCCCGATTTGATCAAAAAAATTTACGAGCGAATAGGATGCAAATTCTATAACGTCTTCGGGATGTCTGAAGGACCCTGTGCGCAAACACGATTGGATGATCCAGAAGAGGTCGTTCTTCACACGGTGGGTTGGCCGATCTGTCCCTATGATGAATTCAAGGTGATCGATTCAAAGGGAAGAGCACTTCCTCCCGGGATGGAAGGAGAATTGGTGGCCAGGGGGCCCTGTATTTTTCGGGGGTATTACAAAGCCGAAGAAGAAAATCGAGAAGCCTTCACCGAAGATGGTTTTTTTAAGACAGGGGATATCGCTAAATTCGATTCGGAAGGTCGTCTCATCATCACCGGCCGAAAAAAAGATATTATCATACGGGGTGGAGAAAATATCAGCGCCAAAGAAGTGGAAGAACTCATCAGCTCTCATCCTAAGGTCGATCAAGTGGCTGTGGTGGGCATGCCAGATCCTATCCTGGGAGAGAGGGTCTGTGCCTTCCTTAAACCTCGAGGCAATGAGATCATCACTTTTGAAGAAATCCTCTCTTTCCTAAAGGAAAAGAAAACCTCCGTCCTCTACCTTCCTGAGCGAATCGAGATCATCGATGAAATTCCCTTGACCAATGTTGGAAAAGTTGATAAAAAAAGGTTGAGACAATGGATTGTCGAAAAGCTCATCCAGGAAGGAAAGATGAAAACTGACGGATGATTAGTTGAAATGGAATCCTGTTTGGAAAGGAGGTGAAATCGGATTAAATTAGATAGCCAATAGAGGTGCGTTGGTTCTTGGAAAGGTAAAAATTTCAAAGAGGAGGTGGGATTCATATGAAAAAGAGTAGAATATGGGTCGGTTTCATTTTTTTGGCAATCGTTTTGCCTTCTTTTGTTTGGGGAGCCGTGGAGTTAAAATTCTGCAATTATTTTCCGATTCCTGCCCGACAGTCCAAAATCTGTGAGGAATTCATAAAAGACCTCGAGGCTCGTTCAAAGGGAGAGTTAAAGATTCGCTATTTTCCTGCGGGGACTCTGCTGACCGCTCCAAAGATGTATGACGGGGTGGTCGAAGGGATCGCCGATATTGGCTTTTCCAATATTGGTTATACCTTCGGTCGTTTCCGGATGACAGAGACCCTGGATCTTCCTTTGGGATTTCCAAACGCCTGGGTGGCCAATCATGTGGCCAATGACTTCATCAAAGAATTTAAGCCTAAGGAGTGGGAAAAAGTTCATATCCTCTCCATGCATACCAGTCCTGTCAATGTCGTCCTCTCAGCTACCAAACCTGTCTACAAGATGGAAGATTTAAAGGGGATGACCCTGAGGGGATTGGGTTACATCGCCGAAGTCGTCACAGCCCTTGGAGCCACTCCTCGACCCATTCCAACCCCTGAAGCCTATGAGGCCATGCAGAAGAAGGTGATCGATGGATTAATGATTCCGATGGAGACGATGAGGGCTTTCCGATATGCGGAGGTAGCCAAATATGTGACCGAGTGCTGGCCTATTGGTCAGGTCTATACCTTTTACCTTATCATGAATAAAGAGACCTGGAATAAACTTTCTCCCGAGCTGAAGAAGGTTTTCAATGAATATCCCTTCGAAGAAAAATTGGCCACCATGTGGAACGAAGTGGACATCGATGGGAAACAGTATGGAAAAGAGAAGGGGCTGCAGTTCATCGAACTTCCCAGTGAAGAGATTACTAAATGGAAGAAAGCCGTGGAGCCTGTATTAGATAAATACGTAAAGTCCATGGTCTCTGCGGGTTATCAAGAGAAAGAAACCCGGGAGTTAATCAATTACGCTCGAATGAGAATCGAGTATTGGACGAAGAAACAGAAGGAATTAGGAGTAAAATCCTCCACCGGTCCTGCCGAAGTTCGCATCAAATAGTCATCCCTGTTCTTTCCCTTTCTCCTCTCAGAGCGAGAGGAGAAAGGGAAAGGCGAAAGGATCAAATGGTCTCTCATAAAAGGGATTCGGTCCATGGAAGGGTGGATAAGGAAATTGAGCCAATCCCTTGAATGGCTGGGATTGATTGGTATCCTTTCTATGTTCCTGGTCAATCTGACGGACGTGATTGGGGCAAAGCTTTTTCTTTGGCCTGTTCCCGGCGCCACCGAGCTTATTGGCTTTTCTCAAATCATTGCGATTGCTCCAACCATTGCAATCGCCCTTCTTTTAGGCCGTCATATTCGGGTGGAATTTATCCTCGATCGTCTTCCCAGACGAATCCGGGCAGGAATCAGCAGTTTCAGCTCTCTGCTTTCGCTGATCCTTTTTATTTTCATTCTCTGGCAGAGTCTCCTCTATGGGCACTCTCTTCAGAGGGCGGGGGAAATTGGGTCGACTTCCCACCTTCCCTATTATCCCTTTGCCTATTTTATTGCCTTTTGTTGTCTTCCTGTCTGTTTAGTCTTCTTCTTAGAGGTTTTGAAATCCCTTTCCGAGGTCTTCAAAAATGGATCCCGTTAAGGTCGGTATCCTTGGAATCTTTTTGCTCATCCTCCTCTTTCTCATTCGAATGCCTGTTGCCTTTGCCATGGCCTTTGTCGGGTTTTTGGGCTTCTCTTACCTCTCTACCTTGAAGGCAGGTCTCAGACTCCTCGCCCGAGATTTCTTCGATCAGTTTTTCAGTTTTCCTCTGAGTGCGATCCCCATGTTCATCCTGATGGGTTCTTTTGCCTTTGCCTCGGGGATTGGCAAGAGGCTCTATGAGGCGGCCTACACCATATTAGGAGGGCTTCGTGGAGGGTTAACGATGGCGACGGTTGTGGCCTGTGGTTTTTTTGCAGCGATCTGTGGCTCCACCTCTGCGACGGCGGCAACGATTGGAAAGATGGCCCTTCCAGAAATGAAAAAATACCACTATGATGATACGTTAGCTACAGGGTGCCTTGCGAGTGCTGGGACTCTTGGTATTCTTATTCCACCTAGCACCATCTTTCTCGTCTATGGAATCATCACAGAGCAATCCATCGGGAAGCTTTTTGTCGCTGGAATCATCCCGGGGGTTATTCTTGTTTTTCTTTTTATTCTTACAGTATGGGTCATCTGCCTTCGGAGGCCGGAGTGTGCCCCTGCTGGTCCTTCAACCAATATCAGAGAGAAGATGAAGGCACTCATAGGGATTGGCGAAGCCCTGCTCCTTTTTGGCTTGGTGATTGGAGGGCTTTTCTTTGGTTGGTTTACTCCGACTCAAGCAGGAGGGATTGGCGCTGCCGGGGCATTGGCCATCGGCCTGGTGAGGAGAGAAATAACCTGGAGGGGGTTCATTGATTCCACCTTCGATGGGTTGAGAACCTCGTGTATGGTTCTCTGTGTGATTGCGGGTGCAACGGTCTTCGGCCATTTCATGGCTGTCTCAACCATCCCTTTCATTATTGCAGACTGGATTGAAAAGCTTCCACTCCACCCTGTTGCGATTATGGGAATTATCATCCTGATCTATCTCATCGGTGGCTGTTTTATGGATGCCATGGCTTTGGTGGTCCTCACTGTCCCGGTGATTTTCCCAGTCGTGGTCCGTCTTGGATTCGATCCTATATGGTTTGGGGTCATCATTGTGTTGGTGAGTGAAATGGGGGTTATTACCCCTCCCGTGGGGGTCAATGTTTATGTGATTAAAGGGATTGCTCCGGAAATTCCTCTTGAAACGATCTTCAAAGGGATCTTCCCTTTTTTAGGAGCTCTATTGATCAATGCAGGAATCCTGATCCTTTTTCCAAAACTTGCCCTCTTTTTACCCAGCTTAACGAAGTGATAAATTAGAATTTTTTGAGGAGAAAAGATGCGCCTTCCGAAATTTGAATACGTCGAACCAAAATCCTTAAGAGAAGCCGTCAAGATTCTCTCCGCCCATCCTTCGGAAACCTTTCTTCTGGCTGGAGGGACAGATTTGTTGGTCAATATGAAATATGGGGTGGTGAAACCTACCACTCTGATTAACCTCAAATCGATTCCAAAACTGAATTATATTCTCGAAGAAAAAGAGACCCTAAGGATTGGAGCGCTTACCTCGCTTCACGATCTGTATACTTCGCCTTTGATTCAAAAGAAATTTTTAATATTATCTCAAGCAGCAAGAGAGGTCGGAGCCTATGCCCATCAAGTCATGGGAACAATAGGAGGAAATCTATGCCAAGGAAATCGATGTCGATTTTATAACCAATCCCCTTTCTGGCGAAGTGTAAGACCCCCCTGTTTGAAGGCAGGAGGAGAGATCTGTCATGTGATTAAAAAACCAAAAGAATGCCACTCCACCTATTGTGGGGATATAGCTCCAGCCCTTATCGCCCTGGGGGCCAAGGTTAAGGTAATAGGCCCTCAAGGGGAAAGAATCTTCCCTCTAAAAAGGCTCTACACCCATAATGGGAAAAAACCCCTTTCCTTAAGAAAAGGGGAAATCCTGAAGGAGGTCCTTCTCCCCCAATCTTCCGGCAAATCAATCTACCTCAAATGGAGATGGAGAGGGTCAATTGAATTCCCCATCATTTCATTAGCCCTCTATGTTGAAAAAGAAGATAACAGGATTGGCCTGTCAAGGGTGGTCTTCAGCGGTGTAGGAGAAGGCCCATTAGAAATCTCTGAAATCGAAAAGAGGCTCCTCGGGAACACTCTCGAAGACTCTATCATTGATTCTGTTTCTGAACAGGTGACCAAATTGATCTCTCCTATGAGGACTTCTATTTACTCTCCTGCCTATAAAAGAAAGATGGCAGGAATCCTCCTTAGAGAGGGGCTTGATAAGTTGAAATAAATAGATCGAAATCCGAATTCGAGATGGGGATCAGGGAGAGGAAGAAATAAAAGAAAAGGGAGTTTCTATGAAACGGATCTTAAAACTCAATGTCAATGGAGAGGATTTGGAAATCTTGGTCGAAGGTCATAAGACCCTACTTGAAGTGTTAAGAGAGGACTTAGGTCTGACCGGGACGAAGAGAGGGTGTGATCTCGGAACCTGTGGGGCCTGTACAGTGCTTATCGATGGGAAACCCTGGCTTTCCTGTCTCACTCTGGCAACGGCTGTACAGGGGAAAAAGATTACCACCATCGAAGGGCTTGCGGAGGACGGAAAACTTCATCCCCTTCAGGCTTCCTTTATCGAAAAGGGAGCCATCCAATGTGGGTTCTGTACCCCGGGAATGATTCTTACGGCAAAGGCCTTTTTAGAAGAAAACCCTCGTCCTTCTGAAGAAGAGGTAAAGAAAGCCATCTCTGGAAACCTCTGCCGATGCACCGGTTACGTAAAGATCATAGAAGCCATTTTGTCAGTGAGCGGTAGTAAATAGTGAGGGTGATGGGTATTTTGATGATCATCATCTAATTCATTCGCCATTACTGAAATGACCACCTGAGGAGAGATCGAAATGAGTGAAATGGATATTGTTGGAAAACGAGCACCCATGCTTGATGCCTGGGAAAAAGCCACCGGGAAGGCAAAATATACCGATGATCTATCCTTTCCAGGGATGCTTTTTGGAAAGATCCTCCGAAGTCCCCTCCCCCACGCCAAGATTCTTAGGGTGGACCTTACAGAGGCTTTAAAGGTTCCAGGGGTTAAAGATGCGATCAGCGGGAAAGATATCCCCAAACGAAAATATGGAATTGTCCCGAAGGCAAAGGATGAATATGCCCTGGCCATTGAAAAGGTTCGCTACATCGGGGATGAAGTAGCAGCAGTGGTCGCCACTTCCATCGAAGCGGCAGAAGAAGCGGTCTCTAAGATTCGAGTCGAATATGAAGAACTCCCTGCAATCTTTGACCCCCTTGAGGCCATGAAGCCTGGAGCCCCTATCATTCACGAGGAGGTTCCTAACAATGTAAGTGCCACGATTCGAAAGGAGTTTGGAAATGTAGCCAAGGCCTTTGAGGAATCTGATTTTCTATTTGAGGATAACTTTGAAACGCAACCTGTCAATCACTGTCCTATGGAACCTCAGGCCGCTCTGGCCATGGTGGATCATCAGGGGAAAGTGACCTTATGGTCTTCCACTCAAATCCCTTTCTTTCTCAGAAGGAATCTTGCCACAACCCTCGATATCCCCGAAAGCAAGGTAAGAATTATCAAACCAAAAGTTGGAGGTGGATTCGGTCAGAAGATTGACCTCTATGCAAAAGATTTCTGTGCGGCCTTCTTTGCGATGAGGACGGGACGACCTGTCAAGTTTGTCTACGATCGAGAAGAGGTTTTTACCTGTACCCGTCAGCGCCATCCGATGCATATTTATCTCAAGACGGGAATGAAGAAAGATGGAACCATCCTGGCTCAACAGTTTAGGGTGGTTGCGGATGGAGGGGCCTATAACAGCACAGCACCCCTGATGATCACTCTGGCCTGCTTCTTCATTATGCTTCCTTATCGTATAGAAAACCTCCTGTTCGAAGGCTTTCATGTCTATACGAACAAGCCTGTGGGTGGAGCGATGAGAGGCCATGGAATTCCTCAGGTTCGATTTGCGGTAGAAACCCAGCTCGATATCATCGCTGAAAAGATAGGAATCGACCCCCTCGAGCTTCGACTGAAGAACGCCTTTCAGGCAGGAGAGCCCCACCCGGCTAAACTTCTGGTTCAGAGTTGTGGCTTCAGTGAGACACTGAAAAAAGCGGCCGAGGCCATTGGATGGAAAGAGAAGAGAGGAAAACTTCCTTTCGGCCGTGGGGTGGGTTTGGCAGGAGCCAGTTTCCCGAGTGGGGTGAGCAACATGAGCCACATCTCTTCAGGAGCCATCGTAAAGATCGAAAGGGATGGTTCCGTGACCTTGCTCACGGGGGCCGCCGATATAGGACAGGGAGCTGAAACCGTCATCTCTCAAATCGTAGCTGAAGAGTTAGGGGTGCAACTGGAGGATATTCGAATCACGGCAGCCGATACTGAGATTACTCCCCTCGATCCTGGAACCTTTGGAAGCGGGGTGACCTTAAGAGCGGGCAATGCCGCCCGAATGGCAGCCCGATCCGCAAAAGAGAAGCTTCTCGAGGCCATAGCAGAAAAGATGGAAGTGACTCCAGGTGAGCTGGAGATGAAGAACCGAAGGGTCTTTTTAAAGGAGAACCCGGAGCAGGGCTTCTCCTTCGAAGAAGCCATTAAAATCTATCAATACTCTGATCGACCCATGCCCATCATTGGAAGGGGTTCTTACTTCCCTCCAGCCAAAGAACCTACTACCCTTCTTCGTGAGGATGGAAATTTCTCCCCGGCCTATTCTTTCATGACCCAAGCCGCGGAGGTGGAAGTCGATCCAAAAACAGGAAGAGTGAAGGTCCTAAAAATGGTGACAGCCCACGACTGTGGAAGGGCCATTAACCCGATGCTGGTCGAAGGTCAATTAGAAGGCTCTGTGGTAGGAGGAATGGGTCAGGCCCTTTATGAAAATGTGATGACCGAGAGGGGACAGGTTCTTAATCCATCGTTTCTCGATTATGGAATTCCTACAGCCATGGAGATTCCTTCTATTGTCTCCGTGGAGGTAGAAACCCATGATCCAGAAGGTCCCTTTGGAGCAAAGGAATCGGGAGAAGGAACCCAGCTCTCTCCGGCTCCAGCCATTATTAATGCAATTTATGACGCCATAGGGGTGAGATTTAGGGATCTTCCCGTCACCCCAGATAAAGTCCTTGAAGCCCTTGAAAAAAAGGGCTCTT
>CAZMWF010000022.1:0-9862 GCA_964570075.1 uncultured Syntrophaceae bacterium | reverse complement strand
GGGAAAAGGATCGATGAATCCAAAAGAAAAATTCTTTAAATCTGGAAAACTCGAGATCGCTCTTCTTAGAAAGTTATTGGAGAAATACACCCTTATTGATTCCCAGGTGATCGTTGGCCCTGAGATTGGTGAAGATGCGGCTGTGGTTGACCTTGGGAAAAGAAAAGACCGATACTTAATTATCACCTCAGATCCCATCACTTTTACAACAGAGGAGATGGGATATTATGGAGTGGTTGTCAATGTGAATGACATTGCCACCCGAGGAGGAATTCCCAAATGGTTCTTAGCCACTCTCCTTTTACCTGAAAAAGGGGCGGACCAGAATCTTATTGAAAAGATCTTTTCTCAGATCCATAAAGCCTGTCGGCAATTTAAGATCTCCTTTATTGGCGGTCATACGGAAATCACTCCCGGGTTGGACAGACCCATTCTTTCTGGCCACATGATTGGAGAGGTCAAAAAAGACCGATTGGTTCAAACAAGTGGGGCAAAAGTGGGGGATCTCCTCCTCCTTGCAAAGGGCGTCTGTATCGAAGGCACATCGATTATGGCTCGAGAGAAAGAAAAGGACCTACGAAAAAAGGGATATGCTTCTTCATTCATCCAGAGAGCGAAGCATTTTATCTTTAATCCCGGGATCGATGTCCTCGAGGTCGCCCAAATCGCTTCTCAATCTGCTCATATTCATGCGATGCACGATCCCACTGAGGGTGGCCTGATAAACGGAATCATTGAGATGGCATGGGCATGTAAAAAACAGATCGAGGTGGATTTAAAAAAAGTTTTTATTTATGAAGAGTCGAGAATCCTTTGCCGTGAATTTGGGATTAACCCCTTAGGAACAATTGCATCTGGAGCCTTACTCATAGCCCTTCCCCCTGATGAACTGGTATTCCTTGAGAAAGCCTTTAAAAAAACTTCCATCCCCATCCAGGTCATCGGAAAAATAAAAAAAGGGCCTTCAAGGGTGATGACCGATAGGGGCAAAGAACTCAAACCCCTTGAACGAGACGAAATTTTAAAAATCTATTAAATCTCAATATTGGAAGGATAGGATTAACGGGATAAGAAAGGATATAAGGGAATTCGATGGGAGTTAGTTCCATATTTCGAGTTTCAAAAAATGTACGGAATTTAGGATGGGTGAGCCTATTTAATGACATCTCGAGCGAGATGATCTATCCCCTCCTCCCTCTTTTTCTCAACACCGTCCTGGGAGCCGGAGTCGTTTTCATCGGTCTCATCGAAGGGATTGCCGAGAGTGTTTCAAGTTTTATAAAACTCTTTTCTGGATGGCTGTCGGACCGTGTGAGAAAACGAAAGGGGCTCATCTTTTTAGGTTATCTCCTTGCCTCTCTTACTCGTCCTCTCATTGGGCTGGCCGCTTCTCCCTCCCAGGTTCTATTGCTTCGATTCTTTGATCGAGTAGGAAAAGGAATTCGAGCCTCTCCGAGGGATGCCTTGCTCTCCCAATCGTGCGAACTCAATGAGAGAGGAAAGGCATTTGGGTTTCAGCGCGCTATGGACCATACAGGGGCAATGACAGGACCTCTTGTTGCTTCCCTATTGATGGCTGGTTTAACAAAGGATTTAAGGATTCTCTTTCTTCTTGCTTTTGTCCCGGCTTTGATCTGTCTTTTTATTCTCTGGGGAGGAGTAAAAGAGGTCGTCAAAGAACCTGATCTCCAATCCCCTCCTCCACGGCTTCATTGGAAGGGTTGGGATCGCAAGTTTAAATCTTTCCTTCTCATTATCACCCTCTTTACTCTTGGAAACTCAAGTGATGCCTTCCTTTTGCTCAGGGCTCAGGATTTTGGACTCAACGTAGTGAGTATCCCTGTTCTCTGGTTTGTTTTTCATCTCTCGAAAACGATTTTTTCCCTTCCTGGTGCAACTCTTTCGGACCGGATTGGAAGAAGAAAGGTGATGGTCCTGGCATGGCTCCTATACAGTGGAGTATATTGGGGATTTGCTTATATGACCAAATCCTCTCATCTCTGGATCTTGTTCACCATTTATGGATTATTCTACGGCCTCTCAGAGGGAACAGAAAAGGCCTGGGTGGCCGATCTTGTGGAAGAAGAAAAAAGGGGAATGGCTTATGGGGCTTACCATTTCTGCATCGGGATGGCCGCCTTTCCCGCCAGTCTCTTAATGGGACTGATCTGGAAAGCTTTAGGAGTCAAATGGGCCTTCTCCTTCGGAGCCCTTCTGGCATTAATCGCTGCCTCTCTTACTATGGCTCTTATGAGAGAAAAGTAAAGGAATCCATTGAATGGGCACCTCTGTTTCGAACCTTCCTTCAAGTCAGTATAGAGAAGCCGCTGAAGTTTTAGCCAGGGCCTTCTGTGACGATCCTCTCCTCATCTCAATTCTTCGAGGTTTGAATGCTGAAAAACGGCTTGGCCGCCTAAAGTTAGTCTTTGAGCTCACCCTTAAAACATTAGGACCTAAACGAATGCTCCTGGCTATTGAGCAGGCAAATCAAATTTATGGAGTGGCTTTGGTCTATCCACCTGGTACCTATCCTCCATCTTTTCTTTCTTATTTTTATATTCTATCGAAGGCGGTCTTGAGAAAGGGATTCTATGGATTGGGACGATGGCTGAAATGGAGTCGATCCATTCGGAAAAGACATCCAAAAGAACCCCATTACTATTTAGAATTTATTGGAGTAGATCCTCCCTATCAGCGAATGGGAATCGGTTCCTTAATATTGAGCGAAATGGTTCGGCTTGCTGATCAAGAACGCGCATGCTGTTACCTGGAGACGGCTAACCCAAACAATCTTCCCTTTTATCAACGATTTGGATTCGAAAGGATTGGGGAAGAGAGGATTATCGGAGTTCCAATCTGGTTTATGAAGAGACCTTCCCTTCCTCTATAACCCAACAAAGAGATTTAAAACCTATTCTTATAGAAGTGGTAATCCCATCCTTCTATGATCTATTGGGTTCGTTCTATCTATTTCGTGGCGACTTTTTTGAAGATCTCCCAGCTTTTGAGGAGCTCAAGGGCTCGTTCGAGCTGATTATCTACAGGTTTCTTCTCTTTTACTTCTTCCTTCTTTGGTTTCTCTTTCTCCTTCTCTTTATCTTCTAAATGTCTCTCAAGGTCCTTTTCTGTGATGGTCTTGGGAGGAATGATCTTCTCTTCTTCAGGAAGTGTCGGTTTTACGATAATGTCTGGGACAATCCCTTTCGCTTGAATCGATCGTCCGCTGGGAGTGTAATATCGGGCCGTGGTCAGACGAAGCCCTGAACCATCCTTTAAAGAAAAGATGGTCTGGACGGAGCCTTTTCCGAAGGTCGGAGTTCCAAGAAGGATGCCTCGGCCATGATCCTGAATCGCGCCCGCAACGATCTCTGCACCACTGGCACTTCCTCCATTGACCAGAACAACAAGAGGATACTTCGTGAGGTCATCCTCCTGACGTTGAGCATTGAATTTCATTTTCGAATCTTCTTTTCTCCCTTCGACAGAAACAATGAGCCCTGATTCGATAAATCGATCCGCTATTTTCACAGCCTGTTCCAGAAGCCCTCCTGGATTGTTTCGTAGATCAAGAATCAGTCCCTTTAGTCCACCCTGTGAAGCCGCTTCCAATTCCTTAATCGCCTTATCAAACTCGCTGCTGGTCTTCTCCTGGAACTGTGAAATTCGAATATATCCATAATTCTTATCTAAAATTTCATACCGAACGCTTCGAATGGGAATCACATCTCGAATCAGAGTGATCTCCCGGGGTTTAGGAAAACCCTCTCTCATGATCGTGATGGTGACTTTACTTCCCTTGGGTCCCCTTAGTCTTTTCACACACTCGATCAGGGTCAGGTTCTTGGTAGACTCTCCTTCAATCTTGAGAATCTGATCTCCTGCCTGGATTCCTGCTTTATAGGCGGGGGTATTTTCAATGGGCGAGACGACCGTAAGAATCCCCTCCTTAAGGGTAATCTCAATTCCTATTCCCTCAAATCTTCCCCTGGTCTCTTCCTGCATCTCTTTATAAAGATTGGGAGGAAGAAAGGCGGAATGGGGATCCAACGTCTCGACCATCCCTTTGATGGCCCCGTAGATCAGGTCTTTCGACTTGGTTTCCTCTACGTATTCTTTTTGTAAAAGCCCAAGGACATCGGTAAAAACCTTAAGCTCTTCATAGGTGGTATTGGAAAGAGCAGAGACTCGATGAAGACGGCCAAGACCGATGATCACACCTAACATGAATACGAGGATAAAAAGGAAAGCCCATTTTAGATGTTTTACTCCACCTGATGGAAACATAGAGTCCTCCTTTATCATTAATTCCTTTTTGCTTCACTCTCCTCTGGAAGAGAGACCATCTTCTCTGAAGAGGAGATCCAATCCATTGGGTCTTGAGGTTTTCCTCGATGACGAATTTCAAAATAGAGGCAGGGGCCCTTCAAAGACCCCCCACTCCCCACCATAGCGATCACCTCGCCTTTTTCAACCGTCTCCCCTGCTTTCTTCATCAACTGGGACAAATAACCAGACACCGTAAACATTCCTTCTCCATGGTCAATAATCATCAGGTTCCCGAAGCCTTTAAACCAGTCTGCGAAAAGGACTTTCCCTGGAAGGATAGCTCGAACTTCCGATCCCATGGGAGCCTGAATCTCAATCCCGTTCTGCCCCTTCTCTTTGAAGAGGCTGATCACCTTCCCATAAACCGGGGGGTCAAGTTTCCCTTTGAACGTCAGGGGTTTTGATTTTCCATAGGCGACGATACTTTTCTCCTGCTCCAGCCTCTGGATAAGACTTTGAAGGGCTCTGGCCCTCTCCTCTAACTCAGAAATTAACTTCTGATAGACCACCTTTTGGTTCTGAATGGATTTCAGTAAGGCCTTCTTCTCTTCTCGAATCTCACGGATCTCTTCTCGTCTCTTTTCTACTTCGGAGAGATTTCGTTCTAACTGCCTCCGATCCTCTTCTAACTTTTTTTGATAATTTTCTTTGAGGGCTAATTGAGATCGATAAGTCTCGAGAAGCCGAGAATCTGTCTCGACCACTACCCTGAGATACTTGTCCATCTTCAGCAGGTCAAGATAGGATTGCGCATTTAAGAGGAAGAGTTGAGGAGGCGTCCGCCCCATTCGATAGATCGCCCTCAATCTGGAAAAGAGTTCTTCTTTGGTTCTCTCCATCTCCTCACCGAGCAGAAGGATCTGCTCCTGGGTTTGAAGAATCCTTCCTTTGGTCTGACTCAACTGAGCTTCCATCTGTTTTACTTCTTTTTCTTTCTGATAAAGTTCTGTTTCAATTCGTTGGAGGGTTCCCAGAATGGAGGTCTCTTTACCCCGAATCTGTCTCTCCTTCTCCCGGGTCTCAGAAATCTCCTTTCGGATATCCTTGAGATCCTTCTTCTTCTGGGTAATCTCCTTCTCGATCCTCTCTTTCTGAGTGGCCCAGGAAGGAGGGAATCCCAGATAGAGCATACTTCCTACAAGAATCCCTATCCAGAGGAAGCTTTTCCAACCCTTCATTCTTTTTTACCATTTTATCTCAAGAATCTCATGGAAGCAATAAAACTCCCAAAAAGACCCAGTACCATCCCTCCAGCTAAAATTGTCACAATACTCTCTCCCGAAAAAAAGAGGATGGGAACGGCTGACATCCATCCTTTTAATAAAGGGGTGAGCCTTCGGAGAAGAATCTCATAAAGAAGGTAAAGAAGAAGGACAGCCACTCCAGCTCCTAATAGGCCTTGAATCAACCCTTCTATATAGAAAGGAATCCGAATAAAAGTCGGACTTGCCCCCATCATCTTCATGACTTCAATCTCGTCCTTCCTCGAAGAGATGGTTAACTGGAGGGTATTAGAAATAATGAAGATCATTGCAGCGAACAGCAACCCTCCCAAAATCCACTGAGTGAGGTGCATGAAATGGTTCAGTCCGGAAAACGTCTCTACCCATTCCTGACCGTACTGGACCTCTTCAATTTGAGGAATCTTTTTTATTTTTGAAATCAATTCTTTTATTTGAGGAGAAGTTCGATACTCTCGCTTTAAATCAATCTCGACAGAGGGAGGGAGGACTTTGGGCTGGATCCCATCGAGAATGCTTCGTTGCTCTCCCAACCGATTTTCCAGAAATGCCATGGCATCGAAAGGGGACACATACTTAACCGATTCTACACCTGGAAGTTCTCGAATTCTGTTCAATACTCCCTCTACTTCATTGACAGGAGTCTCTCTCTTTAAATAAGCAATCAAACCAATCTTCTCCTCCCAGCGCTTGAGGAAGTAGGAAAAATTTAAAGCGATTAATGAGAAAATGGAGACCAGAAGCAGGGAGATCCCGATAATTCCAATGGCGGTCAGATTGGGAAAGAGATTTCCCTTCATGTTTCGAAAGGCACGAAAAAGAGCGTAGCGAAAAAGGTTAATCATCCCTCTTCCTTGACCCCTTCTTCAATTTTTTCATCCATTCTTCGCCCCTCCTGGAGGGGAATCACCTGATAGGGGAATTTCTGTATAAGGTCTCTGTCCTGGGTAGCCAGAAGGATCGTGGTCCCATTCTGATGGAAATCCAATAATAAACCCATCACCTCTTCTTTCATCCGGGTATCCAGAATTCCTGTGGGTTCATCGGCCAAGATCAGAAGGGGTTGATTCACTAAAGCCCTTGCGATGATCACTCGTTGCTGCTCTCCAGCGGAGAGAGAAAGGATCGAATCTTTCCCCCGCTCCTGAAGCCCTACCCTGCTTAAGATTTCTCCAACTTTTTTCTTAATCTCCTGTGGAGGACATCCCACCACCTCAAGAGCGAGGGCCACATTTTCCCAAACGGTTCGATCCCGAAGGAGTCGAAAATCTTGAGAGATGAAACCGATCATCCTCCTCAGTTGATAGATCTTCTTAAAACGAGGATGGGTAATTCGCATCCCATAAACAATGACTTCTCCGCTTGTTGGTTTTTCCATTCCGAAAAGGATTTTAAGAAGGGTGCTTTTCCCTGAACCACTGGGACCAGATAAAAATACAAAATCACCCGGAGGGATTTCTAAATTGATATCGGTAAGGGCAGTAATCTTGTTTGGATAGGTTTTCGAGACATGGAACATCTGGATCATCTTGAACCCAAACTAACACGATATTGCCCTTTTTTCAAGAAAATACGCAAGGATGGATTTCATTACGAGCCTTTTCGGGCAATCTCACAGGGGGTGGCCTTAACGGCTTTTTGAAGATCACCGGGGGAAATAAAAAATTGGTATCCCCGGGCTCCTGCGCTAATGGAAATGAAAGGAAATTGGAAGGCAGAAGAGTCCAGATAAACCGGATAGGATTTTTTCGTTCCAATGGGAGAGACTCCTCCCCGAATATAGCCGGTGAGAGGAAGCACCTCCTTCAGAGGAACGAGATCCACTTTCTTATTCCCGCTCACTTTTGCCATCGCCTTTAAATCCAGTTCGGCATCTCCAGGAATACAGGCCAAAAAGACACCGGTTTTATCCCCTCTGGCGACCAGGGTCTTAAAGACCTGATTCAGGGGAAGACGAACTTTCTCGGCTACCCTCTCTGCACTGAGATCCGACTCGTCGACCTCGTATTCCACAAGCTGGTAAGGGATATGAAGTTGATCCAGCAGCCTTGCGGCATTCGTCTTCTTCATTCCCCCTCCCGATCCTGGAAAAGACCATTCATCCCATAAAATCTCTCATTCTCAAAAGGGCTTCGATCTTCTCCCGCTCTCCTAATCGGGATTTTTCAATCGCCTGTTTTAGAATCTCAATACTCTGATCATAAACCCTTCGGTCTACAGGATAAGGATGGCCATCCTTTCCGCCGTGAGCAAAACTGTATCGGGTAGGATCTTTGAAACTGGGCTTGGCTCCATGGACCAACTCAGCGATAAGACTTAAGGCTCGAAGGGTTTGAGGACCAATCCCTTCGAGACCAAGGAGCTCTTCAAAGTTCCTTGGTGAATGCTCATAGATATAAATAAACTTTTTCTCAAGCCTTTCCAACTGGATCTCTTCCATTGGGATAGCGTGTTCTTTTGAAAGATGAAGCTCAACGGCCTTCTTCCCCTCTTGAATGAGAAACTCGGGTTTCTCCATGGCGAGGGCCTCGATCGTTGATCGAGAGGTCGCGCTCTCTAAGGCGACCAGATTGAGTCCCTCTCTTCTCTCATCACAACAGACTGCCCAGTGGGGCTCGCATACGAAATCCTTCACCCCCTCACCCAGCCAATGGTATCTCCTGGCAAAGCGATTGATCTCATTCATCCCCTGCTGGATGACCGCCCATCGCCCACTGGGTGTAAAAATAAAGGTATGATGATAGATCTGATATCCATCCTGAATCGCGGCACTATCCACCTTGGCTGACATTCTGCTGGCATAGATAAGAGGAATCCCATTGATGGACTCCTGATCACAAATCGTTTCAATCTCCATGGGAGTCCTTCGAGAAGCCTTTCCTTTTCCCCCTGCAATATAGAGACCTATCTCCTTCTCTATCCCTTTTAACCCCTCTTTGAGGGCTCCACAGACCGTTGTGGTTACCCCACTCGAATGCCAGTCGAAACCCAAGACACAGCCAAAGGCCTGAAACCAGAATGGATCGGAAAGCCTTCGGAGCATTTCCTCGGCTCCATAAAGATCGACGATCAAAAGGGTAATCTCTCTGGCAAGCTTTTTCATTCGCTGAAAAAGCCAGGAAGGAGCTTTTCCACCATGAAGAGGAAGATAGGCGAGGCCTGTTCTCATTTCTTAAGAAAATTTGCCAACATCCTCAGGATTAATTGAAAGGATTTTCTTCCTATCCATTCCCATTTTTTTCTTTCTCAAAAGAGGTTTAAACTTATTTGGTATTCCGGTTTGGAGAGCCTTTTTAGCCTCTATTAAAATATTTTTTTGAAGGGGTGAGGAGAGATCCGCATTCTGTACCACCCTCCTGAAACGCTCCCTCATTCTCTCTGAAATCTGGAGGATATTCTCAGGAGGATCGTAGAGCTCAAAGACCATTTTCCAATAGATGCTCGTCAATTCTACGGCCTGAAAGAAAAGATTCATATAATCTTTGAAATAGTCTTCAAACTTTCGACAATGAATCCCATCCTTCTTTAAATTTTCATAGGCAGTCCTATAAGGACCGATCCATTTTATTCCTCTCAAGATTAAAAGGAGACCATCCACCCAATCCTCAATCTCCGCTTCCTTGGGATAAACCCCATGGCTCTCCACAAAGGCCCGCTGGATGAAATAACGAAACCATTCAGGAGTGTTTTTGGAACTTTGAGGTTGGAGATCGACCCAGAGATGAAATGATTTCTCCATAAAATCTTCATCGGGATAAAGGGTGTGAAATAATCCTACATCCTGATAAATTTCACATTCCCGATGAATTTTCCGATTTTCTCCTTTTCGATAATATGGACCAGCAATATCATTTACCAGAGGATGAATGATCTGATCAGCGGCCATATGAGAAAGATATCCACACACAAAGGCAAACTTGTCCAGATCGTTCCCCTCCCATTCCTTCGACTCCCAGCGAGTGTCCTTCCAGGTCAGCTCAATGAGCGTAAGAGGGAATTGGTTTGGATTCCTTGAATGAAGAAGATAGGACCACCCATCGACACCAAGGGGTTTATCCGATTGTTCGAGGAGAAGGTTTTTCATCCCTTCCCAATGACTACTGTAATAAGAGAGATCAGGGCCGATGGAACCAAGATTCAGATAGGGCTTTCGTTCATCGGCATCAAGAATGTTGATGAACGCCTCATATTCACCCTTATCCTGAAGAACCTTTACCGCTTTATTACAGATGAGCAGATGAGCAATATTAGCTGGCATCGGCGGACCCTAAAACGAAGAAATTCATCTAAATTAA
>CAZMWF010000021.1:0-19572 GCA_964570075.1 uncultured Syntrophaceae bacterium | reverse complement strand
CCCACAATCCACCAACATCTTCTGAGATCCTCTTTCGATCAGAATCGCAGAACCTGTCACGGTTCGAACACCCCCTAAAAATTCGATTCTCATTCTTAACCTCTCTAAATCGTTATTCAAAACGACGTAACTCCTCACTGAAGGGTGAAAATAAATTTAAGCCCGAAAGGAGTATTTCCGAAACCCATAGAGTGCGGATCAATGTATATGTTTAAGGAATACGAATCGATCCATTGTAGAAATGGATTTCTGATTAAAACCAACGAAAGTTAAGATTTCTATGGACCATTTAAGGTGGCCGCACCATGGGTTTCTCCAATACCCCTCTCAGGCTTATCCCCCACTTTTGAGTGAGGTATTACTGTCAAAATTGAATTTCTGGAATCAATCCATTAAAATTAAAATGATGATGGATTCTCGATTACGATTCCCGGTCATCATTTTCTTACTTTTTCTTCTCTCGGGATGTGCCCATGTCATCTCGAGAGATTTAAGGGCCCAGGCAGACCCATCCCTCACTTTTCGAGAAGTCTCCGAAAATCCCCAGGCCTATCGAGGGAAGATAGTGGTCTGGGGTGGGGAGACGATCGAAGTGGTGAATCGAAAAGATGGAACCTCCCTCCTTGAAATCCTTCAACGTCCACTCAATCGATGGGGAGAACCCAAACTTACCTCTCCTTCTGAGGGTCGCTTTATGGTTCTCTCTGAGAAATATCTCGATCCCTATCTCTTCCGAAGGGGTAGAAAGATTACCGTTGGAGGAGAGGTTCAGGGAGAGAGATTCAAAACGATTGGAGAAATGGAATACCGATATCCTCTGATTCAAAGCAAACAGATCTATCTCTGGGAAGAATATATTCCTGTCTATTATTATCCTTACCCCTACTATGATTGGTGGTGGTATCCCTGGGGATGGAGATGGGGGATCGGTTTCCATTATTATTATCACCGCTCCCATTAACCTCTTTCATTCCCCCATCGATAGCGAGCAAAAGCTTATGAAAGAAGGCTCATCGATCAGGATCAAAGTTGACAGATCCATAGGGGTCGGTTATATATTGCGAGAATCAAGGATATCTTATGGGACGGATTCCAATCACTCGAAACGGATATAATCAACTTCAAAAGGAACTTGAAAATTTGAAGAAGGTGGTTCGACCCCAAGTGATTAAAGCCATTGAAGAGGCTCGTGCTCACGGGGATTTAAGTGAAAATGCCGAATACGTGGCTGCCAAGGAACGCCAATCTTTTGTTGAAACAAAGATTCGAGAGATTGAACAGAAATTAGCCAACTCCGAAATTATCGACCAGCCCACTCACACTTCAGGGGTGGTGGGTTTTGGATCCACCGTAACCCTAAAAAACTCTGATAATGGTGAGACTGTCACCTACCAGATTGTAGGACCGGAAGAATCCGATCTTCGGAAAGGGAAAATCTCTATCGTCTCTCCCCTGGGAAAGGCCCTGATTGGAAAAGAGGTCAATGAAGAAGTCACCTTTCAAACCCCTGGGGGACTCAAAAGATACATCCTTTTAGCCATTTCTTAAACGCCCCCTATTCAACGGGTTTCTCTCTCTCTCTCTGTCTTATGACGTGGATCGAGGTGGCTTTGAATGAAGCCCAAACCTCCTTTCCAACCTTCAATGATAGATTCTCCATAGAGGGACGGGTCACATAAGCGACCAAGGGGAAACCACAATGGAGTTGAACTTTTTGATAGAATCCCATAGGTTGGATTCCTTCGATTCTCCCGATAAAAAGATTTCTCGCACTGGTCGTCTCTTTCGTTGTCGAAATGGAAAGGGTAACCGTTTCCGGACGGATGCAGAGGATAACCCATTCTCCCAACATGGCCTCCCCAACGACCTCAATCTCATGCCCTCCCACAGCCACCAGAAACGTTCCTCCCTCTTTTCTTATGACTCTCCCTTTTAGAATCGTCTCGGTACCTACAAAAGAAGCCACCCATTCGTCGATTGGCCTATTCACCACCTCCTCCGGAGGACCGGTCTGGAGGATTTCTCCATCTTTTATCACAGCCAATCGGTGGGAAAGCCTGAGGGCTTCGAGACGATCATGAGTGGCTAAAATGACTGTGGTTCGGGTTTGTTGAAGAATGGAAGCTAAATCCTCTATTAAAGATTCTCTCGTTGGAGGATCCAGGGAAGCGAAAGGCTCATCCAGGAGTAAAAGCTCTGGTTGAATGGCAAAAGCCCGAGCAAGGCTTACCCTTTGAGCCTCTCCTCCAGAAAGGGTTTTGGCAGAACGATCTCTCAAATGCTCGATTCCAAAACGTTTAAGGTTTTCTTCGACCCTTCTCTCTATCTCATCTCTTTTTAGCCCACGAATCTTTAACCCTGAAGCGACATTATTGAATATGGACGTATCGAAGAGAAGAGGCTCCTGAAAAACGAGGGCCAGTTTTCTTCGATAATCTAAGACAGGATAGTCCAGTCCCACCTTCATTCCTCTGAAAAAGACTTCTCCTTGAAATGGGTTGAGTAAAAAAGAGAGGGTTTGGAGAAGGGTGGTCTTTCCTGATCCATTAGGGCCGATCAGGGAGAGGATTTCTCCCTCCTCGATCCGGAAAGAAGGAACGTTGAGGATCGTTACTGTTCCCTTTTTAACCTTTAGTTTTCTTACCTCCAGAATTGGAACAGATCCCATCCTATCCATTCTCACTCGTCATCCCTCAGCCATCATCCATCCTTCTATCTTAGCCCTTCTCTCTGTTGAATCTGGGTGAGGATCAGATTGATCAAGTAAGCAAACAAAAGAAGGATGATCCCCAGAGCGATGGCCATATCGAAGTTTCCACGACTTGTTTCCATTACTGTTGCTGTGGTAAGAACTCGAGTATAGCCTTTGATATTCCCGCCGACCATCATGGATGCCCCGACCTCTGAGATCACACCTCCAAATCCTGCCATGACTGCAGCGAGAAGCGGAAGTTTGGCTTCCTTAATCAGGATCCAGACCATCTGGAGACGCGTTGCACCAAGGGCCAAAATTTGGAGTCGAAGTTTCTCTGGAAGATGCTGGATGGCTGCGAGGGTGATACCCATCACAATGGGTGTGGCAATCACGGCCTGGGCAATAATCATGGCCATAGGCGTGTAAAGAATACCAAGAAACCCAAGGGGGCCGTTTCTCCATAAAAAAATGGTGACAAAAAGGCCCACGACCACTGGAGGAAGACCCATTCCTGTATTGATAAGACTCACCACCATTGCTCTTCCTCGAAATCTATAAAGGGCAATGGCTACTCCACTGGTGATCCCGATGAGAAGGCTAATAAGGGTGGCTGTGGCGGAAACCCTGAGGGAAAGAAGTAAGATGCTTAGAACTTCGGGATCGAAGGTAAATAGGAGCCAGAATGCCTTTTTCGTACCTTCAAGGACAAGGTCCATCTTTACCTCCTAAATTAAAATTTTATTTCTTTAATTCTTCTTCTTTCTTACCAGCGTCGGGAAAGAAGAGAGGAGAACCAAATCGGTTCACCCCAAAAGTTTTGATAAGATCCTGAACCTCCTTAGAAACCAGAAAATCGGCAAATGCCCTTGCGCCCTTGGCATTTACTTTTGACCATTTTGCAGGATTCACCTCAATCACATGGTAAATATTAAGGAGGAAGGGATCTCCTTCCACTAAGAGATTGAGCCTAAGATTCTTTCTCAAAGCGAGATAGGTTGCCCGATCGGAAAGGGTATAACCTCCTTTCTCATGAGTCACGCTGAGAGTCTGACCCATTCCAAGGCCCGTCTGCTGATACCACTTTTCTCCTTCTGGATTGACTCCTGTGGCTTTCCAGATCTCCATCTCTTTAAGGTGGGTTCCTGAGTGATCACCTCTCGATAAAAAAAGGGCCTTAACAAAAGCGATCTTTTTGAATGCCTCTGTAGCCAACTTCATTCCCTTAATTTTTGCTGGATCCTCAAAAGGTCCAACGATCCCATAATCGTTATGCATGACCCTCCTTCGATGGACTCCGTAGCCCTCTTCCATAAATCTCCTTTCGGCTTCAGGAGCATGAACCAGAAGGACATCCACCTCTCCTTTCTGTCCCATGGCTATAGCTTGCCCTGAACCGACTGCAATGATTTTGACGAAATAACCCGTTTTTTTCTCAAAGATGGGGATGAGGACATCGAGAAGCCCTGAATCCTGAGTACTGGTCGTAGTGGCAAGAAGAAGGCTCCTCGACCCTGTGCTTCCTTCAGGAGCGCCTCCAAATAAAAATAAGAAAATAATAAACCCACACAGTTGGATTCTTATCTTAGATACCTCCTTATGCTAAAAGTAGCAATACAAATCTTAACAGAGATTTCCTCGGTTTCAAGAGAAAAATTCGGAGAGGATTAAGGTGAGCCGCCAAAGGCGAGCCTCGCCATGGGCGGGGGAGATTTTCAAAGTTCGTGGGTGACCAAACGATCATGGGAAGTTATAATGTTTATATGAATAGGCTCTGGACTGGAATCGGGCTATTCTCTTTGATTGCCTTTTTAGTTTGGGTTGAAGAGAGTTTATCCTCCGGGATGAATCCCATTCCTACCGTCCATTTCGATCAGACCAAAGAATTGATCCTAAAGCTCCCCGAAGGGGAATCCCTCTCCTTCAGAGAACTGTTGGATCATCTCGAGAAGGTAAGAGTCATTTTTGTGGGAGAGACTCATGACCAGATGGAACATCATCGGATTCAGTTAAGAATGATTCAAGGCCTCGTAGAGAGGGGTCATCAGGTTGTTGTGGCTATGGAGATGTTTGAGAAACATCAGCAACCCATCCTGGATCGCTGGAGTCAGGGACTGCTTTCTGAAGAAGAATTTCTCAAAGAGGTGAAATGGGAGACTACCTGGGGAATGGATTTTCAACTCTATCGAGAAATTCTCAACGAGATAAAATATCGAGGATTGAGGCTTCTTGGCCTCAATCTCGAAAGGGAGCTGATCAGAAAGGTCGCTCAAAAGGGATTGGAAGCCCTCCCCATTTCAGATCGAGAAAAACTTCCTTCGATAGATTTAAAAGAGCCAGCTTACCGATCCTATCTTCGGTCCATCTTTCAGGAACACCAAGAAGGGGTGGCAAAAGATTTCGAAAAATTCTTTCAGGCCCAGATCCTCTGGGATGAGGCAATGGCGGAAACCTTATCCCAACACCTTCGTTCTTCTGAAGGGAAGGATAAAACCTTTTTAGTCCTGACAGGAAGCGGACATGTGATGTTTCACTTTGGGATACCTTCCCGGTTTTACAGAAGGACTTCTATCCCCTACCAGATCGTTGTCTTAAAGGAGTGGAAAAAGGAGATCCATCGAGAGATATCTTTATCCGAAGCCCCCAACCCTATCGCCCATTTTCTTTGGATCACTCCTCCATCTTCTCTGGAAAGGAGGAAACCAAAACTCGGGATCATTCTGAAGGAGAGAGAAGAGCCTCAAGGGGTCTGGATCGAGCGGGTCCTTTTCCAGAGTTTAGCCGAAAAGGCAGGACTGTTACCGGAAGATCAAATTCTTCTAATCGATGGAAAAGAGATAAAGAGTTTAAAGGATCTCCATGAATCAGTAGCCGGGAAAGGCTCTGGAACAACGTTAATCTTTATCCTCCTCCGTGAAGGGAAGAGAAAAGAGATTAAAATCACCCTTCCATGAGCCATTATAAACTCACTTCGACGGGAAAATTCCTATCCCGTTATAAGAAAATGGAAAATCTGTTATAATTGGCCTCAACGATGCGAAAAAAATGGCTTAAAGGAATCTCTCGCCTCTCTGTCTCTCATCCTCGAAAAGTTCTTATCGTCTCCATGTTGGTCTTTGGATTGGCCTTTCTCCTTACGGGAAGGCTTCGGTTCGACCCCGATTTTTTAGCCCTCTTTCCTGCAGAAAAGGGGCCAATGAAACTCTATATAGAAAGTCTAAAAGAGGCCAAGACCTTTGACCTTCTGTTTGTGCTTCTGGAAAGAAGGGAAGAAGTGGATCTCCCCCTTTTGATTGAATCGGGAAAAGAGATCGCTCAGGCCCTGAAGAGAGTGGAGATCCATGGGAAAAAGGCCTTCAGAAGGATTCAATTTCAGAGAATAGAAATGGAGGATTTGGAAGAAACCAAATCCCTTCTCGCCCTTTTTCTTTCCCGTCCCTATCTCTTTCTGGATGAGGAAGAGATTCCTTATTTAAAAGAAAAGTGGAGAGGGGAAGAGATTGCCAAACAGGTTCTTAAGAATAAGAACCTCCTGTTAAGCCATGCCTCCTTTGGAATGAAAGACTTCGTCGAGATAGATCCATTTGAATTGCGCTGGTTATGGTGGGAGAAGTGGAAGGCTGGGATCAGAGGGATGGATTTTGATCCCTCGAGCCCATTCTTTCTCTCCCGAGACGGACGTTTTTTATTAATCCTCGCTGAACCTATCGAGCCAGCAACGAACCCCCCCTTTTCAAGAGAATTGATGAAGCGATTGAATGAATTGACCTTATCCATAGAGAAGAAGGGGATTCAAGTCTTTCTAACTGGAGCCCATCCCATTGCCACCTCAGAGGCCCGGGCTCTCCGTCTCGATATGCAAAGCTCTTTTCTTCTCTCCCTTCTGCTCGTCCTTCTCCTCTTTTTCTATACCTATCGGAGGTGGATAGTCCTCCTCTTTGTAGGTCTCCCCCTTTTTGGAGGAATTCAATTGACGATGGGTTTGGCCTCTGTGACCATTGGAAGACTGAATCTCCTAACCAGTGCTTTTGCTGCTATCTTAGTGGGTTTAGGAATCGATTTCGCGGTTCATCTCTACGATCGATATCAACAGGAAAGGGCGAATCAAAAAGAGATCCCGATGGCCATAGAGATAGCCCTCACTCAAACAGGGGACGCCATTCTGAGCGGTGCCTTCACCACCATCTTTGCCTTTGGGGTCCTCTATTTCTCCCGAATTCGGGGCATAATGGAGTTGGCCTTTCTCGTCTCCGTTGGCCTTCTCTTTGCCCTCCTCTGCATCTTTCTGGTCCTTCCTTCCTTTCTTGTCTGGATCGAACAAAGAAAGACCTTATCCCCCTCTTCTTCTCCTGCCCCTTTTCAGCTCTCCTTCCTTTCCAGTGCTTTAAAAAAAGGTCCTTCTAAATTTATTTGGATTGCAGTGGGAATAACCATTCTATCCCTTTTCTCTGCCTCTCAACTGAAGATTGAAACAGATCTTAGAAGTCTTAGACCTAAAGAAATTCAACCCCTCACGGTCCTGGAAAAAATGGGCCGTGCCTTTGGAGGGAGAAAAGTGGAAGCAGCGGCCATTCAGGAAGGCAGGGACCTTTCCTCCCTTCTTTTAAAAGAAGAAGAAATGGTGAAGGCCTTCGAAAAAAATAAGAAAGAAGGAAAGATGAACTCCTCTATCTCTATCTCTCCTGTCTCTCGATTCCTTCCCTCCATTGAAAAACAGAAGAGAATCGCTCATGAAATTCGAAAAGCAATCCACCTTGATGAGGTGAAAAGGCATTTGATCAAGGCCTTGAATGAGAATGGATTCTTCCTCCCTTCCTTTCACGAAACCCTTGCGGCTCTTGAAGAATTACGCTTGGGAAAGGAAAAACTCTTTCCTCCTGAGACTCTCTTCCTTCTCCTTCAGAAAAGCCCATTGGGCAGAGGGATAGAACCTCGGATTGCCCAAAAAGGAGAGCATTTTAAGCTGATCACACCTATTTACTACCCCAGAGGATCCCTTTCTTTCGAGGAATTAGAAAGGCAATTCCCGGAAGTCTCTTTCACCGGTCCAGAAAGGATTGAAACCGAGATGTTAAAGATCGTGAAGGAAGATCTCTTTCTCCTGACCCCGTTTGCTTTTCTTCTCATCTTTCTTCTCGTCTTTTCTCATTTCAAAAGGCCAACCCTCACCCTTCTCACTCTCCTTCCCCTTGCCATAGGTCTTCTCTGGATGATGGGAGCAATGGCGATCCTCGGGATCCATATCAATTTCGTCAACGCCGTCATCCTTCCTATGATCATTGGAATGGGAATTGACAATAGTATCCATCTGTTGCACCGATACTTGGAAGAAGGAGGAAGAGATCCCATCGAGGCCCTTCAAAAGACGGCTCGGCCAATGACCCTCTGTAGCCTTACAACGATGCTCGGATTCGGTTCATTGGTCACCACCCGTTATCAGGCCCTTTCGACTATGGGATGGGTCACAATTTTGGGGATGGGATTCTGTCTGATCAATTCTATGGTCCTTTTGCCCGCCATTGTCCTTTTGGTTGAAAAGAGAAAAAAATGAGTCGTAAAAAATATGATGGAATCATTATCGGGGCAGGGATAGGAGGGCTTATGGCGGGGGCTCTCCTTTCGAGAGAGGGACTTCGAATCCTTCTTATTGAAAAAGAAGACCAGCCTGGAGGATATGTCGTCTCTTTTAAACGAGGAGATTATATTTTTGATGCGACCGGTGTTTTTTTAGGAGGATGCAAAGAAGGGGAAGAATTTTACGAAATCCTCCGAAGGATCGGGGCCCATGGCATGATCGAGTTCCTACCCATCCGGCCTATCCAGAATATCTATCCTGGATTTAAGATTACACTGGGGGACGGAGGATTTGCCAGTTATGCAGAGCGCCTTTTGGCTCTCTTTCCTGATGAAGAAAAAGGGTTAAGAAGTTACCTCGCCCTGGTTCAGAAAATTGGAAACGAGGTCAAAGCCTACTCCGAGATGACCTTCCGTCGCAAGCTTCTTTTCCCTTTCTATTTCCCCCATCTCATTCGTTATCATCGCACCACCCATCAGAGCGTCCTGGATCGCCTGTTTCGGGCAGGAGAGATCAAGATGGCTCTCCATAGCCTTCCTGTGACGGATCCTCCTTCGAGGCTCTCATTTCTCTTTGTGGCCACCCTTATCAGTAAGGCCCTGATGGGAGGGGTCTTCTATCCAAAGGGAGGGATGGGACAAATCTCAAAGGCCATTCTTCATTCCTTTCTCCAATTCGGTGGGGAGGTCCTTTTTAGAAAAAGGGTTGAAAAAATCATGATTAAAGAGAGAAGGGCAAAGGGAGTATGGACCGAAGACGGAGAGCTCTTCGAGGCCCCCCTTGTCATTTCGAACGTAAATCCTTACCTGATGTTGAAAATGCTTCCTGAAGAACTTCAAACTCCTTTCTACCGGAAGATCCATCGCCTCGAACCCTCTCTCTCCTGTTTTATCCTCTATCTTGCTACGGACTTAAATCTAAAAGAGAAGGCGATCCCTTATTTCACCTATCTTCGGAGTTGTTCAAACCTGGAGGAAGAAGATCGAATGCTCAGGAGAGGGGAACTTCCGCAAACCCCCACCATCAGTCTCTCCATCCCAACCCTTTTAGACCCATCTCTCGCCCCTCCGGGTCACCACCTCATCAAAGCCCTTCTCATCGCCCCCTATTCCTATCAGGGGGAGTGGGGAAAGAAGGATTCCGCAACCTACCATCGGATTAAAGAAGCATTGATGAAGAAAGTGATTTCCTACCTTGATTCAAAATGGATCTCGGGGTTAAAAGACCGTCTCCTTTATAAAGAAGCCGCCACCCCCATTACCCTGGAACGCTACACGGGAAATCAATGGGGAGCGATGTATGGGCTTTCTTCTACCCCACAACAAATAGGCCGAAGAAGACCTCCCCACCAGACCCCTATCCCTGGTCTCTTTCAGGTAGGCCATTATACTCGACCCTCCCATGGGATTGTAGGAGCGAGTCTCTCCGCTCTATTTGCAGTCAGACAGATTCTGAAACGATGGCCTCCAAAATAGGCCTGCTCCATCATCAAGTTGAAATCTATTCTTTCAACATTTTAGAATTTCAACGATGTCAAAATTGGATTGCCTTTTCCTCCATGTCCCCAAATTAAACAATTACTATCGACCTATTGATCAATTCCTCTGGATCAATTTCCTTCCTATGGGGCTTCTCGCTTTAGCTGATCGTCTCGCACGACATCACATCTCTACCGAGGTCGTCCACTTGGGACTGGAATGGATTGAGGATCGCCAATTCTCCATTCTCCACTATCTTCGCGAAAAGACCCCTCGAATCGTTGCCTTCGATCTCCACTGGCATCACCAGTGTTACGATGTCATGGAATGGGTCCAGAAAATAAAATCCGAATTTCCCTCTACCTATATCCTTCTTGGAGGATATACCGCCAGTTTTTTTCACGAAGAGATTATGAAGAATTTTGATTCGGTCGATGGGGTGATCCGGGGAGAAGGGGAACAACCTGTGTTGGAACTGGTTCAAACCCTTCTCCAGGGGAAGGGGGATCTCTTTTCTGTTCCCAATCTTACCTGGAGAAGAAAAGGAAGAATTCTTATCAATCCTCTCTCCTATGTAGCCTCGGAAGAGGATTTAAACCGTCTCTCTTTTACCCATTTCCACCTTCTCAAAAATTATCAAACCTATATTCGTTTCATCGGTCAACCCTTCTATGTGAAAGGGGTTTCGAAAGAGAGAAATTTTTGGATCTATTCCCTTCGCTCACCCATCTATCATCTTCCTTTGGGGAGAGGATGTCCGGTCCAATGTACCTGGTGTGGAGGGGGTCGTTTCGCGCAGGAGATCCTTTCTGGGAGAAAAGGAGTCACCTTTCGAGGGATAGACAAGGTTCTCGAGACCATTCAGGAGGCTCTTTCTTATGGATACGAAACCTTTCACCTCTGTTTCGATCCCTATCCTTCAAAGCCAGAATTCTTTCTTGAACTTTTCCATCAGATCCGAAAGGCAAAAATTCGAATGGAGTGCTTCTTCGAATCTTTTGGGCTTCCAACCCCCGACTTTATCCGTTCCTTTAAGGAGACCTTTCCAAGTCCTAAATCTTGGATCGCCCTTTCTCCGGATGTGGGTTCGGACCGAATGAGGAAACTTCATAAAGGATATCCTTATTCCAATCGGGACTTGATGGAGACCCTGGATCAGTTGAAAGCAAATGGGGTCTTCTGTGATCTCTTCTTCACGATCGGCCTTCCCTTTGAGACGCAAAAGGATATCCACGAGATGATCCAGCTTCAGAGAACCATCCGTTCTCGCTATCCTAATGTGAGAGGGATTCGGACTTTTACCATTGAGATGGAGCCCGGTTCTCCCTGGTCCCTCCACCCCGAAACCTATGGGGTGAAGAGTCATCTTCACCATTTTATGGATTATTATCATTACCATTCTGCTTCCCATAGTAGCTTTTCTTCTTTGGGTTACTGGATTCCTGGATATTTAGGGAATCATCAGGATGCTCAAAGTTTTGAAAAAACCTTGCAGAGGATGAAATGCCAATATTTCTGTTTCATCCACCCGATTGCAAGACGATCGTCGACTCCCTTCTGGGGAAGAAGACTCTGTGATCTTTCGAATCTCTTCTGGAAAACAAAGAAATGGGTCAGAAAATAACTTTTCAAAACGCATCCAATTTGATAAACTGAGTTATCCTATCCAGTAGAGGAGGTGTTGATGATGAAAAGGATTGCTTTCGCAGTATTGCTCGGAGGTCTCTCTCTATTTCTCTTTTCTTTCTCTCTCTTTGCAGAGGAGATAGGGAAAGGGGCAAAAATTACTTACTTAGGCCACTCGGCCTTTCGGGTGGTCTCTCCCAAAGGGGTGATCCTCTACATCGATCCCTTCCTCAGTGGAAATCCAAAGACCCCTCCTGAAATGAAAACCGTGGAGAAGGCGGACCTCATCCTCGTAACCCATGGCCATGGAGATCATTTGGGAGACACGGTGAGTATAGCCGAAAAAACAAACGCCAAGGTCATCGTCATTCCTGAGCTGGGGAGATATCTTGCCAAGAAAGGGGTCAAAAATGTGGTGGGCATGAATAAAGGAGGAACCTATTCCACTCACGGAATTGCCATCACGATGGTCCATGCGACTCACAGCTCAAGTGTGGCCGAAGGAGATCAAGTGATCTATACAGGGGATCCAGCTGGTTTTGTCATTCGCCTAGAAAATGGTTTTACGATCTATCATGCAGGGGATACGGGCGTCTTTAGTGATATGAAGCTGATCGGTGAGATCTACAAACCAGAGCTTTCTCTCCTCCCAATCGGAAGCCACTACACGATGGATCCCAGAGAGGCCACCTACGCAGCCAAACTCCTTGGATCAAAATATGTGATCCCTATGCATTATGGAACTTTTCCTGTTCTCACAGGGACGGTCGAAGAGTTTTTGAAACTCATGCAGGAAGTTCCTCAGACTAAAGTGATGGTACTTAAGCCCGGAGGGACTGTTCCCTAAGCTCCTGGCCGTGGCCTGAATTGATCTTTCACCCTGAATGGAAGGTTCTCTTACAAAAGGAGGAATTTTACGTTTCGAGTCAAAGAATTTTTAAGTGACCTCCAAGACTTCTATCTCCTTTCGTTCCGGGGGCTTGTGGGAATAGGGAAGAGGCCTTTCTATTACAAAGACCTTATCGAACAGATGGACTATGCCGGAACCGGTTCCCTGTTGATCATCCTCCTCATTTCCCTTTTTATCGGAATGGCCCTCTCCCTTCAACTCTCAGCCGAACTTTCCCGCGTAGGACTTAAAATGTATACAGGGAAGGTGGTTGGAATTTCGATCATTCGGGAAATTGGTCCTGTGCTCACAGCGGTGGTTTTTGCTGGAAGGGTAGGGTCTGGAATGGCCTCTGAGTTAGGATCGATGGTTTTA
Organism: uncultured Syntrophaceae bacterium; assembly: GCA_964570075.1. GTDB lineage: Bacteria > Desulfobacterota > BSN033 > BSN033 > UBA1163 > CALIBK01. The sequence goes on along the minus strand of CAZMWF010000021.1, from coordinate 6,937 downwards.
GGCCATCAGGTGGATACCCTGAGAGTATTTGGCCTGGATCCCATCAAAAAACTGGTCGTTCCAAGGATTCTGAGTGCTATCGTCATGCTTCCTGTCCTCACGATTATTGGAGATGCGGCTTCCCTGATGGGGGCCTATTATATTGCTGTCTTTGTAAGTCATCAAAGCGGAGCGTTCTACTGGAGCTCGATCCGGGAGGTTTTGGTTTATGAAAATGTCCTGGCCGGCTCCATTAAACCTTTTATCTTTGGATACCTCATTGCCTGTATCAGTTGTTATATGGGTCTTTCGACCAAAGGGGGTGCGATCGGCCTTCGTCGAACGACGACAAAAGCCGTCGTCCTCTCATTCATAACGATTATCATCGCTGACTTTCTGTTAACCCGGATCCTGCTCTATCTCTTGGGGTTCACGGTATGATCCTTTTTGATCGTGTCTCTTTCTCTTATGGTTCTCGGCCGGTTCTTAAAGAGATGAGTTTCTCCATAGAGGAAAAGGAAAAGGTGGCCATCCTCGGTGGGAGTGGGGATGGAAAGACCACCATTTTGAAATTGATCCTCGGTTTACTGAAACCCGATTCTGGAAGAATCTGGATCGATGGAGTGGATATCACAGACAAAAAAGAAGAGGAACTTCGAGAGATCCGGACTAAATTCAGTATCGTCTTTCAGGAAGGGGCCCTCTTTGATTCCCTGACGGTGAAAGAGAATGTGGCTTTCCCACTGAGAGAGTATACGCGGATGAGTGAAGAGGAGATCGATCAGAAAGTGAGAGAATTGTTAAGAAGAGTGGGGTTGGAGGAGGCAGTGGATTTGATGCCGGAGGAACTGAGTGGAGGAATGCATCGAAGAGTGGCTATCATGCGCTCCGTGGCGGCTTTCGAACCCAAGATGTTTCTCTACGATGAACCTACCTCTGGACTCGATCCCGTCAATGCGGATATCATCTGTCAATTGATTCTCAACCTTTCCTCCAAAGGGAGGGGTTTTATCGTCGTCACCCATAAGCTCTTCGATGCCTTTAAACTGGCCGAGCGGTTCATGTTTTTGAAAGCAGGAAGAATCCTGTTTGATGGAGACAAAGAGAGGATGCTGCAATCCGACCTCTTGGAGATCAAAATTTTCTTAAAAGAATTCCGTTTCCCCTAATCTCAAGGAGGGATAAGAAATGTTCGATATGAAAAAGAAGCTGAGATGGTCTAAATTGAAGGTCGGGCTGGCCATCAGCCTGGCCCTTCTCATTCTACTCCTCTCTGCCTTTTTTGCAGGAAGGATCGAGAACTTCTTCATTCCGAGAGTCGAATTGAAGGCTCAGTTTCGAGATGTAAGAGGACTCCGAAAAGGAGCCCCTGTCTGGATTTTTGGAACGGAGGTTGGATCGGTCAAGGAAATTCAATTGAGCCCAACCCTGGGAGCCATTGTGACCATCTCCATTCAAAAGAAGATCCTTGATTATATGAGACGGGATGCACAGGCCAGTGTGATGACGATGGGACTCTTAGGGGATAAATATATCGAATTGACAGCCGGGTCCCCTCTGGCAGAACCGATTCGCGCTGGAGAGATGATCAGGGGAACGATTCCCCTTGAGTTCTCAGATGTGATGGAGACGGCTTCCATCTCCATTGGAAAGATAGGAGACTTTATCCAGAAACTCGACAATCTCATTGCCAAAATTGAGACCGGAGAAGGGACGATTGCCAAACTTCTAACCCATCCGTCCATTTATGACCACCTGGATCGAACGGCAAAAAACCTTTCTCTTACCCTTGAAGAGATTAAACAGTCCAGGGGGACCTTGAAACGTCTTCTCGAAGACCCGACCCTCTACCAAAAAATGACTTCTACCATTTCTACCTTAGAGGCCTTTGCAAAAGAAATTCGTGAAAGTCCAGGGACCCTAAAAAGACTGATCGAAGATCCATCCCTTTATGAAAAAACCGTGAGGGTGGTCTCTACCCTTGAAGAGGTCGGACAAAAAATGGATAGAACCATTGAGAATCTTGGCCAAAAAATGGATACGACTATGTCGACACTCGAGGTCTTCAGCCAGCGATTAAATGAAAGAGAGGGAACGCTTCAAAGACTCATCGAGGATCCTCAACTCTACGACCATCTCGATCAGGGAGCGATTCGATTAAATGCCATCCTGGAAAAGGTGGATCGAGGGGAGGGATTGGCCGGAGCGCTTCTTAGAGATAGGGAGATGGTGAGGGAATTAAGAGAAACCGTAGTGGAGTTCAAGGAGACCGCCTCTGAATTGAAAAAGTTGATCAAAGATATCAAAGAGCAACCCCGAAAATATCTGAAATTTAGTCTCTTCTAAAAGATGCCCCATCTTATCGGATCACTTCAAAAACGCTCATCGGGACTGGGTTCCCTTTGACCGAAACCTCCCCAAGGTGTCGGAGGAAGTAAGGGTGTTCGGAGGGAAGGGATTGGACCACCTCCTTGGAAATGAGAATCTTGGCCCCCATGGGTTGGGTTAATTCTTCGAGCCGTTTTGCTAAATTGACCGTAAGACCCAATACGGTTGAATCCATTCGCCTGGAGGATCCAATTGTTCCCAGGACAGCCGGACCTCGATGAATTCCGATTCCGATTTGAATGGAGTGATTCGAAGAACTCCAAGTCCTATTAAACGATTCTGTTTCAGAAAGGACTTCTACACCGCAGGCAAGGGCTCGCCATGAGGAGTCTTCTCCTTCAAAGATACAGAGAAGGGCATCCCCTAAGAATTTATCAATCACTCCTTGCCATCTCTCGATGGTTTGAGAAAGTCTCCCATAGAGTCGATTGACCAATTGGATCAGCTCATCGGGATGGAGTTGGGCTGAGAGTTGGGTGAACCCCCGAATATCGGCACAGAGGATGGTGACCTCCTGGAGGTCTGCCTTGCCCAACCGGATCGATCCCAAGCCATGGGTTGCAATGCGCCGAAGGTAGGCGGGCGGAACAAATTTCTCAAATACATCCCGTGTTTCACGAACCGCCTTCTCCAAGGAATGGAAATGGAGCGTAACCGCCATGGTTAAAGATAAGGAGAGCCAAAAAGAGGTCAACCAGAGGATCTGGGGTTTTACGAGGATAACCACACCCATGGAACGAAGGCCATCATGGAGTCCTCCCAAAAACCAGAGGAGTAGACCAATTCCAATGGGGAGAAAATAGACAGGCTTGGGCGTTTGGCTCCGGAAAAGTCTTCCCATGCTCCATATGGAATAAAAGAGGCCGCTTAAGAAACAGTAGAGATAGATGGCTGGTTTTAACATTTTGGATTGAGGTCTTAGAATGTGAGGATCAACCTGATGGGATTCAAGGGGAAAACCTAAGAGCCATGGTCCTTGCCCCACGAGAGCGAGGAAGGCCAGTAGGAGACTCAATCCGATCATCCATTTAGATAGCCCACCTATTCGCTTCCCCGTAAGGGACGAAACAAACCAGATCCAGCTTGCAGGCAAAAGGGCCAGAGAGGCGAGATCGATTCGATAACCTGAAAGAATGGAAAGGGGAGATCTCTGGAAACTATAGATCAACCAACCAAAGAAGAGGAGGGCAGAGAGAAGGTAGAACGTAAAAAGGGCCCAAAGAGGTCGATAGGTTCGATAGATGAGGAGGATCATAAGGGAAAGAAGAGAAAGGACAGAATAGGTAATAAAACCGATAAAAGGGCCGATACTATAGGGAGGAAGGAACTCAGGAAACATAGATATGATTGAATGACTTAGAAGGATTGAAATGCTTCTAACTCATAATAATCTCTGCCCTCTTTCTCAAAAACCCTTACCCTTCTCTCTTCTTTTAAAATCTCTAAGTGACCTACGGCTTCAGAGATCCCCAAAAAGACTTCGAAAGGCGGAACGTCTGGAAAGAGATCCATTGCAATCTCGAAGGGAGTCTTCGGCCCTTTTAAAAGAGAGGAAACGACCTGCTTCATTCGTTCTTTGTGGTGGATGAGAATGGATTGAATCAAACCCCTGGGGTCCCTCACCTCTTCTCCATGACCTGGAAGCAAAATGGAAAGGTCATATCTTTCAATCTTTCTTAAAGAACTGAGATATTCTTTAAGGCTCGGATAACTCAAAGGGGCTCCAACTTCTCCAATATTCAAAAATGGATTGGGGGTGATCTCCTTGAGCAGGTGATCTCCGGTAAAAAGGATCTCCTTCTCCGGCCAGTAGAAACAGAGAAGACCCGGGCTGTGCCCTGGACAATGGATCACCTTCCAGGTCATGGAATCAAAGGGAATGATATCTCCATCGTTAAGGAAGAGGGCCTCTTCTAAGGGATCAGCCATCTTCTGGGCTGCTTCAATATAATGGATGATTTGGCTGACCAATGCTTCAGGAGCTCCATTTCTCAAAAGAATGGATCTCAATAAACCAAAAGAATGGATAATCGATCGGATCCTGCCGTATTCCTTGGGATGGAGATAGATGGAGGCCCCTGACATCGAGGCTATTTTTTTAGCCTGCCCATAGTGGTCAATATGACCATGGGTGAGGAGCATTCTTTCGATGGATTGGATGGAGAAGCCAATCTCTTCCAATCCCTTTCTCAAGGCTTCAAAGGAGGCCTCGGTCTTGATCCCCGTATCAATGAGTGTCCTTGGGGGCTCATCAATGAAGAAGACATTGGTCGTCTTCAAAGGGAAAGGGATAGGAAGCTCAATCTTATAGACTTTTTCAAAGATCGGGATACCCATAGGTTATCTCTTTGGGGATTTGGCTTCAGCCATCGCCGCTTGAGCAAGAATTGAGACAGGATCGATCACAGGGACAGAAATATCCCCTTCTTTTAATACCAAAGGAACTTCCGTGCAGCCTGCGATGATGGCTTGAGCTCCTTTAAGGATCAACCTTTCAGCCGCTTTGATGATCAGCATTCTGGATTCCTCGGAGGGGCCCACCGCCTTAATTCCCTTCTTCCCATAGATGGCCTCCATAATATATCTTTTTTGGATCTCGGAGGAAGGAAGAATTAATCCTATCCCCGTCGAAGAAAAGGCTTTCTGAAAAAGACCTGTCCGAAGGGTTCCCGTGGTGGCGATGAGACCCAGCTTTTGAATCCCTTTATACCTTTTCTCCACGAATTGGACGGTCTCTTCAATAATATGAAGGATGGGAATATGAACCTTCTTCTTAAGGGGTTCATAATAATAATGGGCGGTGACACATGGAATGATGATGAAATCCGCTCCTGCCTCCTCCAGAAGTCTTGCACTCTGGATAAGCTGGGGAAGGGGGGTTGGACCTTTCCCTTGGATAGCCAGGGTTCGGTCTGGAATCTTGGGGTTATTATCAATCAGGATTCTAAAGTGATCCTGATCCTTCTTCACCTTTGTCCCCTTCACGATCTTTGTAAAGAGATCAATGGTGGCCTCCGGTCCCATTCCTCCAAGAATTCCGATTATCTTTTCTCTCATCCTCTCCTCAAATAAAAATCCCTCCTCCCACCCTGTTGAAAATGGAAGGAGGGAATGGAATTGAGTGCTTTATGCCAGGAGATCTTCGGGAAGTTTCTCCCCCTCCGATTTTCCGACCAACACGGCAGCCACGGCATCATCCGTCACATTGATCGAGGTTCGGGCCATATCCAGAATCCGATCTATGCCTGCCACCAGGGCAATCCCATCGAGGGGAACTCCAATCGCCCCCAATACCATACTCAGCATGATGAGTCCTGCCCCTGGAACACCAGCCGTCCCAATCGAAGCAAGAAGCGCTGTAACAGCAATCAAAATATAATGATAGAAAGTTAACGGGACATTAAAGGCATTGGCAAGAAAGATGGCCGTTATGGCCTGATACATCCCTGTGCCATCCATATTGACCGTTGCTCCCATAGGGAGAACAAAACTGGTCGTTTCATTGGAGACTCCCGCATCTCTGGTCACCCTCATTGTCACAGGAAGAGTGGCTGAACTGCTACAGGTCGTAAAGGCAAAGATGGGAGCCTCCTTGATCTTATTCAGATAACGAAAGGGTTTGATCCCAAATGCCCTCAGAAGACCCGCATAGACCACAAAAAGTTGAATGGCACAGGCAAGATAGACCAGAAAGATGAGATAGGCATAGGGTTTAAGGACAGAGAGGCCATGGGTTCCAACAGTCACCGCAATCAGGGCAAAGACTCCAATCGGTCCGTACCATAGGACATAGCCCACAAGCTTATACATCGCTTCTGCCAGGGCCCCTAAGAAATCCTTAAGGGGTTCAGCCGCTTTCCCTGCCGCAGCAATCGAGATTCCAAGGACGATGGCAAAAAAGATAATTGGAAGGATATCCCCTTTGGCTAATGATTCGATGGGATTGGTGGGAATGATCGCCAAACCCACATCGACCAACTTGGGAGGAGGCTTGATCTCAACCTTCTTCAACTCTCCGATAGGGAATCCTGTCCCAGTCCCACTTATTCCGGCGATAATGAGCGCTACAATCATCGCTACGATACCGGTGAAGTAATAAAAGAAGAAAGTCTTTCCAAACATCTTTCCTAACTTGGCTCCCGAAAAGGTGGATACTCCATAAGCCAGAGTGGAAAAAACCAGAGGAACAACGAGCATCTTTAAAAGATTGATAAATAGGGTTCCCAAGGGTCGAATCACAGTAATGGGTTTTCCCACAATGGCACCTACAATGATTCCCAACGCGAAACCAATTAAGATCCACCCTAACACCCCAATCTTCTTCATAATCTTTCACCCCCTTTTTTAATTTTTCCATCCTCAGATTTGACATCCTATCCCTCGACATCCAACACCCTATACCTTTTTTAAAAAAAATTCAACCCATTTTTGTAATCCCTCACTCAGATGGGGAATAAGCCCGAGAGGAGTATTGGAGAAACCCAAAGTGCGGCTACCTTAAATGGTCCATAGAAATCCTTACTTTGGTTGGTTTTAATCAGAAACCCATTTCAACGATAGATCGATTCGT
>CAZMWF010000020.1:0-18383 GCA_964570075.1 uncultured Syntrophaceae bacterium | reverse complement strand
TGCTCTATGATCTGCTCCTCAATGGCTTTCATCAGGGTAGAGATAATGGTTCCATGGAGTTCAGGAGAGCTTTTTTTCAATCCCTGAATCAACCCATTGATTGTCAATCCAGAATCTGGTATCTTAAATACCAAGCGAAGGTCCATCGTGATCTCGCCCAACGGATTCCTCCTTTCTTTGGGTATGGTAACCCTTTTATGAAGGCGGAATCCGTTTCATTTTTCAAGAAGAGAATAAATCATTCAATAAGGTCTATCATGTCACTTTTGAACAAAGCTTAAAAATATATTTCAGGAGGATGAAAGAAATGGATTTTAGTTTTACTCCAAGACAGCGTCTTATGAGACAGGCGGTTCGGGAATTTATGGAGGGAGAATGTGACCCAGCCGTAACATTGGAATTGGCAAAGAAAAAGCAGTTCCCATGGGAAATTTACCGGAAGGCAGGTCAACATGGGTTTCTGGCTTCCTATTATCCAAAGGAACTAGGGGGCCAAGGAATTTCTCTTTTAGACTATTGTATGATGATGGAAGAAATGATCCGTTATGATAATCGAGTGGGGATGGCTTTGAGTCTTGGCTCAATTCCTGCTAAAGCTTTACTCCGTTTTGGAAACGAAGAGCAGAAGAAGAAGTATCTTCCAAAATTAACCAAAGGAGAGGCCGTAGCCTCTATTGCAGTAACCGAACCCAATCATGGGAGTGACATTCGTTTCCTTGATACTCGGGCAACTAAAAAAGGGGACGAATATATTCTTCAAGGGAGTAAAATTTTTATTACCAATGCAGATATTGCTGATTTTTATACGGTCTTTGCCCAAACCGATCCTGATGCGGGTCCCTATCGGGGGATCAGCGGCTTCATTGTGGAAAGAGAGACAGAAGGGGTGACGGCATGGGATATTGGAGATAAGATTGGGATAAAAACAACGTCTTCCTGCTCCATTGAGTTTAAAGAGGTCAGAATTCCAAAGGAAAACCTTTTAGGAAAAGAGAATCATGGTTTTATCTATATTATGGAAGCCTTGAATGAAGGAAGGATAGAGATTGCCAGCCAGGCCATTGGTTTGGCCCGTGGAGCCTTCGATCGAGCTCTCTCTCACGCAAAGACCCGGGAACAATTTGGTCAAAAGATAGGGAAATTTCAAAATATTGCCCATATGTTGGTTGAAATGTCCGAAAACATCGAATCCGCAGCCCTTCTCTGTTACAAAGCCTTGTGGTTTTTTGATCAAGGGAAAATGGATCTGGCCACCTCTCTTCAAGCAAAAGTCAAATGTTCTTTGGTCGCTATTGATACCTGTTTGAAGGCCATGCAGATTCTTGCCGGATATGGCCTCTTCGATGAACAATTTCTCCCTGGCTATTTGGGAGACGCATTAGCTACCTGGCTTCTTGAAGGGACGGGTCAGATTCAAAGAAATACCGTGGCCAATCAAATCTTAGGGAAATTGTAATCCTAAGCCCTCCATCCTAAAATGAGTAAATGGAAGAAGAAAGGTTATGGACTTTGAGCTGACGAATCGCCAAAAACAGATTCGGGAGGCAGCCCGAAAGTTTGCCAAGGGAGAGCCTGTTCCTAATGGAAAGGAATGTGAAGAGAGGGAATCCCCCACGAGAGATTATTAAAAAGACCGCTCAATTAGGTTTTATTCGGGTCTTTATTAAAAAGAATATGGAGCCCTGGGGTAAAGAGTTGCCTTGAACATACTCTTAATCTTGATGGGTTTTGGAGGGCTGAACCTGGACTCGCTCAGGCTCTGGCCCAAACCATTTTCGGGAGTGATAGGCTCCTTCTATATGATTCAGAGGAGATAAGAAAAACTATCTTCCCCCTATTGTAAAAGGGGAATGGGTCACAGGTTTTGATATTATAGAGCCGGAAGCAGGAAGCGATACGGCCTGTACTTCGCCCCATTTTTCAAGTAAGATAAGAAAAACGGGGGTAACCCCATTTATAAGGGGTAGGATGGGAAAAAGGAATATATCTCCAAGGGAAATCGCCTCTTCATATTACTTCCCTTTTAGAAAGGTCTAAGAATCTCTCAGGCTCTAAAACTTATCCTCCTCCGTCCAAACATTTGAAAAAAGTCATAACTCTCTATCTTGAGAAAATGAGGGAAACCAATAGATATGGGATACTAAGATAGACCCGGGGAATAACTAAAAACCTATGCCTATGAAGATAATATCAACTCTGAGAAGTGGTTCTTCTAAATAAACCACTCAAAGGGCATGGGAGAATTAAAAAAGTAATCCAGAAGAGTCGTAAAAAGCATTCCTCCTCTGAAAAACGGATAAAAATTCCGTTGTTTAGTGTGACAAAATTGTGACATAAATGGATCAAAAAGACTGAATTAGACGGAAAAGACTAAAACAGATAGAAAGCTTTCTGATGCTTGATTATCAAGGCTTTGCGGGAAGCCAGACCAAATATCAAGGGGTTAGAAAATCCTCTTCTTTAGCAGTCAGAGTCCGTTGTCCTACCATTGAACGATCCCCCATTTCAAAAAGAAGAACCCAATTTTTACAAAATATCATAGCACTAAAGATTCAAAGGGTCAACTTTTTGAGCTGTCTTTCAGATGGGCTATCTTCTCTTTAATAATTTTTACCAATTCAGAAATGGGAATCTCTTCTTGGGTATGAATCTCCATATCTCTTAGCACGGCTTTCCCTTTCTTTATTTCTTCATCCCCGAGGATGAGGACATATCGCGCCCTCAACTTATCTGCTCGACGCATCTGACTCTTAAGACTCTTTCCCTCGTAGTCCAACTCAGCCCAAATCCCTTCGAGATGAAATTGATTGACCAGCCGATATGCTTCTTTCTGCGGCTCTCCACTTAAAGCCGCAATGAAGAGGTGAGGACGGGGTTGACCATTCTCTTCTCTCGGAAGCAACGAGATCAGCCTCTCCATCCCGACAGCAAAACCGATTCCAGGAATGTCAGGGCCTCCAATCTCTTTAAAGAGATGGTCATATCGGCCTCCTCCTGTCACAGCATTCTGAGCGCCTAAATGATAGGAGATGACTTCGAAAGCAGTCCGGGTATAATAATCGAGGCCTCGAACCATTTTGGGATTGATAAGGTAATCTAGACCCACCATTTGGAGATACTCTTTCACCCTGTCAAAATGGAGTTGACACTCTTCACAAAGAAAATCGATGACTTTTGGTGCCTCTCCAATCGCTTCCTGACAGGTCTCGACCTTACAGTCAAAGATTCTAAGAGGATTCATTTTAAGCCTTCTCTGGCAATCCTCACAGAGTTGAAACGATTTCTTTTCCAAGAAATTCCTGAGGTCTTCTCTGTAGCGAGGGCGGCACTTCCTGCAACCTAAAGAGTTAATATGAAGTTCGAGCCGTTCCAACCCCACTTTTCTCAGAAAATGCATCAACATGAGGATGACCTCAGCATCGACCATTGGATTTCCCACCCCGAAGACTTCTGCATCGATTTGATAGAATTGACGATACCGTCCTTTCTGAGGCCTTTCGTAGCGAAACATGGGGCCTATAAAATAGAGCTTTGCCACAGGATCAAAGCTATAGAGCTGGTGTTCGAGATAGGCTCGAGCGATAGAGGCGGTGGCTTCGGGACGGAGGGTGAGGGAGTGTCCACTCCGATCCAGAAAAGTATACATCTCCTTCTCAACGATATCGGTGGACTCTCCTATTCCTCTTGTAAAAAGCTCTGTCCTTTCAAGAACAGGGATCCGAATCTCAGAAAAACCAAAACCTTCGAATACCTCTCGAGCTATCCTCTCAACGAACTGCCATTTTCCTATCTCAGAAGGAAGGATGTCATTGAATCCACGGATAGCCTTGATCTCCATTTTAATGGCCTCTTATTGGATGGAAAGACGTTTGATAATTTATCCTATCCAGTCCTAAAAGTCAAAAATCGCTTTAACTCTTCACTCCTCACCCCTCACCCTTTACCCCTCACTCCTCACTCCTCACCCCTTACTTCAATACTAAGGGTTGAATCTCTCCACCATTTAGGATAATTTTAATAAAAAATCTTCTGGAGGGTTCGTGAATGGAGATCAATCCGCAGATCTATAGAGAATATGATATTCGGGGTGTGGTCAATCGAGACCTAACCCCAGAGGTCGTCCGAAGAATTGGCCAGGGATTCGGAACCTATATGGTTCGACGGGGTAAAAAGTCGCTCGTGGTAGGCCGCGATGGAAGGTTAAGCTCAGAGGGCTTTAGTGAAGCGCTGATCGATGGTCTCCTTTCAACAGGTTGCGAAGTGGTCAGCATTGGGCTCTGTCCAACACCAGTGTATTACTTTTCCCTCTTTTATCTCGATAAGGATGGGGGGATGATGATTACTGGTAGCCACAACCCTCCAGAATTTAATGGGTTTAAGGTCTCTGTAGGTAAAAGCACCATCTTTGGTAAGGAGATTCAAGAGCTTGGCGAACTCATCAAAAAGGGCGATTTCGAGAAAGGAAAAGGGAAACTCATCGAAAAAGAGATTATCTCTGCCTATCAGGCTCACATAAAGAGAGATATCCATCTTCAAAAAAAGGTAAAAGTGGTCATCGATGCTGGAAATGGAACCGCAGGCCTGGTGGCAGGGCCCCTTCTCAAGGATTTAGGCTGTGAAGTGGAAGAACTCTACTGTGAAATTGATGGGCGTTTTCCAAATCATTTTCCAGATCCCACTATTCCGGAATATCTCAAAGACCTGATCGAACGAGTAAAAAAGAACCAAGCCGAGATAGGAATCGGATATGATGGGGATGGAGATCGAATCGGAGTCGTCGATGATGAGGGGAGAATGATCTGGGGAGACCAATTGATGATCCTCTTTTCGAGAGAGATTCTTAAAGAGCATCCAGGAGCCACCTTCATCGCAGAGGTGAAGTGTTCCCAGAACCTATTTCAAGATATTGAACGCCATGGGGGAAAGGCTATCATGTGGCGAACAGGTCACTCCTTGATCAAAGAGAAGATGAAGGAGACGAAGGCCCTCTTAGGAGGGGAGATGAGCGGTCACCTTTTCTTTGCAGATCGATATTTTGGTTACGATGATGCCATCTATGCCTCCTGCCGACTGGTTGAACTGCTTTCAAAAACAGAAAAAAAACTCTCTCAGTTACTCGAAGATGTCCCAAAGACTTATATTACCCCGGAGATTCGGGTGGAGTGCCCGGATGAGATAAAATTCAGAGTGGTAGAGAAGGTCAAGGAGGATTTGAGAAAAGAGTTTCCTATCATCGACGTCGACGGGGTGAGGGTTCAATTTGAAGAGGGTTGGGGACTCGTCAGGGCCTCCAATACCCAACCCGTTTTAGTCCTCAGATTCGAGGCCCTAAGTGAAACAGGCCTTCAGAAGATCAAGCAATTCGTAGAAGAGAAAGTCAACCAAGCTGCTTCTTCCTTAAAAAGTTCGTAACCAAGAGGAGGCTCCCATTACTCCATTTCAGGCTTTCTTTCTTGGAATGATTCAGGGGCTCACTGAATTCCTTCCCGTCAGCAGTTCCGGTCATCTCGTCTTCTTTCAATCCTTTTTGGGATTGAAAGAATCCCCTCTCTTTTTCGATGTGATGCTCCATGTCTCAACTCTCCTCGCCGTGCTTCTCTTTTTTAGAAAAGATGTTCTAAAGGTCCTTCGAGGAGGAATCGCAATCGTTAAAAGAAGAGAAGGCTATCAAGAAGAAAAACTCCTGCTCTTCTGGATCGTTTTAGCCTGTCTTCCAACAGGGCTCATCGGTCTGCTTTTCAGGGATTGGTTTGAAATGCTCTTTTCCAAACCCAAGATGGTAGGGATAATGTTCTTTATCACTGGAGTGGGACTCTGGTTAATCCGATGGTCAACTCAGAAAGGAAGGGCTTTGAACGAAATGGGATGGAGGGATGCCTTCTTAATTGGGGTTGCCCAGGGTATGGCCATCATTCCCGGAATCTCTCGCTCAGGAGCCACCATTTCAACAGCGCTTTTACGTGGTCTGGACCGTGAGCTTTCAGGGAGGTTCTCTTTTCTTATTTCAGTTCCAGCCATTCTGGGGGCTATGTGTCTGGAATGGAAGAAGATAGGGTCTTCACCGGAATGGCCTATCATTCTAATTGGGATGGGAGCGGCCTTAGGAACCGGACTTTTATCCTTGACCTTTCTGATGAAGGTAATTAGGATAGGAAAGATTTCTCATTTTTCTTATTACTGTTTTGGAATGGGTGGACTCACCCTTTTTTTAACCCTTTAAAGAAGGAGGTAGAAGATGAGAGTAAGAGATTTGATGACCAAAAATCCAATCACCGTGGACAGCGAAACATTGGTTCTGGATGCCCAGAAGATCATGTCAGAGAATAACATCCGAAGACTTCCCGTAGTGGACAAAGGCAAATTAGTAGGCATCGTCACCATGCACGACATCCTGATGGCCTCTCCTTCACCAGCCACCTCTTTAAGCGTCTATGAGCTGAACTACCTGCTCGCCAAGATGAAGGTCAAAGAGATTATGAAGAAGAATCCAATCACGGTGACTCCGGATACGACGTTTGAAGAGGCCTTAAGGATTGGACAGGAAAAGAAGGTTGGCTCCTTCCCTGTCATGGAAAATGGGAAGTTGGTAGGGATTACGACCGAATCCGATCTGGTCCGTTTCGTGATCCGCATTTTAGGACTAAAAGAAGAAGGCACAAGGATCACCATCGAGGGACTGGGGGCAAAATTGGGCGACCTCAAGAAGATCATCTCGATAGTCGAAGATCATCAGACGATCATTCTCAGCCTGGTGACCCTCCCAAGACCGGAGAAAAAGGACTGGATGATTGTCCTGAGGCTTAAAACCACCCATCCAGAACCTATTGTCCTGGATTTTAAAAAGGCAGGTTTCAATGTGACCCATGTGGTCTGGTACAAGGTGGAGACCGGAGAGTATCAAAAGGTTTAAGAAGGGTTTCCGTCGGAGGCAGAGGGATGAAAGGATTCGTAAACCCTTTTTGCCACGGTGAGATTCATTTTGGGAACCTTTTTCAACTCTTCTATGGAAGCCTCTTTGATCTTCTCAAGGCTCCCAAAGTATCTTAAGAGTTCTCTCTGCCTCTCCTTCCCTATCCCCTGGATCTGGCTTAACTCTGACCTCACCCTCTCTTTTCGTCTCAACTTTTTATGATAGGTGAGGGCAAACCGATGGGCTTCATCTCGAATTCGGTCAAGAAATTGAAGGAGAGGAGAGGTTTTCCCCAGGATAAAGGGTTCCTTAAATTGGGGATGATAGATTCTCTCCCCTTTCTTTGGGAGTCGAATGGGTGAACCCTTTTCCCCGGCTTTCTCTTTGGCCAGACTCAAAAGGTCTATCTCTTGGATTTGGAGCTCCCTCATGACTTCCTGGGCTACGTTTAACTGGCCTCTTCCCCCATCCAATAGGATGAGGTCGGGAAGATTCTTCTCTTCTAAGGCTCTTTGATAACGACGAAGAAGCACTTCATACATCATTCCGTAATCATCGACGCCTTCGACCGTTTTGATTCGATAGTGACGATAACCCTCTTTGAAAGGTTCTCCATGATCAAAGGTCACCATGGAGCCGACTGCTTCTCCCCCTTGAAGGTTAGAGATATCGAAGGCTTCGATTCGATTGGGGATCCGACTGAGACAAAGTCTTTCCTTCAACGTCAAAAGAAGTTCCTCTTTGCTTCTCTTCCGATCGACCTCTATCCCGAGAAATTTCTCGGCATTTTCCCGGGCCATCTCAATCAGTCTCTTCTTCTCCCCTTTTTCGGGGACTAAAATCCTGACCTTCCTCCCGCTCATCTCCGTAAGCCACTGCTCCATACATTCCTGTTCGGGAATAGGTGTTGGAATCAGGATCTGCTGGGGAATGAATCGCCCTTCCCGGTAGTATTGATGGAGAAAGGAGCCCAGCATCTCTTCCTCTGGAAGTCCAGAGAGAGGGAAGGAGAACCCCTTTCCTCCGAGGAGCTTTCCCCCGCGAATGAAAAGACAATAGAGGATGAGGGTGTGATCTTGAGTATGAGTCCCGATCACATCTTGATCGATAAAATCGGTAGAGACCATCTTCTGCCTCTCGAGGATATACTGGATGGCTTCGATCTGATCTCGAATCTTTGCCGCCCTCTCGAAACGAAGCTCCTCGGCCTCTCTTTCCATCTCTCTTCGGAGCTGCTCTATAAGATCTTTGTTTTTTCCCTCGAGAAACATCCTTACCCCTTCGATCATCTTTCTATACTGGGCTGAATCGACCTTTCCGCAACAGGGAGCCAGACAGCGATCCATTTCGTAATTGATGCAGGGACGAGTCCGATTGGAAAACTTGAGTTGATGACAGGTCCGAATAGGGAAAAGTTTTCGAATGAGCTTCAAGGTCTCTTTGAGGGTGGTAGCAGAGGGATAGGGACCAAAATAGAGGGAGCCATCTCTCTTGATCCGTCTGACGATTTGAAGGGTAGGAAAATCCTCTTCGATGGTCAGTCTCAGACAGGGATATCTCTTATCATCTCGTAGTTTGACATTATATCGAGGATGATGCTCTTTGACCAGATGGTCCTCAAGGATCAAGGCCTCTTTCTCTGTATCCGTAATGATGGTCTCAATATCGGCCACCCTGTCAAGGAGGGCCAGAGTCTTTGCATCTTTTATCTCCTGTTTCTGAAAATAGGAGCTTACCCGGTGACGGAGGTTTCCCGCCTTTCCTACATAAAGAATGGAGCCCTTTCTGTCCTTAAAGAGATAGACTCCCGGATGATTTGGGAGCCGCTCTATCTTCTCTTTTAAAGAATCCATCATCCCATTTCCTAAAAATGGCCTTCTTTAATAAAGTCATGGATGGCTTTAAAGTAGTCCTTGAAGCCAACCCAGAGAATATCGTTATGAGTAGCCTCGGGAATGATGAGAAGCTTCTTTTCCGTTGAGCCTAAACACCGATAAAGCTGACGCCCCTCTTCTACTGGAACAAGACGGTCTCGACCCCCGTGGATGATGAGAGAAGGGAGGGAAATGCCGCTCACCTTTTCCTCCCATTCTCGATCAATCTTCTCTACGGTCCTCCCATCAATGGGAACCCCTAAATTTCGAAAGACCCTGACCATACTGACAGCACCACTCTCTATGATCAACCCTTTTATCTCCTCATGAAACAAGGAAGCCAGCTCCAGGGCTGAGAGACTTCCGAGAGATCTCCCCATCACCCACACCTCATTCCGAAGTCCTCTTTTCAAGAGTTCTTCTTTTATGGCCAGAAAGATTTTGTGGGAATCCCTTAAAAGGTGACTCAAGGTAGGCTCCCCACCGCTTGCCCCGTAGCCCCTATAGTCTGCCACCACCAAATTGACCTCGATTTGATGATAGAAAGGAGCCAACTCATCGTAATCGCTCACCACCTCACCATTGCCGTGAAAATAGAGGATCCAGGGCCACTGAGAATGACCCAAGTAAAATCTTGAGGAAATGGAAATCTGGGATTCCACTGGCACGAAGAGATCGAAGCCATTCCCGGGGTGGTCTTTGAATTCCTTTCTGGGATAGAAAATAAAACTTAAAATCGAAGGCTGGTCGAGGAAGGACAAATCCATCGCTCTTGATGCCTCCATTATCTTATTATTATATCAGAAATCCTTTTCGACTTCTATTTTGCTTCATTTCAGGAGGAAAGGGACAAACCTTTTCAGGTGAGCTTTGAGAAGTCGGCGAACCGGAGAAAGAGCTGGGTGATCTCTTTGAGCAAAGCCAGGCGATTGGACCGGACCTTCTCATCCTCCACCATCACCAGAACCCTGTCAAAGAACTGATCGATGGGTTGCCTCAACTGACTCATCTCAAGGAGGGCAGAGGCATAATTTCTTTGTGAGAGGGAGTAATCTACCTTCTCTTTCGTTTTCCTCCAGGCCTCGAAAAGTTCCTCCTCTGCAGGATGAGAAAATAAGGAGGGACGAATTCCTTTATTCAGGACGATTCCTTTAAGGATGTTCATGGCTCGTTTAAAACCGATGACGATCGATTTGAAGTCTTCCCGATCCTTCACCTTCTCTAAAGCCTCTATCCTGTTCTGGAGGTCTAAGAGATCATCAAATGGAGTGGAGAGGACGGCTTCTACGACATCATAGGGATATCCTTTTTCCAAAAGAAAATTTTGGTATCGGACCTTGAAGAACTCGAGGACCTCCTGTTTGACCTCTTCCAAGGGACGCTCCATCTTCTCTTTGAGGAGAGTTCCGCTGAATTCGATGAGTTCTCCGAGGGAGATCGAGTAGCCTTTCTCAATAAGGATCCTTATGATTCCCAATGCCTGACGTCTCAATCCAAAAGGGTCGGAGGTTCCGGTAGGAGCAACCCCGATTCCAAAAGACCCCACGATCGTATCCATCTTATCGGCAATACTCACCAGGTCCCCTACTGGACTGGATGGCAATCGATCTCCCGCAAAAGCGGGAAGATAATGTTCATAGATGGCTTCATAAACTTCCGGCTTCTCCCCGGATAGGCGTGCATAGACCCTCCCCATCACTCCTTGTAGTTTTGGAAACTCTCCCACCATTCCGGTCACCAAATCCGCTTTACAGAGGAGAGACACCCTCTCCACGGTGTCTTGAATGGAAGGATGGATTCGCTTCGCAAGATAAGAGGCAATCTCTTTAAATCGCAGGACCTTTTCATAAGAGGTTCCTAATTTCGCCTGAAAGACCACCTTCTTTAACTCTTCGACCCTCTGCTCGAGAGGGACTTTCAGGTCTTCATGGAAAAAGAACTCGGCGTCCGAAAGCCTTGCCTTGAGAACCCTCTCATTGCCCTGGATTACCACTTTCTCATCCCTTGGGGAGATATTACTGATAAAAACAAAAAAGGGGAGCAATCTCCCTTGAGAGTCCATCAAAGGAAAGTATCTCTGATGTTCCATCATGGAATGGGTTACCACTTCCTCTGGGAGAGAAAGGAACTTTTCGTCAAAACGGCCACAGAGGACGACAGGATACTCGACCAGAAAGTTGACTTCCTTGAGAAGTTCCTCATCCTTCAGCACCTTCCCTGAAACCTTTCGCTCCGCCTGTAGCATCCCCTCTTCAATCTTTCTCCTTCGTTCTTCAGGGTCAACCATCACAAAGGCCTCACGAGTCGCTTTGAGATAGGACGAAAAATCCTTCACCCTGATCGGGTCAGGGTGAAGGAATCGGTGGCCATAGGTCACCTCTCCACTCCGAATATTTCCTACTTCAAAGGGGATGATTTCTCCTCCGTAAAGACATAGAATCCAGTGTATGGGCCTGGCAAAGCGGATCGAGACATCGGACCATCTCATCGATTTCGGAAAGGGGATGGAGAGGATGACCTTCGGAAGCATCTCTTTTAGGAGCCCGTCGGTTGGTTTTCCAGTCTCCTTCTTTATCGCACAGAGATATTCTCCCTTTTCGGTCTCTATGACTTGAAGGGATTCCACCGGAACAGACTGGCTTTTTGCAAAACCGATGGCTGCCGAAGTAGGCCTCCCTTGAGCATCCAGACCTGCCTGTTTGGAAGGACCAATCTTTCTAATCTCCTTATCCTTCTGTTTCTCCGAGAGAGAAGAGACGTAGAGAACCAATCGCCTCGGAGTCCCGAAGGTTTGAACTCCCTCGAAATCGATCCGATAAGTTTCAAACTCCTTCTGAATCAGGTGCTTAAACTCATTCAATGCCTCCGGTATAAATTTGGCAGGAATCTCCTCTGTTCCAATCTCTAAAAGAAGCTCTTTCATATCCCCTTCCCTTTAGCCCTTTCTCTTCAAAAGTGGAAATCCCATCTCCTCTCTCTGTTTGAGGTAGGCCTCGGCACAGAGCCTCGCTAATGCTCTTACCCTCAGGATGTAGCCCATCCTCTCGGTCACACTGATCGCTCCTCTGGCATCAAGAAGATTGAAGGTATGAGAGGTCTTCAAACAATAATCATAAGCAGGAAGGACCAGACCCTTCTGGACAAGGGCCCTCGACTCCTTTTCATACATATCAAAGAGGCGGAAGAGCATCTCCACATCGGCTTCCTCAAAGTTATATTTCGAGAATTCTACCTCTCCTCGATGGTGGAGATCTCCATAGCGAATCCCTTTTGTCCATTGAAGATCGAAGACATTATCGACCCCCTGAAGGAACATGGCAATTCTTTCTATCCCATAGGTCAGTTCTACAGGGATAGGGGAGAGCTCAATCCCACCAGCCTGTTGAAAATAGGTGAACTGGGTGATCTCCATCCCATCCAGCCAGACCTCCCATCCCAATCCCCATGCTCCCAGGGTGGGGGACTCCCAGTCATCCTCCACGAATCGGATATCATGATCCAACGGGTCTATTCCCAAAGACTTCAGACTTTGAAGATAGATCTCCTGAACGTCGAGAGGAGAGGGTTTAAGGATGACCTGGTATTGATAATAATGTTGAAGACGGTTTGGATTCTCTCCGTATCGGCCATCGGTTGGACGACGGGAAGGCTCCACATAGGCGACCCTCCATGGCTCAGGTCCTAACACTCTAAGAAAGGTGGCAGGATTAAAGGTTCCTGCACCCACTTCAATATCATAGGGTTGCTGGATCACACATCCTTGATCGGCCCAGAACCTCTCCAAAGCAAAGATCAATTCCTGAAAGTCCATCCTTTCACTCCTCCCCTCTTATTAACGGGTTGGGTTTAGCACGAAGGGGTTCAAATGTCAAATCCTAAAAGGGTTTGAATCAACTCTTTTCCTTTAAATTCTTTAAAGTTTTTAAGGACTTCAATTCCTTTCCCAACTCGTGTTCAATAAATCTTGGAAGAAATTCTCGACTCTCGGTCAATGCCTGAGAGGTAAAGCGAAGTCTCGAAAGCCTTTTTAAATCCAGTTGAGAAATCTCATCGATCAAACGAGCCGTTCCCAGAGAGAGAGGATAAAGATTATTGTAACCCTTGGAACAGGGACCGCAAACTAAACTCCCTTTCTCGATAGAAAAAAATAGATGGGCTTCTCCCTCCAATTCCTTCCATTCTCTATGGCAGAGGCCACAACGGATGAGATGGGGGCGATACCCAAAGAGGGAGAGCATTCTGACCTCGAACATTCGCAACCACTCTTCCTTAGGTTCTTCCGACTCGAGATCCGAAAGAAAGGAGAAAAGAAGCTCAAAGGCCTCTTGATTGGCCTCTCTCTCCCCTGCCATTTCGTTGATCAGTTCAAGGTAGTAACTCCCGTAATAGAATCTTTTCAGGCTCTCTCGAATGTGAGGGAATCCCTGCAGGACATCGGCTCCCTCAACCCGGACCAGACCCATTCCCTCGCGATCAAAGAAGATTAAGCGAAGATAGGTAAAAAGGCCAAGAGCATTCTGAAATCGTTTTCTGCTTCTCCTCGCTCCCTTGGCCACCCCTTTTAGCTTCCCAAAATCTCTCGTAAAAAAGGTGAGAATTCGATCCGATTCTCCATAAGGGAGGGATCGGGTGACAATGGCTTCCGTTCTGAAGACTGGCATTTCTTACTTTTTGGGAACCCCTTTTCCTCCGGGAGAAGAAGAGGAGGGAGTTTTAATCACCTCCACTCCGGGTGGGATTTTAAATTGGAAGAAAGAATCGGGAAGACCTTGGTTCGTTCGAATCTCCATAAGACGGGTTCGGGTCACGTTTCCCAAACCATCAATCACATCGACCTGAACGATGTAATAGGTTTTTGGATCGACCCGGAAAGAGAGTTTGGAGACGGCGGGATGGTTTTCCCGAGGTATTAATTCCACTACATAAGTGCCCTCTTTCTGGGGGGCAACTTCCTGGGGATTGAGGAGCTTAAAATCTCGTCTCAAATCCCCCACTCCTGCAAGAAATCCAAACTCTTTGATCATCTCCTCTGCAGAATAGACAAAGACCTGTTTCTCTTCGGGTTGATAGAGCCAGAGGGTCCTGCCGTCAGAGATCAGTTTCTGATCAGGAACTTTATAATCCCACCGCATCATCCCTCGCTTTTTAAAATAGACCTTTCCTTCTGACTGCTGGGGTTGTCTCATCACCTTGCCGATGTATTCCTGAACAAAACTTGCTTCAAGATCCTGGGTCTTCTCATATCGATTCTGGATTTCCGTGAGGACCGTTTGAGACTCCATCGCCAATCCCACAGAAACAGATAAAACCGCAAAAAGAAACCAAACCATTCCCATTCCTGTTTTTCTCACATCCTCCTCCTCTATGGCTCTATCTTTTTGATCAAGACCTCCCTGGGCTTGATCCCATCAGAAGGGCCCACGACCCCCTCCTCCTCCATCTTTTCAATGATCCGTGCTGCCCGATTATAGCCGATTCGAAATCGCCTTTGGATGAGAGAGATGGAGGCCTGCCCGGTTTCTGCCACAAAGGCCACCGCCTCATCATACTTTTCGTCATATTCTTCCGCTTCTTCCCCCTGTGCCCCTTTCTCCCTCTTCTCTTCAAGAAGGATGGACGACTCATAGGAAGGGGGACCTTGCTTTTTCAAAAATTCGACAATCCGTTTAATCTCGGCACTGGACACATAGGCTCCATGAATCCTCACCAATTTGGAACTTCCAGGAGGAAGAAAGAGCATATCTCCCGAACCCAGGAGATGTTCTGCTCCTATCGTATCCAGAATGGTTCGGGAGTCTACTTTGGAGGTCACCTGAAAGGAGATGCGTGCGGGGAAATTGGCCTTGATGATGCCGGTGAGGACATCGACCGAAGGCCTCTGGGTGGCAAGGATCAGATGAATTCCTACCGCTCGAGCCATCTGGGCAAGTCGGGTGATCGATTCTTCTACCTCTCTCGAGGAGATCATCATCAGGTCGGCCAGTTCATCGATGACCACCACAATGTAAGGAAGCCTCTCCATCTCCTCCGGAGACGGCCCCTCTTCTCCCTCTAACGAATCCCCCTTTCTTTTATACACCCTTCCTCTCTCTTTCCCTTCTTTCTCTAATTTTTGATGATAGTGTTCAATATTCCGAACCGCCTTTTCAGCCAGGACGGTGTATCGCCGCTCCATTTCATCGACCAGCCACTTCAATGCACTCGCTGCCTTTTTGGGATTGGTCACCACTGGAAGAAGAAGATGGGGGATCCCGTCATAGTCAGAAAGCTCAAGCATTTTGGGGTCGATCATGAGGAATCGAACTTCCTCCGGAGTGGCCTTGAAGAGAATACTACAGATCATGGAATTGATAGAGACACTCTTCCCAGAACCCGTAGAGCCGGCAATCAACAGATGGGGAAGTCTTGCGAGGTCGATCACGAAAGGCTCTCCTGAGATATCCTTCCCTACGGCAAAGGTCAGTTTGGATTTAGAGTTTCGAAAGGCCTCGGAATCAATGATCTCCTTAAGATAGACGGTCTCCCGATGGGTATTGGGGACTTCGATTCCAACCACGGACTTTCCTGGAATAGGGGCTACAATTCGGATGGTGACAGCGCTTAAGGCCAAAGCCAGATCATCAGCCAGACTGACAATTCGACTGACCTTCACCCCCGGAGCAGGTTCGAACTCATAGACCGTAATGACAGGACCGGGTCTGACCTCCACGACCTTCCCCTCTACTCCATAGTCGAGTAGCTTCTTCTCCAGGATCTTTGCGTTCATAATGAGGCTATCCCGGTCGATCTTCTGTCTCTTCTCTATCTCTGCATCGAGGAGAGAGAGGGGTGGGAGTTCAAACACCTTCTTTGGTTTAACAAACTCAAAGGCTTCCTGTTTGGGAGCCTCTTCCTGCTTCTTCGCCATTTTCGGTTTTTCGACTGAAGGGGGTGTGACCACCTGGGGGGTCTCCTCCCTCTCCACCCTCTCCTTCTCTTTTTTACGTTTATCCAGTCTCCTGGCCCTCTCTGAACGTTCTCGCCTGATGATCTCGAGGGTGGAAACCTTCTCAGCCAGTGCAGCAATGGCCTGACCTATTCGGTGGATCAACCCAATAAAAGAAACCCCTGTTGCCAGAATGAATCCCAGGATGAAAACGGCGATGAGGAGAATGGTTGACCCTGGGAGATTGACGTATCGAACCAGGCTTCTGGATAGGATCTCTCCAATAAAACCTCCTCCTGAGATCTCCCGGGGGTAAAGATGAAAGGGTTTCATCCAGAGACTGAAGAGGGAGGAAGAGGAGAGAAGGAGGAGAAGCGATCCCCCGAATTTAATCCCCAACCATCTCCACTCCCAGCGAAGAATGAAACTGAAAGCATAGATTCCTAAGAAAAAGGGAATGAGAAAGGAAGGAAACCCAAATCCTTGAAGAAGAAGGCTTGAGAGATAGGAGCCGATAATCCCCATCCAGTTATGAATCCCTCTTGTTTTGGAGGAGGTATAGGTGAAGAAGGAAGGGTCTCCTGGATCATAGGAGAAAAGGCTTAGAAAGATAAAGAGGGCGATGGAAAAGAGAAGAATCCCTATGCTCTCTCGCTTGATTTTCTCTTTGAGAGAATCTTCAACCACGGCTCTCCTCACCCCTCATCTTTAAAATCGAATCCAGGTTCTCGGTTATCCTCTCCTTTACCTTCGCCATCAAAAACTCTCGATCTTTGAGTGAAAAATTCTCTGTATCAATGGGAGATCCCAACTGGATCCAGATCTCTCCGGGGGAGACTTTAAGTCTATCTTTGGGCATGATCGTTCGACTTCCATCAATGGCGATTGGAACAATGGGAACTCTTGATTTGATGGCCAAGGTGAACCCCCCTTTCTTGAAGGGTTGAAGGCTCCCGTTCTGACTCCGAGACCCTTCAGGAAAGATGACGACAGACATTCCTTCTCGAATCTTGTGGGCGGCTTCATTCATCGCCTCGACAGTCTCACGGGTCCCTTTTCGATCGACACTGATATATCCTGCAGCAGCCATGGTCCAGCCAAAGAAAGGAATGGAGAAGAGTTCCTTTTTGGCCAGCCATTTGAACTGGAAAGGAAGATGGCCCAACAGGGCGAAGATATCATAGCTTCCCTGGTGGTTCGACATGAAAACATAAGGCCCCTTTCCTTTTAGATTTTCAAGTCCTCCCACCCTCACCTTGACCCCATTTGCCCAGAGGGCCACCTTTCCCCAGAGCCTGGCATACTGGTGAACCACCTTTCCCTTTCGATCGAAGGAAACGGTGATCAGAGCCAAGATTCCCAAGGCTAACGTAGCCATCACGATGCAGGACCAGACAAAGATTGTCCGAATCATCTTCGTCTAAATCCTTTTCTCCAATTCCTTTAAGATGGCTTTCACTTCCTCACGAATCTGACCATCTAAATCATAAGGAGATTGACCCTCACGGTCCGCCTGAAGGATCATCGGATTAAAGCTTATATGCCCTAAAATCGGAAAATCAGCAAGATTCTCCTCGATGAGTTTCCTATCCTGCTCGGAGGTGACTTTATTTCCCACAATCATGATCCTTTGGATCTTTAAATCCTCGGCCAGTTTTCGGATCTGTCTGGCTGTATTGATCGCCCTCTGTCCTGGCTCAACCACAATGATGAGGGCATCGACATATCCCGTGCTTCCCCTTCCTAAATGTTCCAATCCCGCTTCCATATCAATAATGAGGGCCTCATCTCGTTGGATCAAAATATGACGCAGAAGATTCTTTAGAAGGACATTCTCGGGACAGAAGCAGCCTCCCCCTCCCTGTGGAATAGATCCTAAGAGAAGGAGTTTGACCCCCTGGTAAGTCACTCCTAATTCATCAGGGAGATCATCCACTTTAGGGTTGAGTTTAAAGAGAGCACCAAAGGTTCCCTTCTTCGCTCCGGTTCTCTCTTCGATGAGAGAGGTCATGGAGGCAATAGGAGAAAGCTTGGCTGTAAGTTCCTTCGGAAGCCCGATCGCCGAAGCAAGATTAGAATCGGGGTCGGCATCAATGGCCAATACTTTTCTCCCTTCATCGGCCAAAAGTCGAGCCATCACTCCCGCAAGGGTCGTCTTTCCTACCCCACCTTTTCCTGAAATCGCAACCTTCATGTCTCTCCTCTCTTTTCAAATCTATCATAATCAAAAATGATTTAAATGTCTATAATTATAGGTTACCCCTGAAGGGGAGATCATTTTAAGCGCGATAGGATAACCCCCCATACGGTTGGCGGAAGGGTCCGAGAGGGATGCTGGAGAAAATCTTAGAGCGGTAACCTTAAATCGCTCCTTAACTATTAAATCTCCAACCCTGTCACCTCTTGACCCCATTGCTTTTATTGTTGTTGGCCCTACATAAAAGCTATAAAATTGGTCCGCATTCTAAGATTTTCGGAGGCATCCCTGTCGGACCCATATATATTCACACTCTTCAGTGAGGGATTACCCGAGGGGGTAATGCCTCACTGAAGCGGGGAAATCATTTTAAGCCCGACAGGAGTATTTCCGAAACCCATAGAACGCGGATGGATTGAATATAAATGAATCCTACGAATCGATCTATCGTTGAAATGGGTTTCTGATTAAAACCAA
>CAZMWF010000019.1:0-52497 GCA_964570075.1 uncultured Syntrophaceae bacterium | reverse complement strand
ACGAATCGATCTATCGTTGAAATGGGTTTCTGATTAAAACCAACCAAAGTAAGGATTTCTATGGACCATTTAAGGTAGCCGCACTTTGGGTTTCTCCAATACCCCTCTCGGGCTTATTCCCCATCTGAGTGAGGGATTACTGGAATGTCCATCACCCTTGGTAGATTCACCATTGACAATTTAAAAAAAACACTTTAGATTTTTTGTAAGATCATCTCCGAGCCCTTTTCCTAAGTTCCGAAAAATGAGGGATATGGAAATGGGCCGTTAGGGCGTGGCTGGAAACGGCCATACCTCCCGTGTTTGGAAAGGAGATCCAAAAGAGGGTTGTTAAAAGCCGATACCCAAACACGGGTATCGGCTTTTTCATTCTCACAGATGACGGAAAGGAAAACATTGAGGTGAAAGGATTCTTTCAGGTTCAGACTCCTCAACAACTCCTCTTGAAGATCGAGCGATTTAAACCCCTCTCAGACGAAAGGGTTCCGATAGAGGAATCCCTCCATCGAGTGCTTGCTGAGGAGGTCATTTCTTCTGTTCCTCTTCCCCAATTTCCTCGCTCCACAGTCGATGGCTTTGCATTAAAGGCGAAAGACACCTATGGGGCCTCAGAAAAGAACCCTGTCCTCCTGAAAGTGATTGGTGAAATTCCCATGGGCATGGTCTCAGAGATAGAAGTAAAAGAGGGAGAGGCTGTCAAGGTGGCAACCGGAGGGATGGTCCCAAAAGGAGCCGATGCGGTGCAGATGATAGAATATACGGAGCAGATCGATCCTCAAACCCTTTCCGTGACAAAACCTTTATCTCCGATGGAGAATGTCATCCAGATAGGGGAAGATGTAAAGGCTGGAGAGGTTCTCCTTCAAAAGGGTCATTTCATCAAACCTCAGGATATAGGACTCCTGGCAGGGATCGGGAAAAAGACTATAAGGGTTTATCTCCAACCAAAGGTTGGAGTGATCTCTTCAGGAGATGAGATTGTTCCTATAGAAAAGGACCCTTCGCCAGGGGAAATAAGAGATATCAATCGTTATACGATTTCCTCCCTGGTGAAGGAAAATGGAGGGATCCCTGTCTTTCTCGGAATTGCCAAAGATCGAATGGAGGATCTTCTTGAGAAAATTGAGAAAGGACTAAAAGAAACTGATTTTGTGGTCATCACAGGAGGAAGTTCCGTTGGAACGATGGACTTAACCAGGGAAGTTCTTCGATCCCTTCCCAACACAGAGATCCTTGGGCACGGCCTTTCCATTCGACCTGGAAAACCCACCCTCCTTGCCGAGATTGATGGAAAACCCTTTTTGGGCCTTCCGGGTCATCCTGTCTCTGCCATCGTGATCTTTCATTTTTTCGGGAAACCCATTTTAAGACTTCTTTCCGGGATCCCAAAGGATTGTGCATGGCGTCAGTTGAAAATAAGGGCGAGGGCTTCAAGACCTATTCCTTCTATTGCAGGTAGAGAAGACTACGTAAGAGTCAAATTGGAAGAGAAGGACGGAATTTACTGGGCTCGACCTGTTTTTGGGAAATCCGGGGTCATCTCTCATCTGGTCGATGCCGATGGGCTTTTAAAAATTGATATCAATGTGGAAGGGATTGAAGAAGGGGAAGAGGCAGAGGTCTTTCTTTTATGAAGCGAAGGATATATTTAAAAAAGAAATCGCTTGAAGAGGCCAAGGCCATCTCCTCGGTTCTCGCCACTCTCATTCGGTTAGGAACAGAAACGGTCCAGGTACCTCAGAGCATCGGCCGGGTCACTGCTGAACCTATCTTTGCAAAAATCTCCTCCCCCCCCTATCTTTGTGCCGCCATGGACGGGATTGCTGTTGCATCGAAAATCACTTTTGGAGCCACAGATGAATCTCCCAAAATCTTGACCCTCGGGAAAGAGGCCTTTTTTATAAATACAGGGAATCCTCTCCCTTCTGGAACGGATGCCGTGATCATGATCGAAGAGGTCTACCAGATCGATTCCCAACGGGTGGAGATCAGGGAGAGTGCTTATCCCTGGCAACACGTAAGACCCATCGGAGAGGATTTCCTTGTCTCAGAAATGATTCTTCCGGTGAATCATCGAATCTCTCCCTATGATATCGGGATTCTCCTGGCAAGTGGCCATTTAGAAGTCAAGGTGAAGAAGAAGCCAAAGGTTCTTATCCTTCCAACAGGATCAGAATTAATGGATCCTTATGAATCCAACCTAACCCCATCTAAAATTATTGAGATAAACTCTTATATCCTTTGTGGAAGAGTGGCTCAGGATGGAGGGGAACCCATCCGTCATCCCTTGGTCGAAGATCATTTTGATCAAATCAAAAGGGCTCTTTATTCCATTTCAGAAGAAGTCGATCTGATTCTCCTCCTTTCCGGCTCCTCAGCAGGTTCAGAAGACTTCACCCGTTCCATCATTGAGGAATCAGGGGAGGTCTTAGTCCATGGGATCTCAATGATGCCCGGTAAACCCACCCTTTTGGGGAAGTTTAGAGAACGACCCATCATTGGGATTCCTGGTTATCCGGTCTCTGCTGTCTTGGCCTACGAGGAATTGGTTAGCCCTATCCTCCATCACTCACTGGGTCTTATCAAGCCATCCCGACCGAAGCTCAAGGCTAAGAGCATGAAAAAGATCCCTTCCAAATTGGGAGTTGAGGAGTTTTTAAGAGTGAAGATGGGTAAGGTGGGAGAAAAGGTTTATCTGAATCCTCTTCCTCGAGGGGCAGGAGTGCTCACTTCCTTTACTCATGCAGATGGAGTGGTTCGAATCCCTCCCTTCTCCGAAGGCTTAGATGAGGGCCAGGAAATCGAAGTAGAATTGCTCAAACCTCCTGAAGAAGTGCTCGATGCCGTGGTAATGGTGGGGAGCCACGATCTTACCCTCGACCTCTTGGCCAATCTTTTGAGGAGGCGTTATCCTCCCGTCTTTTTCTCGTCCCATCCTGTTGGGAGTTTAGGAGGAATCTTTGCCCTCCGAGAAGGGAGTTGCCATATTGCCGGGATCCATCTGCTTGACCCCGATTCAGGGGAATATAACCTCCCTTATATCCAAAACTATCTGAAAGGAAAAGAACTCCGGATGATTCATCTTGTCTTCAGAGAACAGGGATTAATCATTCGGCCAGGAAATCCCAAAGACATCAAAGGCCTGAAGGACTTGACTCGAAAAGGGATCCTCTTTATCAATCGTCAGAAAGGCTCGGGAACAAGAATCCTTTTCGATCACCTCCTTAAAAGCCTCTCCATTGATCCAAAAGAGATTCAGGGTTACGAAAGGGAGGAATTTACCCATATGGGAGTGGCCTCAATGGTTGCCAGTGGCATTGCAGATGCGGGATTGGGAATCCTCTCCGCTGCAAGAGCTCTGGGGCTCGATTTCATCCCGGTGGCCAAAGAACGGTACGATCTCCTCATCCCTTCCACCTTCTTTGAAGATAGAAGGATTCAGACTCTCATCGAAACGATTCGATCGGAAGAATTTAAAACCCAGGTTCTCCAGATGGGTGGCTACGATGTCTCCAGAACAGGAGAAGAATTGGAGATTCCGAGTTAGGGGTTTGGGGAAAAGAGATGCTGTTCGATCCTTATAAACGAAGAATCAACTATCTTAGAATTTCGGTCACTGACCGATGCAATCTCCGATGTCGTTACTGTATGCCTGAAGAAGGAATCCCTTTGATTCCTCATAATGAGATTCTGACCTATGAGGAGATTCTTCGGCTGGTCCGTCTCTTTGTGGCCGAGGGAATCTCTAAGGTCAGGCTTACCGGAGGAGAACCTTTGGTCCGAAAAGGGATGGTAGAGTTTGTAGCCAATCTCTCAAAGATCGAAGGAATAAAGGATTTAAGCCTCACGACCAATGGAATTCTCTTGAAAGATTTTGCGAAGACCCTGAAAGAGGCTGGATTAAAAAGGGTCAATATCAGTTTAGATACCCTCCAAAAGGAGAGGTTTTACCAAATTACAAGAAGGGACGGTTTTGAACAGGTATGGAAAGGGATCGAGGAGGCTTTAAACGTTCAGCTCTCCCCCATCAAGATTAATATGGTTGCTATTCGAGGAATGAATGATGATGAGATCGAATCCTTTGCCCAACTGACTTTTCGTCTTCCCCTGACCATCCGATATATCGAGTATATGCCTTCTGGAAATGGAGAGGAATGGAAAGAAGGAAGAATCCTGACCATCAAAGAGATTAAAGCCCGTCTGGAAAGAAAGGCTCCTCTTATTCCGGTTCCATCTGATCCACTGGACGGACCTGCACAGAGATTTCGTTTCGAGGGGGCCTTGGGAGAAATAGGTCTTATTGGACCTGTGAGTGACCACTTCTGTGGAAACTGTAATCGTCTTCGATTAACTCCTGATGGAAAGATCCGGACCTGTCTCTTTTCTGACGAAGAGATCGATGTCCGGCAATACCTCAGAAATGGAGCAGGGGATGAGGAACTGAAGGAAAGATTGCTTGAGGCCTTGAAGTCAAAACCGGAGAAACACCAGATTAACAGCCATCAATTTAAAAAATGTCAGAGAAATATGTCGTCAATAGGAGGATGATCAGCGCCGTAAACCGTTAGGGGTAAGGGGTTAAAAATTTTTGGATCAAAAACAAGAGGAATGTTTCACTCGATTGGGGGTCAAATGTTAAAATTAACTCATATCGATAAACAGGGTCGGGCAAAGATGGTGGATGTGAGTCAAAAAAGGGAAACCCGGAGGGAGGCCATTGTTAGAGGATCAGTCTTTATGAATAAAAATACCTTTAAAAGAATTATGTCAGG
The DNA here is from genome assembly GCA_964570075.1 of uncultured Syntrophaceae bacterium. Classification (GTDB taxonomy): domain Bacteria; phylum Desulfobacterota; class BSN033; order BSN033; family UBA1163; genus CALIBK01. The sequence continues at coordinate 47,725 of CAZMWF010000019.1, read as the reverse complement.
GAAAATTGAAAAGGGAGAGGTCTTTTCAGTGGCCAGGGTGGCAGGCATTATGGCTGCCAAAAGAACCTCTGATATCATTCCCATGTGCCATCCTTTAAATCTTTCCCATATCGAAATCAATTTTTTCCCCTTTGAAAAAGAGAGTCGAATCGACATCGAAGCCAAGGCCAAGATTAATGCCCGAACAGGTGTAGAGATGGAGGCCTTTGTAGCGGTGGCTGCGGCAGGCCTCACCATTTATGATATGTGTAAAGCCATTGATCGGGGAATGGTCATTTCTAATATCCATCTGGTGAAAAAGAGCGGGGGAAAGAGTGGTACCTATATCGCAAAGACGATGGAGTTGAGTTCATAGGAGATAAAAATGATTCAACGAGGCAAAGTCCTGGCCGTCAATATCAGCCAGGAAAAAGGAACCAAAAAAACGAATATCCATCGATGTGTTTTACTGAAAGATTTTGGGCTAAAGGGGGATGCCCATGGAGGTCCATGGCATCGTCAGGTAAGCCTCCTCGCTAATGAATCGATTGAGAAGATGAGGGCTATGGGATTAAATGTAGGCTATGGCGATTTTGCAGAGAATATTACCACCCAGGGAATTGATCTTGTTCATCTTCCTGTTGGAACAGAAATTCGGATAGGAGAGGAGGTCGTCCTCAGGGTCACCCAGATTGGGAAAGAATGCCATGATCGTTGTGCAATCTACTATCAGGCCGGAGATTGTGTGATGCCTAAGGAAGGAATTTTTGCAGAGGTCCTCTCCGATGGAGAAATCAAGGTCGGAGATGAAATCAGGATTGAAATAGAACCATAAATACCCATTCACGCTTTGGAGGAACACTTATGGAAAAAGATGTGGTAGCCGTATTAGGAGGGGGAAACGGAGGACATGCCGTCGCGGCGAACCTTGCCTTATCAGGATATAAGGTCAATTTTTTTGAACTCCCTCAATTCGCCGATACCTTTGAAAAGGTTCTTAGAACCCGGGAGATTCGGATTGAAGGGGTTTCGATCGATGGAACAGCCAAATTAAATTTAGCCACCCATGATATCCAACAGGCCATCCAAGATGCGGAAGTGATATTTGTGATCACCCCTGCCTTCGGCCATAAAGCCATGGCTGAAGTCTGTGCCCCTTTTGCCCAAGATGGTCAAATCTTTGTCCTGATGCCGGGATCAGGAGGAAGCTTAGAATTTGCAAAAATCTTTAAACAGAAAAAAGTAAAAAAAGAGGTGATCTTTGCTGAAAGTTGCACCCTTCCCTATGGAACCCGCCTAAAAGCACCTGGACATGTCACGGTTTTTATTCATGCCCTTATCCTTCCTACCGGGGTTTTTCCAGCCAAGAAAACAGAGGAAGTCATCTCAAAACTTAAACAGTTCTATCCTATCATCATCCCCACAAAGGATGTTTTAGAAGCCGCTATCAATAATCCTAATCCTATTGTTCATCCCGTCGCGACCCTGCTCAGCGCCACCCGTATTGAACATTCCAAGGGCGAGTTCTATCTTTATGCGGAGGGGATGACGCCTTCCGTGGCTCGAGCATTCGAATCCCTCAATGAAGAGAGGCTCTCCATCTGTAAAGCCCTGGGATATAAACTTTATCACTGGGATAATCTGGACTTCAGAAACTATCACTTAGGAGATACAGAGGAAGAATGCCGATATCGAATTCTTAACACAAGTATGGATGCGGCATTTGGAAAAGATGGGATTTATGCAGGGATGAAGATGAAAGGACCGGAACACTTAAAAGACCGTTATATTACCGAGGATGTCCCGTATGGAATGGTTCTCATCTCGACCCTGGGGGATCTTCTTGGAATTCCCACCCCAACCCACGATGCCGTAATTCAACTTACCTCTGTGATTAATCGGACAGATTATTGGAAAACCGGCCGAGGAGTAAAAGAATTGGGACTCTCAAAAATGAATAAGCAAAGTTTAAAGAGATTTCTCCTCGAAGGAAAATAATTCCTTTTGAGCCAAAAATTGGAATATAGTCCCTTCATCCCTCCTCTATAGAATTTCATTCTTTCTTTTCCAGGCTTTTCGAAATTCTACATTCATCGGTCCAAAAATCTGGAGGGAACGATGAACTTTAAAAAGTCTTCGGAAGATAGACCTCCAAGAGAGAAAGGAGGCATTAAGCTTTTCGAATCCCTCCTGCAGTTCTTCAGGCTTCATTCTCTTAGGGACGAAAGTCACATGCTCCATATCATAGAGATCCCATCGATTTGTCAAAATCCGTCCTTCCCTCTCCAGCCTCTCTCTTAAAAGGGTCCCTGGATAGGGAGTCAGAATCGGAAAGAGGGCTCCATCGATTCTGGTGCGATGACAGAAGTCGAGAATCTTTTGAAAGCACTCAGGGCTGTCATGATCATATCCTAAAATAAAAGAGGCAAGGATCCCTATTCCCTGGTCATGGAATCTTTTCACAGCGTCTTCAGGAGAAACTCCTAAATTACTCTTTTTCCCCATGAGGACCAGGTTTTGATGGGTGAGAGATTCAAATCCAACAAAGAGGGCTTGGCAGCCACTTTTGGAAGCTAATTTAAGCAACTCCTCATCCCTTACAAGATTAAGCGGGGCATGGCCGGCCCACTTAAATTTTAAAGGAATCATTTCTTGAAAAAGGGCCTTGGCATAAGAGCGGTTGCCAATCAAATTGTCATCGACAAGAAAAAGGAAGATACTCTCTTCCCTCATTCTCTCCAATTCTTTGATCACAAGATGGAGAGGCCTTGTTCGATAGCTTTTCCCATAAAAAGAAGAGACAGAACAAAATTCACATTGGAAGGGACAGCCTCGCGTAGTCTGAATCGTATTGGAGAAAAGATAGGGTTTCCCTCTGAGAAGTTCTCTCTTGGGGTTTTTGATTTCAGAAAGAGGGAACAGACCAGAATCTTTATAGATTTTTTTTAACTTTGAGTTCTTAAAATCTTGGATCACCTCCCTCCAGATGCGATCTCCTTCCCCCACCACAATCGCATCTCCATGACTCAATGCCTCTTCAGGGAAGGAAGAAACATGAAAACCTCCCAGAACAATCTTCTTTCCCCTTTTTTTGAATTCCTCGGCAATTTGATAAGCCCTCAGGGCCTGAGGAGTCATCACGGTAATCCCCACTAAATCCACTTCGGTATTGAAATCTAACTCCTCGATATTCTCGTCAAGGATGGAAAGTTCTATCTCTTCTGGTGTTTCCGAGGCCAACGTCAGTAAACTTAAAGGAGGGAATTTAAACCGAATCTGTGCCCAGAGACTTGAAGGAGGCCATCCTGGAACAATTAACAGGATCTTCATGGTGGTGCTCCCTCAACATATGATTTGAGGCGTTTAAGAGCGGTTTCAGTGAGTTCATTATGCTTTCGTTCTCCTCCCAAGAAAGTCCATCCGATTTTATAAATCCATCGGTTAATCTGATAGATAAGAGTATGGGTCACCTCTGTTCCGGATTCATTCTTCTTTAAGTCCCAGATCTCCCTTCCCCCTTCAAAGATTCCATTGAGGAACCGATAGGTAATCCGATAAGGCCTCTCAATAAGAATCACCTCTGAATCCCATTCGGGTTCAATTCGATATCGAAGTTTGAAATGGAATGTGGTTCCTATTCGAAATTCCCCGAAGGTCACTCTTTCAACCGTCATCTGTTCCAAAGGGATCCAATAGTTAAAGTGATCAAAGTCCGTAAGGACATTGAAGATCATCTCCGGTTCTCTATAAATTAAAATTTGATGGCGGTTCGTTTTCCCTATCTTCATCTGATCTCATCTCTCCTCCTTCCAAAATGGGAAGAAGTTTAACCACTGGTCGGGGTATTTCTGGATCATCGTTTCGAATCGCTTGGCCATTTCCTGAGCTCCAAGCTTGATTGCTTCGTTCTTATCCCTATCCATTCTTATTGGGATAGGTTCGTCGATGATTCCCACGTATTTATTTCTTTGATTCAGGATGACAAAGACAGGTATCACTTCGGCTCCTGTCTCTAAAGCCAAATGGATGGGGCCCTCTGGAAATAGGGTGGGACGATCAAAGAAATTGACTTTCACTCCCTGACCATTATAGACTCGGTCTGAAACGATGGCGACCACCTCGTTTCTCCTTAGTATCTTTACGATCTCAAGAATGGTGAGATTAGGTCTCTCAAGGGGATCCATCACAATCGTCCGAATCCCTGCCCTTTCTCGAAGTCTCTTTTCATAACGAGAGAGAAACGGACTTTCCTCCTTAAGCGTAAGGATATGGATGGGATATCCTTTTTGGGCCAAGATATATCCTCCCAATTCCCAATTTCCAAGATGAGGAGTGACACAGATAACCCCTTTCCCTTTTTCAAGGGCCCTCTTCAAATAATCCTCCCCAATCTCGCTTTCAATCCATTTTGTTCTCTTCTCAAGAGTCAATCGCTCCATTGCCATATAATCCAGAAGTTTTAGAGAATACTGCTTGAAGCAGTTTTTTGCAAGGTTGGAGACTTTCTTTTCGGGAAAAGTTCCCTTTCCAATCATTCGGATATTCTCTTTCACTGCCTCTCGATATCCTTTCAAGCAGAGAAAGACAATAGGGTTTCCTAAAGAAGTAAAAAAAGGGTTTAGGAATCGTGGAACGATCCGTGAAAAGAGGTAAAAAAGAGTCATGAAAAAGCTGATTCTTCGATGGGTCATCCTTTTTTTCTTCTCTCCAGAAGGTCGAGGAAGGCCTCGACCCTCATCTCCACTCCCCCTGAGGCCGTATGTTCATCAAAGATTAAAGTAAGGATCGGAAGGTCAAAAACCTTTTGAACCTTTGTTAAGATGGTTTGGGCAACCAGTTCTGGCATACAGGTAAAGGGAAAGACATGGATCACTCCATCCAAACCTTTCCGAGCAAAGAGAACAGTTTTCCCAATGGATTCTGTACTCTCTCCTCCCACATGGCATCGGAGGAAAGGATGAGCATATCGTTCTGCGATCCGATGTTGGTTTCTTCGAAAGGGATTGAAATGAAACCGATCATTGAGGTAATCACTTAACCAGATGGATTTATATATTTCTACACCTCTCTTGAGAAGAATCCGATCGATTTCCATATTGCCCGAGGGCTCTATTACAGTAAAAAGCTCTCCAACGATTCCTACCCGAATGGGAGTGAACGATTTCGTCCTTTTCATTTTTCTGAAGGAAGACGAGATCTTAAGAGCAGCACTAACGAGTTCTTTCAAGGAGAGACTTCGTTCGATCATTTCTATGGCCGTTTTGTAAATCCTATCGGATTCCCCGGGGTTCGCTTCATAAGGTTTGGAGTGAAAATATCTTCTCGAAACCCAATCTAAAAAGGAGAGTCTCAGAAGGATGAAAAAAAAGAGTCTATAGAGTTGGGTCTTGAAATGGAGACCAGAAATGCTTTGCATCATTTTGATCATATCGGAGAGCACATCTGGGTTGTTTGCACTTCCCATCACGAAGTGATAACCGAGCTCTTTTAAAATCAATTCTTGAATAACATCAAAGTATCCAAAACGACATGGCCCCCAACCTCCAGGCATAAAAATGGTATCGGCTCCAAGCTCCAAGGCTTCGATCATACTGCCAAGGGTCACCTTAAACGGAAGGCAGGCAAATTCCGGAGAATACTTTGTTCCAAGATCGAGCGTTCTCTTTGTAGGAGGAGGGGGGAGAACCATTTGGACTCCAATTTTTTCAAGGACGGGTTTATAGGCCTTATGAAGAAGGCCAAGATAGGGGACGGTAAGTTTCATCTCTTTGCCTCTTTTCTTTGAACCAATTCCAAGAAGGCCTCTATCCGAGTCGAAAAACTCATCTGAGAAAGATGTTCATCAAAAGTCAAAGAGAGAAGTGGGATTCTTTTCTTTATCAGATGGCGGATCATTTCTACATTAAAAGAATCTTGACCACATCCAAAGGAAGAAAGAAGAATTATTCCTTGAACCGTTTTGCTTTCAGAAAGGCGGATGGCGGTCTCTACCATCTCTTTACCAAAAGACCAATAGATCCTCTTTCTGAGGCTCTTCTCATCTGTCTTGATCCCCCTCTCACTCCAACACTCAGGGGTGAGAAGGGGATAGCCCCTTTTCTCCACCTCTTTGACCATAGAGGTTCGAATAAAGGGATCGTGGAGATAATAAGGTCTTCCAATGACTCCCACACCTTCCATCCCTATTTTCTTTTGATTCGGGGGGGGGAGTTCTGTCCGGCTTAAGTGGATGGCCTCTTCAAATGAAAACCCCATTTGGAGGATTTGGCGAAAACGGTCTTCCCTTAATTTAGCCTTTTGATACACTCCTTCTACTTGATCTTTATTTCGGGTGAACACCTTTCCCACCTCGAGATAGAAGGATCGTTCTGATTCCTTGACTTGAGCTTTGCATCGAAAGGATAGGTCAATTAATGGAGGAAGATGGGGGAGGACAGCTCTCACCATATCCGGTAGGCCCATTAACTTGGGGCACATATAGGTTTCCGGTTCGATACGAATATAGCGTGGAATGAAAAGAAAATCGACTTTTTCTTTTATTTCAATCGTGTGTCCAAAGAAGATCTTTATGGGAAGACACAGATCTCCGGGAAGCAGTCTTGAACCTTCTTGAAGGGTTCTCTCCGTGGTCGGGGAAGAGAGGACCACCTCCACGCCAAGCCCCTCAAAGAAGGATTCCCAGAGTGGAAAATATCGATAGAAGAGAAGGCCTCTCGGGATTCCAACCCTCATCTCTTTGCCTTCTGGAATCTCTTTCTTCTTTCAATCGTTTCTAAAAAGGCCTCGAGTCGTGTTCTTATCCCTCCAACTCCTGTGTGTTCATCAATCATCAAACAAAAATAGACGGCTTCCCCCCTTTGGGCTCGGTGACTTAAGAGAGGTTCAATCATAGAATCGACCCCACATGAAAAACAAGTAATGTAGATCAGGCCATCGACTCTGTTGGAATAGAGATAATAAAGGCCCGCGCCAAGGATCTCTCTTCCAAAAGTCCAGTATATGTCCTTTCCTACCTTTTTTATTTCCACCTCTATCTCCTTCGATTCCACCATCTCCTGAGTCAATACCAAGGCACCTGAATCTTCGAGAAGTCTTAAGAGATTAAAGTTGAGAAAGGGATCATAAAGGCAATAGGGGTGGCCAAGGACAGCAATCCTTTTATCCGAATTGGGGAGGGATCGAGTAGGGAAAAGCTCCGGAGGGAGAGAACCTTCCTTAGCCTTCTCCCAAAAAACTTGGAAGGCCTTTTGAGCCTGTTGGAATGCCTCTTTAATTTCCTTTGACCTCTTTCCTAATTTCTGACCTATCTCGGTTAGAGAAGAGAGAAGGTTCGTGCTACGATGTCGCTCGTCTATATAAGGATCTAAAATAGGGGGGAGATGGGGGATCGAATATTTCAACATCTCTGGAAGCCCAGCTGTTCTTGGGCAAAAGCAGGACTTCGGATCAAGACTGAGGAGTCTTGGAACAAAAAGGAAATCCACCTGGTTCTGAAGGGCAAGCACGTGACCAAAAGCCATTTTAATGGGAATGCAATTGTCCCCATCCACATATTTAAATCCCTCTTCTAACAAACTGCGATGGGTAGGTCTGGAGATCACCACCTCGAAGTCTAAGGAGGAAAAAAAAGTGGTCCAAAAAGTGAAATACCGATAATAGAGAAGAGTCCTCGGAATTCCAATCCGAATTTTCATTTCTTCTCTTGTTTTAAATATGACCTTTCCCTTCTTCGTTGTAAAAGATCGATAAAGGCACTCAATCGAGTTGTCACCATTGTCTCGGAGAGGTTTTCGTCGAAAGAGAAGGTGAGGATCGGCAGGTCATATTCTTTGCTGACCCTTACAAGAATAGGCTTGGCCACAGCCTCCAGCATGCATCCAAGAGGAAGTAACTGGATCGCCCCTTCAAAACCCGCCCTTTTAAAAAGGATGGGATAACCAATTGAAGAGTTACATTCTCCACCGAGATTATACTTCAAATAGGGTTTAGAGGCTTTGATAGCCTTTGCTTTTGATTTTGGGATAAAACAATCGAGGTGGAGAGCATGGGCAATCTTATGACTAATCCAAACCGTCCGAGTGACTTCAACCCCCATCTCTCCAAGCCTTCGCTCGATCTCTTGATTAGCATGAGGATTGATCACGATATATCCTTCTCCAGTAATCACAACCTTTAAGGGCTTTCGAGTAAAATCCTTTTCAATTCGATCAAACAGACGAAGACATTCCTTCCAGACCTCTCTTAACTGGTTAGGATGATTCACTCCATGGATGAGCTTTATACATTGAGCTTCAACACGAGTCGTCTCTCCTCTCTTCCTTTCTAAAGGTCTAATTCGATGAGCTAAAAATTCTACCTTTTCGCAGAACCTCAGTTTTTTCCACCCTAATCTCAATGCCCGAAGCGTTCTCCAAATAGAAACTCCTCTCGCCCTCCGTTCTCGATTGAAACGAACGAGATAATCCCTCCATATTTGAGTATCATCCATCGAGATCCAGGTAAAGTGGAATCCCAAGTCCCTTAAAATCTGTTGCATCACCACATCATACATTCCTACCCGACAAGGTCCATGATCACTCACCATGGCAATCGTATCGGCTCCCTGTTCGAGGGCTTCGATAAAATTTCCAAGAATGAATTTGAAGGGAAGGCAGGTGGAAGGAGGAGCATATTTCATTCCTAAGGATAGGGTTCGTGGACTGGTTTTGGGAGGAGCGATGAATTCGGGTCCGATCGTTTTTCCTAACGTGTCAAGAAACACATCAAGATGACCAATATGGGGAACCGTAAGTTTCATAACCCAATGGGAATCTCCATCCGATGCCTGCTCAATTTTATTCCATCCATGATCCGCCTTTCCCTTTATACGAATTCATGACCTCCCGATCTCAGACTCCCATTTCCCACATCGATCTCCCCAATAGGCAATCGGCTTGGAGTCCATAATAAATTTCACAACCTCACATCGATTTTCACAATCCTTGCAGACCAAACTTTCTGTTCGACACTCGAGTTCAGCGACTCTGAATCCTTTGAATTGAGTTTCAACCCCGTCCATCTTCTCTTTCGCTAATAGAGCCGCTCCAATGGCCCCCATTACGGGATAGTATTTCGGAACGATAATTTCTTCCTTTAACTCTTTTTCGAATGCTCTTTTGATCCCTTGATTGGCAGCCACTCCTCCTTGAAAGAGAATGGGGCTTCGAATCTCTTTTCCTTTAGCCACATTGTTAAGGTAATTCCTTACCAGGGCTTCACAGAGTCCTGCGATGATATCACTGAGGGGGTAGCCCATCTGCTGTTTATGAATCATGTCCGATTCGGCGAACACGGTACATCGTCCTGCAATTCGCACAGGAGAATTGGATCGAAGAGCATAATCCCCAAAAGTTTCTATGGGAACATTGAGTCGGAGAGCCTGTTGATCCAGGAAAGATCCAGTTCCTGCTGCACAAACCGTATTCATTCCAAAATCGATAACGAGACCATCCCGGATGATAATGATCTTCGAATCCTGACCTCCGATTTCAAGAACCGTCTTCACCTCAGGATAAAAATGGACAGAGGCCACGGCATGAGCCGTGATCTCATTTTTTACCACATCCGCTCCCACCAGGGCCCCAGCCAGTTGTCTGGCACTTCCAGTGGTGCCCACGCCACAAATATCTACTCCTTTGGGAAGACGAGACTCGATTTCTTTTAGACCCCTTTGCACAGCTAAAATCGGCTGACCATGAGTGAGACCATATTGATAGCAAAGAACCCTTCCCTCCTGATCAATCACAGCCAAATCTGTGCTCACGGAGCCAACATCGATTCCGAGATAACCCTTCATCTGGTCATCCTTTTCTTTCATCGCTCTTTTGATTTACCTGGAGGGGCCTTTCTCGATTTTGAATGACACTCTTCCCAAACCAGATCTGCAATCAGAGCATATTCTTTTGAATATTGGTCGATAGAGTGGGAGAGATGACTGAAAAAGAATTCGGCTCCTGGATGGGTAAAATAGACCCCTGGCTGGGAAACCATCTCCCTTCCAATTTCTGGGGCATCAATCAGCATGCAGGGTCTGAGGAGATTGGGGAGGTAGGGCTGTTGAGAACGAATCTTTCTAAAGAAGGGGGAATCCAGGACTTCGAGAAGTGTTTTACCTCGGATGTTATCAGAAGCGAAGTGACAGAAAACACAGGGTTCCACATCCCCTTTGGCATTGATGTGGAAATACATCCTTCCTCCTGCCATACACCCATTGGTTAATCTCCCATCGTTCCAGAAATCAACAAAAAGCACAGGTTTGGTAGCACGAAAATAGAGAAGTTGTCGTCTCAATTGATCCCTTTGGGCGGGGGTGGGCATCCATTGGAGATCTGGATTTCGGCCAACAGGAAGGCACATGAAGTACCAGATGAGAATCGCTCCCTGCTCGATGAGGAAGTCGATAAAAGAAGGGCTTGTCAAGGTGTCTGTATTCTCTCGAGTCTGTGTGAGGGAACAGGCAAAGAGAACCTTTGCTTTTCTAAGCCGTTCCATTCCTCTCATTATCTTTTGAAAGTGTCCCTTGCCTCTCCTTCGATCTGTCTCTTCCTCATAGCCCTCAAGGCTGATGGCAGGAGAGACGTTTCCAAGGGAGGCTATCCTCTCTACGGTCTTCTCGTCAAGAAATCCCCCATGGGTAAAGACATGAAAGAGCATTCGCGGATGGGTTTGATATATTTCGAAAAGCTCCTCTCTGAGAAAAGGTTCCCCACCCAGCACAATCACCAGATGAATTCCCATCTCTTGGGCTTCTCGGAGGATACGATGGATCTCTTCTAACTCCAACTCTTCTTCCACTCTATAGTTTCCTGCATAGCACCCGTAGCAGTGAAGATTGCATCGCATGGTTGGGCTAATAAGCATAGCCCTGGGAGGATAATAGCCTGTCCGTTTTTCAAACTCCTTCCTTCGGTTGGTTCCTTCTAAGAATTGGTCCACTATGAATTGAATCAGGGTCTGACGTTGTTTTGGATTGGCTTCTTGGATTACTCTCCTCGCAATCTCCAGCGACGGATGATCTTCTTTAAAGAGTGTTCGGATCCATCGAATCTTCTCCCGATAGGATTCCTTTTGAGGAATCTTTTCGGCCAAGTAAGTTAAACGGATCAGGTTTTCCTTTGAACTATTGGCGAGAATGGAAAGCGCGAAGTTGGTAAACTTGATTAGAGAGGACGGTTTAAGGCGTGAAGAAAAGAGGATTGATTTCATGAATCAAAGTTATCTTAAACCAAGGCAATTTTCAATCCTCAATGGGCTCTTTTGAAAATTTTTTCCCAGAGAGATACTCATAGGCCCATTTGGCTCTTGATTTCACTTTTGAATTAGGATCTGTTTCAGCCAATTGTTTTAAGACCTCCAAAGCCCTCTCATCCCCCAAGTAGCCCAACGCCCTCGCAGTAAAGGCTCGAATGTAGGGATCGCTATCCTTCAGTAGATCAATAAGGATGGGAGTAGCCGATTTATTTCTTGAATAGACCATAGGTTTATAGTCGGATTGCCACCTCTTCCCGTACTCTTTCTTTTTAATGACTAAGTAGGCCTTTAGATTGGTAAAATTCTCTATCACTCTGATTCTAAAATCGTATTTTTTTTCTTGGGGAAGCCTGTCGATGAGATGAAAAAGTTTATCAATCTCATTTTCCCTGATCATCCTTGAGCCATGTTCAATGAGATAGGTAAATGGATCCTGAATTTCTTTTTCCCCTTCTTGAGCAAATCCAATTAAGCATAAAGAGAGCAAAGAAAAAAATAGCACTACCACATTGATGAAACAGAGCCTTACCTTTTTCCCTTTTTGCTTTCTCCCTATCTTCTTCACCCCTTTTCTCTATTATTTATTTCCCCATTTAACTCACAGCTATTTCATAGCCTTTTTTGTAAATGTATTTATTTATATAAATTTTTTTCTTAAAGTGTCAAGATCCGGACACTCCTTGGCCATTTCTTCCCATAAATATAAGGGTTCCATCTTTTCCTGATAGTTCTCTTGAGATGAATTGAACTGATTCGAAAAACCAAAAATGGAAAGTACGTAACCCCTCCCTTAGTTGGGGGAAGTATTTGAGAGGGATGGGTTCGCATTCTAAGATTTTCGGAGGGATCCTTGTCGGAACCATAGATATCCCCATCCTTCAGTGAGGGATTATAACCGACTGTAATCCCTCACTCAGATGGGGAATAAGCCCGAGAGGGGTATTGGAGAAACCCAAAGTGCGGCTACCTTAAATGGTCCATAGAAATCCTTACTTTGGTTGGTTTTAATCAAAAACCCATTTCAATGATGGATCGATTCGGAGGATCTATTTATATTCAATCCATCCGCATTCTATGGGTTTCGGAAATACTCCTGTCGGGCTTAAAATGATTTCCCCGCTTCAGTGAGGCATTACAAACCGACTTAAAATTTCCCTTGACAAATAGAACCTATTATTTTAGTATGCCATTCGAAATTGTGACTATTATCACATACTTTTTTTAAGAAAAATCACCATAAAATAGAAAGGGGGGAATAGAAACCGCTAAATTAAAAATGTAAAATTAAAAATTTAAAAATTAAAAAATCCAAAAAATAGAAAGGGGGAATTTTTCACATGCCATTTACCATTACAAAAAAATATATGGAAGCAGATCCAAGGAAACTTCCAGACTGGCAAATAGCCGATATTGCTGAAGAAACGATGCCCACGGTGGATGAATGGCGAGATCGTTTAGGCCTTCAAAAAGATGAGATTATCCCTTATGGGAGAATATGCAAACTCGATTTCATGAAAATTATTGAGCGATTAAAAGATAGGCCTGATGGGAAATATATTGAAGTGACAGCCATTACGCCAACCCCGCTGGGGGAAGGAAAGACGACCACGACAATGGGATTGATCGAGGGACTTGGTAAAAGAGGGAAAAATGTGGGTGGGTGTATCCGTCAGCCTTCAGGTGGTCCGACTATGAATATCAAAGGAACGGCCGCTGGAGGAGGAAAAGCCCTTCTGATTCCCATGACAGAGTTCTCCCTCGGTCTAACGGGTGACATTGATGCGATTACCAATGCCCATAACTTGGCTATGGTCGCTCTCACTGCAAGAATGCAGCATGAAAGAAACTACGATGACGCAGAATTGGCTAAAAGAAACCTCAGGCGTTTGGATATTGATCCAACCAATGTTGAAATGGGTTGGGTCATTGATTTCTGTGCCCAGGCCTTGCGAAATATCATCATCGGGATCGGTGGAAGGATGGACGGTTATATGATGCAATCCAAATTTGGAATCACCGTCAGTTCAGAACTCATGGCCATTCTTTCCATTGTAAGGGACCTGAAAGACCTGAGAGAAAGATTGGGGAAAATCGTTGTCGCTTTTGATAAAAAGGGAAATCCTGTAACCACAACGGATCTTGAAGTGGCAGGGGCGATGTGTGCCTTTATGCGAAATACCATCAACCCTACCCTAATGTCCACAATTGAATATCAGCCTTGTATGGTTCATGCAGGTCCCTTTGCAAACATTGCTGTAGGTCAATCTTCGATTATTGCAGACCGCATTGGATTAAAGATGTTTGATTACCATGTCACCGAGAGTGGTTTTGGTGCAGATATTGGTTTTGAGAAGTTCTGGAATGTAAAATGTAGGTTCAGCGGCCTTAAACCCAATGTCTCTATTCTCACCACTACGATAAGGGCTTTAAAAATGCATGGAGGGGGACCCAAAGTGGTTGCGGGTCTTCCCCTGGATGAGTCTTATACCAAAGAAAATCTCGAACTCCTTGAAAAAGGAATTGCCAACATGGTTCACCACATTGGGATTATCAAGAAATCAGGAATCAGCCCCGTGGTCTGCATCAATACCTTCCATACCGATACCAAAGATGAAATTGCAATGGTTCGGAGGTATGCAGAACAGGCAGGAGCAAGGTGTGCCGTTTCAGAACACTGGCTCAAAGGTGGAGAGGGAGCCCTTGAACTCACCGATGTGGTTCTGGATGCCTGTAACGATAAAGTCGATTTCAAGTTCCTTTATCCTATTGAAATGCCATTAAGGAAAAGAGTAGAAATTATTGCCAAAGAGGTCTATGGGGCTGATGGGGTTTCCTGGACTCCGGAGGCAGAAGCGAAGGCTAAACGTTTAGAAAGTGATCCAAATTTTCAAGACTTTGCTACGATGATGGTAAAGACCCATTTGAGTTTGAGCCATGATCCAGCACTTAAAGGAGTCCCCAAGGGCTGGATCCTTCCGGTCCGGGATGTGTTAATATTTGCTGGGGCTAAATTCCTTTGCCCTTGCACAGGGACGATCAGCCTGATGCCTGGAACCAGCTCTGACCCTGCCTTCAGAAGAATCGATGTGGATGTGAATACGGGCAAGGTCACGGGTCTGTTCTAAATTATTAATTATTATCTCTTCCCCATCCCATCTCGATCGAAGTCGAGATGGGATGGGGAGAAAATTAAACAATTTTATTCCTTTGTCAGGTTCGAAAGACGATGGACGTCCTCTATGAAAGAGGAAAACCTCCAAATTTAAAATTGATCCCTCCTCTTGAGGAAAAACATCAAATCCACATCAAGAGAAATGACCTGACCTAATTGATAAATAAACGATCTCCTAAGGGAGATGGAATGTTAAAGGAGGGGAGAGAAGATGACAGCAAAATTGATCAATGGCAATGAGATTGCCAAACAGATTCGGGAGGAATTAAGGCAGGAGGTCATCCAACTAAAAGAAAAATATGATCTCGTTCCCGGACTGGTTACGATTCTCGTCGGAGAGAATCCTGCCTCCGTGAGTTATGTGACGGCCAAACAAAAGACTTCAAAGGAGTTAGGCTTCTATTCCGTTCAGGACAACCAGCCCGAGAATATCACGGAGGAACAGCTCCTCCAGCTTATTGATAAGTATAATAAGGATCCCAAGATTCATGGCATTCTGGTTCAACTTCCTTTACCGAAACACATCAATGAAACCAAAATTCTTTATGCGATTGATCCCAAGAAAGATGTGGATGGCTTTCATCCTGTCAATGTCGGGAAATTGATGATCGGGGAAGCGGATTATCTTCCCTGCACTCCTGCCGGAATTCAGCAGCTTCTCATTCGGTCCGGGGTCCAGATCGAGGGAGCAGAAGTCGTCGTGGTGGGAAGATCGAACATCGTTGGAAAACCCATTGCCAATATCCTTCTTCAAAAACAGAAGGGAGCCAATGCCACGGTTACTATTTGTCATACGGGCACCAGGGATATGGCCTTTCATACTCGAAGAGCGGACATCCTGATTGTCGCCGCTGGAAAACCCAAGGCGATTACAGCCGACATGGTAAAGGAAGGGGCGGTCGTCATTGATGTGGGGGTCAATCGAATTGGCGTCACTCCTGATGGAAAAGCCAAACTCTGTGGAGACGTGGATTTCGATGCGGTCAAAGAGAAGGCCTCTATGATCACCCCTGTCCCTGGGGGGGTAGGGCCTATGACGATCACGATGCTGATGATGAACACGGTAAAAGCGGCCAAACTCCATGCCGGGATAAAATAAACCAAAGGAACGTCCATTCATGAGTTTGATTCGGGTGAGTATCGATGGTCAAGAAATGGAATGTCTCGAGGGCGAATATTTACTCTGGGTCGCCCTTGATCATGGGATTTATATTCCCAATCTCTGTGCTATCCGGGAAAAAAAGGAACCTTACGGCGGATGTCGACTCTGTTTTGTGGAGATCGAAGGCCAGGAAGCCCCGTCGACGGCCTGTACATTGAGGGTAAAAGAAGGTATGAGGATTCAGACGAAAGGTCCAAAGGCTTTAAGACTTGCCCGGACAGCCTTCGAATTAATCCTCAGCAACCATCCTGTGGATTGTGGTCACTGTCTAAAAACGGGTTTATGTGAACTTCAAAAAATTGCCAAACATCTCGGCATAAAGCTGAGCACCCAGCGATTGAAGAAATTTCTAAGGGGGCTTCCGATCGATGAAACGAGCCCCGTATTTGTCTATGATCCCAATAAATGTGTTCTTTGTGGAAGGTGTGTCTGGTACTGCCATGAAAAAATAGGAATAGGAGAGATTGGATTTGCCTATCGAGGTTTTCAGAGATGGGTCACGACTTTTGACAATGCCCCTGTCGGACAATCCGAATGCAGGGATCGGAAAGAGCTGGTGGAAATCTGCCCGGTAGGGGCTTTTGGGGCAAAAGAGAGGCGAATGGGTAAACAGAAAATCCATCAAATAGGAGGATCGACATGATTATCATCGGTGAAAATATCCATGTCATAGCCAAAGATGTATCCCAAGCCATTCGGGAGAGAAATGAAAAAGTGATTCAGGCTCTGGCCAGAGAGCAAACCCAAGCAGGGGCCCACTATATTGACCTCAATGTGGGACCTATGAAAAAAGATACGGAAGAAACCATGAAATGGTTGGTCAACTGCGTTCAAGAAGTGACCGATCTTCCCCTCTCCATCGATACAATGAACCCTGTGGCCATGGAAGCGGGATTGAAATATTGTAAAAAAAGACCCCTGCTCAATTCGGCTTCAGGGAAAACAGACTCCAAACAACAGATGCTCCCCCTGGCCAAAAAATATAACTGTGATGTGGTCATTTCGGTGATGACCGACAAAGGAATGCCTCCGGAAGTAGAATCGAAGATCGAGAGTATCATGGATACAGTGGCCTATGCCAATGAATTAGGGATTCCGAATGAAGATATCTGGGTGGATCCTATCATTCTCCCTGTGAGCACCGCAGGGGAGGGACAGAAGATTGCTGTCGGGAATCTTGAATTCATCAAGATTCTTCCGGATGTTCTGCCCGGGGTGAAATCCACTGTCGGACTCTCCAATGTGTCCAATGGGGTCCCTGCCCATTTGAGGCCGATTCTAAATCGGACCTATCTGGTCATGCTTGAAAGAAATGGACTCTATTCAGCCATTGCTGACCCCCTGGATGAAGAATTGATGGCCTTCATGAGAGGGGAACATCAAGAAATTAAGAATCTTATCTATAAAGTCATGGATGGAGAGGAAGTAGACCTCTCCTCGTTATCCCAAAAAGAGGTGGCTTATGTAAAGACGGCTCGGGTATTGATGGCTCAAACCCTGTATTCAGATGCCTGGTTGGAAATTTAAAAGAATCTATGTCATAATTATTTTGTAAAAATTGTTTTATCATAAAAATTATTCTCTTTTAGGAGGAATTTTATGGAATATAAAGCCCCAATCGAAGCATACAAAGGTGTCGTTAGAGAGGTCACCATTGGAAAAGGAGATAAGGTGTTAAAGATTGGAGGAGAAAATATCCTCCCCCTTCATTTCTTCGATGAAGGATCGATGCCTAATCCTCCCAAATTTGCCCTCGAGGTCCTCGATATGGAACCTCCGGAAAAGATTCCTCACCTTCTTGAACCGTTCGGAGAGGCCGTTTCTGATCCTATCCAGTGGGCTAAAAAGTGTGAGACCTTTGGGGTGGATGCCATCTGTCTGACCCTTCTCAGCACGGATCCTGCTGAAAAAGATAGTCCCGCCGATCAGGCCGCACTATTGGTCAAACGAATGGTCTCTGAAATCAAAAAACCTTTGATTGTCTATGGGTCGGGAGATGAGAAGAAGGATGCAGAAGTCCTACCTCAAGTGGCCCAGATCTGTGCCGGCGAAAATCTCCTAATCGGTCCTGTCCAAAAAGAGAATTTTGAGGTGGTGGGAAAGGCCATCCTTGAAAACGGTCATGTAGCCATAGCCCAGAGCCCCCTGGATATCAACCTCCTTAAAGAACTGAACGTAAAACTCTGTAAGTTTCTGCCACCTGAGAGGGTGGTCATTGACCCGCTTTCCTCCGCATTAGGTTACGGGATTGAATACAGCTTTTCACTCATGGAACGAGTAAAACAGATTGGCGTGATCACCAAAGATAGTATGACGATGATGCCCATTATTGCCAACCTCGGGGATGAATGCTGGAAAACGAAACAGGCAAAAGAAAATAAAACTCAAGGACTGCTCTGGGAAGGAATTACAGCCCTCTCCCTCTATCTTGCAGGGGCAAATCTCCTAATTCTCAGACATCCTGAAACACTCAAACTGGTTAAAGAAACCATAGGAGGAAATGGAAGATGGCCGAGTTAAAAGAGATTAATAAGAAATTAGAGGAGATTTACCATAAAATCAAAGCCGAAATTCAGTGGGAACCTATCGGGCATACCCCCATGCCTGAGATTGCGGATCTCAGAAACTGGGATATGAAGCTTCTTCAAACTTACAAACCCTGGTATGCTCCGTTTTGCGATCTATGTTGTTTTTGTACTTATGGAAAGTGTGACCTAACAGAAGATCGCAGGGGAGCCTGTGGAATTGACATTGCGACCCAACAGGCAAGGTTTGTTCTTCTGGCCTGCTTGATGGGATGTTCAGCCCATGCCTCCCATGCAGGACATATCTTAGAAGTCCTCATTGAGAAACATGGCCCAGATAAAAAGATTAACTTAGGAACTTCCATTGACCTTGAAGCCCCCAATATAAGGACTGTTTTAGGGTTAAAGCCCGAGACATTGGGTGATCTAAAAATTGCCATTGAATATGTTTATAAAGAGATCGCCCATCTACTCGATTCCACAGCAATGGGACAAGAAGGAAGCCCCCTTGATTATGAATCCAAATCCCTTCATGCGGGGATGCTCGATCACGTGGGAATGGAGGTAGCCGATATCGCTCAGATCGTGGGATTCAATTATCCCACCTCTGTGGCAGATACCCCCCTTGTTGACCTGGGATGGAATTCTGTGGATAAGACCAAACCGATTATCTGTTTTATTGGACATAATCCTGCCACCTCAACCGTGGTGGTGGATTATCTCCAGGAAAATAATCTTTATGATAAGGTGGAACTGTGTGGAATCTGCTGCACTGCCTTAGAAACGACTCGCTATTCTCCAAGGGCAAAAGTCATCGGTCCTTTTTCGAGACAGCTTTTCTATATTCGGAGCGGGATTGCTGATGTCCTTATGACCGATGAGCAGTGCATCCGCACCGATATGCCTCAGGAAGCCACCAAGGCGGGCTCAGCCCTGATTGCAGCACTGGATAAGGCTATGTATGGTCTTGAGGATGCCACCGACATGCCAACCGATGAAATTGTGAAAAAGATGGTGGAGGAAAAGAAGCATTTTGCCATCCTCGATCCAAAGAAAGCTGCAGAAGTAGCCGTGAAGGTGGCTATGGCCATTGCTCCTCAACGGAGAAAACAGTGGCTCACGGAGCAGGAGGCTCAGGAGCTTGCAAAGAAGTGCAGTCTCTGTGGGATGTGCGAGACGGCCTGCCCGAACCTCTTCGATATTGGAAGAGGGGTCAGCGAAGTGGCCAAAGGGAACTATGAGGTCATTCAAGAACTATTCAATTACTGTGTGGGTTGTGGAAAATGTGAAGAAGAGTGTCCAAGACACATCCCAATCCTAAAGATTATGCAGGTGGGAGCAAGCAAGGAGACCTATAAGGTGAGGGTTGGAAGAGGTCCTATCATGGACACCGAAATCCGAACCGTTGGAGCTCCCATCACTCTGGGAACCATCCCAGGAGTGGTGGCTTTGGTCGGATGTTCAAACTTCCCTGACATCAGGGATTTGGCAGAGATTGTAGACGAATTTGCTCGAAGAAAATATATTGTCGTCGTTTCAGGCTGCACCTCAATGGCGGTCGGGATGTGGAAGGATGCCGATGGGAAGACCATCTATGAAAAATACCCACCCGTGTTTGACGCAGGAGGAGTGGTGAATGTGGGTTCCTGTGTGGCCAATAGCCATATTTCGGGGGCAGCGATAAAGATTGCCAATATCTTTGCAGCCCTCCCCTTGAGAGCGAACTATGAAGTCATGGCCGATTACGTCCTTAATCGGGTGGGGGCAGTTGGAATCGCCTGGGGAGCCTATTCTCAGAAGGCAGCCTCCATTGCCACTGGTTTCAATCGTTTGGGAGTTCCCGTCATCCTTGGACCCCATTCCTCAAAATATCGAAGGCTCTATCTTTCGAGAAAAGAAGAGGCCGAATGGAAGGTGATGGATGCAAGGAAAAAACAGATTGTTGAAACCGGTGAACCTTCCCCGGAACATCTCGCCTATGTCTGTGAGACGAAAGAGAAGGCCATGGTGATGATTCCAAAACTCTGTATCCGAAAGAACGATACTCCTCAGGGGAGAGCGATTAAACTCAATCATTATATCTCCCTTTACAAAAAATATATGGGAGGGGGACTCCCCGAAGATCTTCATCTCTATGTCCGAAGAGATGCGGATATTCCATTGGTTTACAAGAAAGAGGTCAAAGCCTATTTAACCCAGATCGGCTGGAAGCCAAAGGAACCGGTGGGACTTCCTACTCTGATTGGAACCTACCCCACTAAAGTTCCTGTGGATTCCGTCATTCATTAAAAGGAGGGTAGAAATGAGTCAATTAGCCCCAATGTTACCGATGCATCGAGTCAATGTCCTGACAGGGACAAGAACGGCAAGGATGGTGGAGGACCCCGCGGAATTGGCCAAACCAATCTTGAAAGCCCAGAGACCCCTTCTCGTTCTCGGCCCACGTTTGATGAAGATCAATCTTGGCGGGAGGCTCCTTCTCGAATATGCCTTAGATATTGCCAAGGCTAAAAATATCCCAACCTGTGCGACGGCGACCGTGAAATCCAAAATGGTAGAGTTGGGAATGACTCCAGATAGTGTCTATGATATCGTTGAGATCATTCACGCCTTGAAGGATCCAGAGTGGAAGGGGGTGAGGAAAGAAGGAAATCACGATCTGGTTATCTTTTTTGGATTCAGAACAGATCTTGGAAATCAGGGACTTTCCGTGCTTAAACATTTTGCTCCTCATCTCAAAACGATGACCCTGTGCAAGTACTATTATCCTCACGCCGATTTTTCTCTTCCCAATATCAGGAAGGATGAACAGTGGAAGGCCTTCCTGGAGGGATTAATCGAAAATTTGAAAAAAGAATAATCAATCCTACGAAAGGAGAGGAAAAGATGGAGTTTCATGTAGACATTGGACCCCAATATGAAGGTGAAGTGATTAGGAAAGAAAACCTCTATATTGAATTTGGAGGACCCAAGGTCGCCCATAAATTTGAATTAGCGACGGTAAAGAGTCCGGAGGAGATCGAAAACGAAAAAGTGGAAATTATTGGCCCGGATATCAATGAACTGACCCCTTACGATCCAGAGACGGATAAGGGGGGATCCTATCCCATCGCGATAATGATCGATGTAGCCGGGGCTGAGTTGGACAAGGATGCCGAACCGATCATCGAAAGAAAGATTCATATGTATCTGAACTTCATCCAGGGCTGGTATCACATGAACCAGAGACAGGATATGTGGATAAGGATGAGTACAGATGCTTACAAAAAAGGTTTCACCTCTCTAAAAGAGTTGGGAGAAATCTTTAACTTCCTTTTCACCTCCGAGATGCCGATCATTGAAAAGATTCAAACCACCATCATTACCGACCCAAAGAAGGTGGAAGAGCTTCTACCCGAAGCCTTACAACGATATGCGGCCCGTGACGAACGAGCTCGCCAACTCAAAGACGAGGATGTCGATACCTTCTATGGATGTGTCCTCTGCCAGAGTTTTGCACCCACCCACTGTTCTATTATCGCTCCCAACCGGATTGCCAACTGCGGGGCGATTAACTGGTTCGACGGCCGTGCCGCTGCAAAGATTGATCCTGAAGGACCCATCTTTGCTATTCCTAAAGGGGAGCTGATCGACCCGGCGAGAGGAGAATACGAAGGGGTCAACAAAGTCGTCGCCGAGAAATCTCTGGGAACCTACGATCGAGTCTATCTCTACAGTGCCTTTGAACATCCTCATACCTCCTGCGGTTGTTTTCAGGCCATCGTGTTTTATATTCCCGAGGTAGATGCCTTTGGCATCGTTCATCGTGAATTTAAAGGGGAGACCGTGATTGGGATCACCTTCTCGAGAATGGCAGGGGAAACCTCTGGAGGTAAACAGGTGGAAGGGAGACTGGGAACAGGACTCGAACAACTGCGATCCCCCAAATTTATTCAGGCCGATGGAGGTCTGGCTCGAATCGTCTGGATGCCCAAGGAAATTAAAGAAAGATTCAGGGATGTCTTAGAAGCCAAGGGGCTTTATGATAAGATTGCAACGGAAGAAGATGCTAAAAACCCGGATGAACTGACCGCGTTCTTGGAAAAGGTTGGACATCCTTGGCTCAAAGGAGAAGTGGAGCTTCCGGTCTAAACCAAAAGATCCGTTATCAGTGGTGAGTGATCAGGATGGGACCATTCATCCTTAATCGTTGATTGATATTTCATTTATTTAAAGGGGGGTGCGATATGCCGATATCAGGTTCAGAAATTGTAAAGATGCTTCCGGGAAGAAAGCCCTGCAAAGATTGTGGTTTTCCAACCTGTTTCGCCTTTGCCATGAAGCTTGCCACCGGTGGGGCTTCGCTGGATAAATGTCCTTATCTTTCGCCGGAGGTAAAGGCTAAACTTGAAGATCTCCTTGCTCCAGCCATCAAACTGGTCACCATTGGTACAGGGGACAATAAAGTTCAGGTCGGAAATGAAGAGGTGATCTATCGACACGAGAAAACGTATATCCATCCGCCTGGGATAGGGCTTCTTATTTCAGACAAGGAAGAGGAAGCCAAGGCGGATGAAAAGATAAAGAAGGTCAAAGAGCTGCAGTTTCCCTGGGTGGGCCTTACCCTTAAGGCAGAGCTGGTTGCCCTCCAATTCGAATCCGGTAACAAAGAGAGATATCTTGCCTTGGTCAAAAAGGCAGCCCAGAGCGGACTGGGGCTCATCCTGATCTCCAAGGATCTCGATGTCCTGTTTTCGGCCAGAGATCTCTGCGCCGACCAAAGACCCCTTCTCTATCCGATCACCAAAGAGAACATTGACCAGGCGATCCCAAAAATCAAAGAGAAACCGACTCCCCTCGGAGTCTATGGGGCAGGGATTGAGGAACTCATTCCTTTGACCCAGAAATTGAAAGAGGCAGGAGTCGATGAGCTTCTTCTGGATCCAGGCTCCAAAAATATATTAGATGCGATCAGGGATCAAACCTTTATTCGAAGGGCAGCCCTAAAGCAGGGATTCAGACCCTTGGGATACCCAACAATAGCCTTTCCCTGCTTCATGGTGAAAGATGGGCTCAAGGAGATCCTTACGGCTTCCATCTTTATCAATAAATTTGCATCGGTGATCATTCTTTCTGACTTTGACCAATCTACCCTCCTTCCTCTCCTGGTTCAGCGTCTCAATATCTACACGGATCCCCGTTTCCCGATGGCTGTGGAAGAGAAATACTATGAGATTGGGACACCGGATGAGAATTCGCCGGTTCTCATTACCTCAAACTGGGCCCTCACCTACTTTATCGTCTCATCAGCCATCGAGGCGACCAAGATTCCTTCCTATCTTTGTGTAAAAGATACGGAAGGACTGGGAGTGCTGACAGGATGGGCTGCCGGAAAGTTTACCGGGGATTCGGTCGCCGCCATGGTCAAAAAATCAGGAATCGAAAACAAAGTGAAAAATAAAAAGATTGTGATTCCTGGTCGAGTCGCCAGAATCAAAGGGGAATTGGAGGACGCCCTTCCAGGCTGGGAGGTGGTGGTGGGTCCAAGAGAAGCCTCCGGGATCGGCGCTTTCTTACCTGAGTATGCTAAAAGTTTGAGAAAATGAGACAACAGGGGGAAGACCTTTCGAAACTCTCATCCATTTTTGAAACCTATGGAAATGAGAGAAATGGTTTAATCCCCATCCTGCTTGAGATTCAGAAAGAGTTCGGGTATCTACCCAAAGAAGCCTTAAAAGAAGTGGCCACTTTCCTCAAAATGAAGCCCATTGATGTTTGGGGAGTGGCCACTTTTTACAATCAATTTCGTTTAACCCCCCTCGGAAAAACTCATATTAAAGTCTGTATGGGAACAGCCTGCCATCTGGCGGGAGGAAGATTGGTCTTGGAGGCTCTGGAAAGGGAACTCGATCTCAAAGTGGGCCAAACTTCTGAGGATGGCCAATTCAGCCTCGAAAGGGTGGCCTGTATTGGTTGTTGTATGCTGGCTCCGGTCGTGGTGATCCGGGATAAAATTTATCCTAAGATGTCGCCCTTTAAGGTAGAAGAATCCCTTATCCCCTACAGGCGGGAGGCGGAATCTCCGTCAGAGGAAGAAGGAAAGGATTAGATTGAGTTTTGAAGAGATCCAAAAAAGGGCTAAGGCCCAGTGGTTAGACTTGGAGGGAAGGACTCATATTAAGATTGGAGCAGCGACCTGCGGCCGAGCGGCAGGGGCTCTCGAAGTCCTTCAAGCCTTTGAAGAGGAGCTGTCCCGAAGAGGCCTTGATGTCCCTGTCATTCAAGTGGGTTGTATTGGCCTTTGTTATGCAGAACCTCTGGTCATCATCTCCAAACCGGACTCCTTTCGGATTGTTTATCATAATGTCACTCCCGAGTTCGTTCCTCGTTTGATCGATGGCTATGTCGAAGGAGAGGATCCCTGCCTGGAGCTCGCCCTTGGAACCCTTGAAATAGATGAAAGGGGATTTCCCTCGATCCCCGAGCTTCCGAGATTTGCTCACGAATATCGACTCATTTTAAGAAACTGTGGTTACATCGACCCAACCAATATTGATCACTATCTTGCAAATGGGGGATATCTCTCTCTCCAAAAGGCCCTGAAGATGGACCCTAACGAGATCATCAAAGAGGTATCAAGATCCGGTCTCCGAGGAAGGGGAGGAGCAGGTTTCCCAACAGGGGTCAAATGGGAGCAATGCCATAAAGCTCCAGGAGGGGTAAAATATGTTATCTGTAATGGAGACGAAGGAGATCCGGGTGCCTTTATGGACCGGGTCATCTTGGAAAGCGATCCTCATCAGGTGATCGAAGGGATGATCATTGCAGGTTATACCATTGGGGCTCAAAAGGGATATATTTATGTCCGCGCTGAATATCCACTGGCCATTGATCGTGTCAAAGAGGCATTAAGAGAAGCGGAAGGAATAGGAGTCTTGGGAAAGAATATTCTCGAAAGTGATTTTCACTTCCGTATCGGAATTGTACAGGGAGCAGGCGCTTTTGTATCAGGAGAGGCAACCGCTCTGGTAGAAGCGATGGAGGGAAAGAGAAGCGAGCCCAGAGTCAGACCTCCCAGACTCTCGGAAAAGGGACTCTGGGGAGCCCCTACCCTACTCAATAACGTAAAAACATTTTCTTACATTCCAATAATTATAAATAGAGGCTCCGATGCGTTTTTCTCCATTGGAACGGAGAAAAGTAAAGGGACAGCCGTCTTCACCCTTGCAGGAAAGGTCAACTACCCCGGGCTTACCGAAGTCCCGATGGGAACCACTCTGAGGACCCTGGTTTATGAGATTGCAGGAGGAATGAAGAACGGAAAACAATTTAAGGCCGTCCAGATTGGAGGTCCCTCAGGGGGGTGCATTCCCGAATCCCTTTTAGATATCCCTATTGATTACGATTCCCTTCAGAGTGCCGGTTCGATGATGGGTTCGGGAGGGATGATCTTTATGGACGAGGAGGATTGTGCAGTCGATACAGCCCGATTCTTTCTCGATTTTACTACGAAGGAATCCTGTGGTAAATGCACGATGTGCAGGCTTGGGACGCTACAACTCCTAAGCCTTCTCGAAGAGATCTGTTCTGGAAAGGCTGATATGGAAGATCTCCTCCTCCTTCGAGAACTGGCTGAAGAGGTAAAGATGGGATCCCTTTGTGGATTGGGCCGATCTGCTCCCAACCCGGTCCTGACAACGATTCGATATTTTGAGGAAGAGTATCGGGCCCATATTGTAGAAAAACGATGCCCTGCTTTGGTTTGCAAGGATCTCATCGCCTTCTATATCCTACCGGAGAAATGTGATCGAGCTTGTGAACACTGTATCCTGGTTTGCCCAACCGAAGCGATCAAAGGAGGAAAAGGAGAAATTAAAGTGATTGATCAGGGGAAATGCTCGAAATGTGGAACCTGTTTGGAGGTCTGTCCAAAGGAGTATCATGCAGTGATGAAGATATCCCCTATCAGTAAACTTCCTAAGAACGGGGGAGAAATGGAGGGTCCCGCTTCTGTGGAGGAGGGGGTGGGAGGACCTCGAGGAAAAATTTGAGGGAATAAATATGGCCAGAAGAATTGTTGCCACTGGAAGAGGAGGGGCAGGAAAATCTACCTTTGTCGCTCTCATGAGCCGATACCTTAAGCCCCCTTCTTTACTGATTGATCTTGACCCGGACCTGAGTCTGGCTGAGATGCTCGGGATCGATTTGAGAGAACAGGGGAAAAGAACCGTGGTTGAAGCCCTCTATGATGCGGTCAAGGAAAGACAGCGAGGAGGAAGTCCGTTGACCCCTGTAGAGGATCGATTCAAAGGCCTTCTCTGGGGAGACTGTCTCTATGAAGGAAGAGGGTTCGATGTGATCACGCTTGGGACAAAGGATCTCGAAGGCTGTTATTGTTACCCTGACCATCTCTTAAGAAAAACGATCAGCGAACTCTCAAAAAACTACACCCATGTGGTCATTGACTCCCCTGCTGGATTGGAACATCTCAATCGAAACATCGTCTCCGAGGTAGATGAGCTTTTTCTCATCCTCGATCCTTCAGAAAAATCTCTCGTCCACATCAGAAAGGTCAAACTCGTTTTAAAGGAAGTGGGAACGATTTATCATCACTTCTACCTGGTCGGAAATTACATGTTTGACGAAGCGTCGGAAAAACATTTTCAAGAGGCAGGCGAACTTTTCCTTGGGAGAATTGAGTATGACCCAAAAGTGGAAGAATATAATCTCACCGGGAAACCCCTTCGTGAGCTTCCTGAGGATTCCCCTGCCTGTCGCTCGGTGAAAAAGATCTTGGAGAAAGCGGGGTTGGCGCAAGATGGGAAAAATCCATGTGGTAACAGGAAGAGGGGGAACGGGTAAATCCACATTTACCGCTTTGATGGCAAGATTTTTGTCCGCTTCTTCCCTTCTTCTCATCGATCTCGATCCTGATGGAAGTCTCCCCAAGATGCTGGGGGCAAATCTTGAAGAGGAGGGGAAATGGACCATCTCCGATGCCCTCTATGAAGTGATGGGAAAAGGGAGGGAAACAAAGGATATCCCAGATCTCCTCAGAAAAAAGATGGAAGAGGATCGAATCCTTTATCACGGGGGCAAATTTGACCTCATCGTACTGGGCACCAAACTGGCTCAGGGATGCTACTGTCTACCAGACGAAATGATCAAAGAGCTGATCAGAACTCTAAATAAGAATTATGACATCGTGCTGGTAGACTCCCCTGCAGGTCTGGAACATTTGAATCGAAAGGTCACTCCCGACATTGATGATCTTTTTGTCATCATGGATCCCTCTGAAAAATCGGCCAAACATATCGAAAGAATGAAATACGTAATTAAAGGGGTCAATATCCACTATCACCATCTCTATTTGGTCGGAAACTACCGATTCACAGAGGAAGCGGAAGCCTATCTGCTGAGATCAAGCGAGAGGTATCTTGGAAGAATTGCCTTCGATCCCCTTGTCAGAGAATTCAACCTGAAAGGGGAGTCCTTATTGAACATTCCTGAAGAGGCTCCATCCTCGTTATCGGTAAAGAAAATTCTTCGAGAGGCAGGGTATGATCATCTATCAGAATATCACTGAAGAAAGTTTTGGGTTAGCCTTAGATCTGGCGATCAAAAGGCTTAACACTCTGGAGTCTGAGGAATTATGTAAAAACACCGGGGCCTTCCTCGTTCATCCTCAAAAAATCCTTCTGACTTACTTGAATCATCCTTATCTCGTCGATCTTCAAAGCGGAACCATCTCTTCTCAAGAGGATCCAGGCTTAGAGGTCTCCCTCAAGGATCGAATCCTGATCCTTCACTACTTGACCCAAGCCAAAGGAACCCCTCTTACCCATCGGCTGATCACTTATGCTCAAATTCAAGGGGGAAGATTTTACTGCCCTGCCTTTCAGAAAAGGACGATAGAGCCGATTCTCAACCACTTTGGAAATCACCCTGAATCCCTTATCGAGGCCTCTCAAGAACTGGGAGGGAAGCAGGCTACCTACGGCGATGCGTCTGTCTATTTTCACCCTTTCCCTTTGATTAAACTTGTGATCGTCCTGTGGCGTGGGGATGAAGAGGTCTCACCCAATGGGAATATCCTTTTTGATAAGAATATCACCGATTACCTTTCAGCAGAGGATATCGCCGTCCTCTCTGAAACCCTCATTTGGAAGCTCATCCGAAAGGTAAAGCGTTCGCCATGATGCCTTTCGAAGCCAGATGTCAGACCACAGCGATGGGTATTCTCCCTCACCGCGATGTCGATCAAGCCCTGGCTCTCAGTCTGAGTTTAGATATTCCATTCTGGCCTCAACTTCCCCATGTGAGTCTCTACGAGGATATGTATATCCAGACCTCTCAAAACTTTCCTGGAATCTCCGTGGATTTTGAAAAAAAGAGACTCATCTTTCATACCGAAAGGTTCCAAGAAGAACTGGAGGATTATTTCAATCGAATGGACGATCCGGAAACCTATCGACTCACCCCGGAGTACTCTGTCGTGTTTCGAGCCTTTCTCGCCAAAGACCTCGGGACCTACTCAGCCATAAGAGGCCAGGTCACCGGGCCTGTCAGTTTTGGATTTAAAGTCCTGGACGAACACCTCAAACCCATTATCTACAATGAGGAAGTGAAATCGATTCTATACGATTTCATCCAGAAGAAGGTCAATCTTCAGTATCAGGAACTTCGAGAAAAAAATCCAAGGGCTTTTGTCTGGGTGGATGAGCCTGGATTAGGGTATGTCTTCAGCGGTCTCTCGGGATACAACGACCAGCAAGCTCGAAAAGATTACCTTCAATTCGTCCAAGGGTTAGAAGGACCCAAAGGGCTCCATCTCTGTGCCGATGTCCAACTTCCCTATCTTCTGGAATTGGGGATCGAGCTCCTCTCTTTCGATGCTTTCCAAATAGGGTTTATGCCAAAGGAGTATGCCGACTCCGTTGCTCGATTCCTTAAAAAAGGAGGAATCCTTTCGTGGGGAA
Organism: uncultured Syntrophaceae bacterium; assembly: GCA_964570075.1. Taxonomy (GTDB): domain Bacteria; phylum Desulfobacterota; class BSN033; order BSN033; family UBA1163; genus CALIBK01. The sequence goes on along the minus strand of CAZMWF010000019.1, from coordinate 18,640 downwards.
TGGTACCCACAGAAGGAAGAACCCTTGAGAGTCAAACTCCGGAATCCCTCGCCTCCCTTCTCTCAGACTACTGGAAGGTCCTCTCCGATTACACCGATCTCACTCCCCATCAGATCGCAGAACAATCCTTGATCGCACCTGCAAGATGCTGTCTGGTGGACCTTTCTCTCGATATCGAAGCAAAAGAAAAAGACCCCCACCGAGAAGAGCGTCTCGTTGAGAAGGCCTTCCTCCTTTTAAAAGAAGTCTCCCATCTGCTTCGGAAAAGATGGCTTTAAAAAGGAAGAGGACTTCTTGATTTACCCTCTTCTATTCTTTTATGATTAATTTAATGAAGGGATTTTTCAATCGTCTTCTTCGAATCCATCTCTCCAAGGAAAAGGCTACCGTTGAACCCATTCCTGATTCGATCCTTCAAACCTATCTGGGAGGGAAGGGGTTAGGGTCTTATCTTCTCTTAAAAGAGAATCCCCCACGAATTGACCCCCTCTCCCCTCAAAATCGTTTAATCTTCACCCTGGGTCCAATTGCAGATACCCCTTTTTATGGTTCCAGCCGATATGCCGTCTTTACCAAATCTCCTCAAACCGGAATCTACTCCGAATCCTATTCGGGAGGAAAGATCACCCTATCCCTTAGCCGAACGGGTTACGATGCCATTCTCATCGAAGGGAAATCGTCACACCCTGTCTTTCTCGAAATCAGTGACCGAGGGGTCTCCTTCCATTCTGCCCGAGAGCTTTGGGGAAGGGATACCTATGAGGCGGAAGAGGCCATTTTGAAAAAGGTTAAAAAGGAGGGGGCCGGAGCCCTGGTCATCGGTCCGGCAGGGGAAAATCAGGTGAGGTTTGCTGTCATTGAATCGGAACATTGGCGCTCCCTGGGGAGAGCCGGAATCGGGGCGGTAATGGGCTCAAAGAAATTGAAGGGGATCGCCTTTTATGGAAGCACAAGAAGAGAAATCGCAGATCCCGACCGTCTAAAGAGCTTTGCCAAAGAGTTCAAGGAGAGAGTAGAAGATCATCCGGTCGTTCAAACTTATAAAAGATATGGAACACCGATGCTTGTCTCCATTATGAATACGATCGGTGCCTTTCCTACCCAGTACTGGTCCAAAGGGACATTAGAGGGTTGGGAAGGCATCAGTGCAGAAAGCCTATTAGAACATTGTGATGTTACCCCATTGGCCTGTCCCCACTGTTTCATGGCCTGTGGGAAGATTTCTGAGATCAAGGAGGGGAGACATCGAGGCCTCCGCATCATGGGCCCCGAATATGAGACGATCTATGCTTTTGGCGGCCTCTGTATGGTGAAATCGATCGAGGAGATCATTTACCTCAATGACCTTTGTGACCGCTTGGGGATGGATACCATTACTGCAGGAAATCTGGTCGCCTTTGCCATTGAGGCATCGAAAAGGAAAAAGATTAAAGAACGAATCGAATATGGAGAGGTGGATAGGATCGCCGAACTCCTTAACCAGATCGCCTATCGAAAGGGAATCGGCCGAATCCTTGCCCAAGGAGTCCGAAAGGCAGCTGCCCTCTGGGGAATGGAAGAAGAAGCGGTCCATGTGAAAGGACTTGAACCTGCGGGTTTTGATCCTCGGGTACTTAAAGGAATGGGCCTTGCCTATGCGACCTCGGATCGAGGAGCGTGTCATTTGAGGGCCACGTTTTATAAATCCGAGCTCTCTGGACAGATTTATCCTCATCAAATTAAGGGAAAAGCTCGACTCTTTGTGGAGTATGAGGATAAGATGACCCTCTTCGATCTCCTCATCCTTTGCCGATTCTATCGAGATCTCATTACCTGGAAAGATCTCCAGAGAATGATCCAGTATACCTGTGGACTTCTTCTCAAAAAGAAAGACTTAAAGAAGATGGCTTCAGGGGTGATTGATCTGGCCCGAGCCTTCAATCTCCGGGAGGGTCTCACTAAAAAGGATGATCGACTTCCCCGTCGTTTCTTTAGGGAAGTCCTTCAAGGGGCCGAGAAAGTCCTCCGTCCAAAAGATTTGGAATTCATGCTTGATGAATATTATCGTCTCAGGGGCTGGGCTTAAAAAGGAGGTACCCCCTCTCTCAGTGAGGGACGGGTGCGAGAGGGATGTTGGAGAAAATCTTAGAGCGGTAACCTTAAATCGCTTCTTAACTTTTAAACCTCCAACCCTGTCACCTCTTGAACCCTATTTCCTCATATTGCTGTTGGCCCTACATAAAAGCTATAAAATGAGTCTGCGTTCTAAGATTTTCGGAGACATGCCTGTCGGACCCATCAATATCCATCTCTTTCAGTGAGGCATTACGGTTGAGCTTTAAAAGAGGTTTCTTCCTTTTTTCTTTTATGGTAAAATTAATTTGCTTTTGGAGAAACGGATGGTATTAAGAAGTCTCAGAGCCAAGATTATCATCATCGTGATTGTCGCGGTAGCGGTCATCGAAGGATTTTTTCTCTATCTTAATATCCGATCCCTCTCCGAACAGATTCTCGCCAAAACCGAAGAGGAGGCCTTCAATCTCAGCGAAACCATCCGCCTAAGCATTCGAAACGCGATGATTAAGGATCGAAGAGACGAATATCAGCGGATCATTGATGATGTGGCTCAAAGAAAGGGAATCGTGGAGGTAAGAATCTTTAATAAGCAAGGGATGATTACGGTCTCTTCGGATCGATCAAAGGTAGGAACGGTGGTGGACAAGAAGGCGGAAGCCTGCTATGGTTGTCACCGAGAAGATGAAGCCAAGGTCCTTCTCCCTACCGATAGCAAAACCCGAATCTACCATACAGAAACCCAGAGCCTCATGGGATTGATCAATCCCATCTATAACGAGCCCTCTTGCCTTCCCTGTCATCCTCAAACGATCAATGTCCTCGGGGTTCTGGATACCACCATCAGCCTTGAAAGTTTTGAAAAGGAGAAGGCCCAGATATATAATCGAATGATCATCTCCGGGGTGGTCAGTGTCCTCATTCTCACCCTCTGTTTAAGTCTTCTTCTGACCCGATTCATCAACCAGCCGATTCAAAAACTCTTGAATGCAACCAAACAAGCGGCACGAGGAAATCTGGATCAAACGGTGAGTATTCGGACTCAGGATGAATTAGGAGAACTCGCGAGTTCTTTTAATCATATGATTTCCGAATTGAAACGCTCCCGAGATGCGATCGAAGAGTGGACCCAAACCTTGGAGCAACGGGTGGAGGAACGAACCCGTGAACTTAAACAGGTCCAGGATCAACTGATTCAGGCAGGGAAAATGGCCGCTCTGGGAGAGTTGGCAGCCGGAGTGGCTCATGAAATCAATAACCCTCTTACAGGGGTACTGACCTTCAGTTCCTTAATGTTAAAAAAGGTGGATGAAAATCACCCGTGGAAAAGGGACCTCGAGAATATTGTCCAACAGACAACCCGATGTCGAAATATTGTTCGAGGACTCTTAGATTTCGCTCGGCAAAGAAAACCAGACAAGAAGGAATGGGATATTCATGCCTTGATTGAGCGGACCCTTACCCTGGTGGAGAATCAGGCCCGTTTTCAAAATATTAAAATCCTCAAAGAATTCAAGCCACACATCCCGAAACTCCATGTAGATGGGGATCAGATTCAGCAGGTCTTTATGAATATCCTCATCAATGCTGCCGATGCGATGGCCCAAAATGGAGGAACCCTGACCATTCGGACGGATACCCACGATCAAACTGTGGAAATTTCCTTCACGGACACAGGGTGTGGAATTAGCAAAGAGCACCTTTCCAAGCTGTTTACCCCCTTCTTTACTACGAAGGAGACGGGCAAAGGAACGGGGTTGGGGTTGGCCATCAGCTATGGAATCATTCAGAGCCACGGGGGAGAGATTGAGGTGGAGAGTGAAGTTGGAAAAGGATCCACCTTCCGAATTAAACTCCCTATCGAAAAATCAGGAGAGAAAACACCCTCTGAGCCCAAGATTACTTCGCCTTCTTGACAAACTCAGAAAACACCTTTTCAAGATCCTCCTCCTTCTCAAAGCCCACCGCACCCAAAAGATAGAAACCCTTCTGAAGAATGAGAATCCTTCCTTGATATGGGTCTATTCCGGAGACCTCTCCTTTTCCAAAACGAGCATGAGGAAAAGAGAGAATCTTTCCCCTTTTTACGAGATCGGCCTTGAAGGACTTCAGGGCTTCTCCTGCTTCCTTGGAATTTTTAAAAACCGATAAAAAGAGATGAAATTCCTTTCCTTCGATTCCCTCTTCCCCCGAATAGAGACCTTGAAAACCCTCTTTTAAGAATTCCCGTCCCAGAAGTCCCTTAGGGAAATATTGGAGGGAACCCGGTTTTAGGCCCCTTTGGGGAAAGAAAGAGATTTCTTTGGGAGGGGGTGAATTATCCGAAATTCTATTGGAAACCTTTAGCGCCCATTCCTTTAGAAGCTCAGGATTGGATTCTGTGGCATAGAGCATCACAAAGTATCTTCCTTTATAAAAGAAACCTGAATTTTCTTCAAAGTAAGAATCCAGCCCAATCCCTCCCGGCCGATCTTCGCTCCGAAATCTTGAGAAGATTCCAAAGGCGTTAAGGACATTTCCCATATCATAGAGATCCATTTCTATCTGAGTTTGATTCTTCTTTCTATGCTGATAAATCACAAAGACAGAACTTTGAAAACCATATTGAATAAAGAGTTCCGCCTGACCATTGATGTGTTCGAAAAGGGTCTTCTTATTATAGGTTCGAGGTCCTTCCATCAATCTCCAGCCCTCGGAAAGACCCTTCAGAGGAAGGAGGGTTTCTAAAGACCCCCCGAAAGAGACCTCGCTTCTCATAAGGAAAAACAGCGCTAAAACAAATATCAGGATTCTTAAGATCATTTCCTTCTCCTTATTAAGAGGTCAAGCCTTCTCCTTAAACCTGGATTAAGAATTAGGCCAACCTCTCAATTTGAATCAACTTAGCCTTAAGGTCCATTCCCTGTCTACAATGGACAGAACAGGCCAGGCATTCTTTGCAGACCTGAAGAGCTTTCATGACTTCTTCGCTAAAAAAATCTTTCTTAAGAGCAACCTCTTCATATCCATCGAGATAGGCCCATATCCTTATCAGATCCTGAGGATGGATTCCTGAGGAACACTCTCCCAGGCAACCTCCACAAAACGTGCAGATCCTTCCTTTTAAGAAGGCTTGATACCGTTTTAAAAAAGAGAGATCCTCTGCTGTGAGAGGGGTTCCCATGACTCCGACACACTCCTCAATCTGTTCGATCGTCGTTACCCCAGGAACTGCAGCAGAGACGTGGGAATCCATGAGAATGTATTTAAGGGCTGCCTGATGAGGGGTGAGCCCTCCCATCCTCTCTTTTTTATAGCCACCTGCCTGGGTCTTCATTGCAATGATCCCGATCCCTGCCCGAGCGGCCTGAGCGACAGCCTCTTTCAAATCCTTAGAACGGGTAAAATTGTAAGCCACCAGAACGACATCGTGGTAATTTGTCTTAGAGGCTTCTCGTAAAAGGGTAACCATATGGCTATGGGTAGAAAATCCAGTGAACCGGGTCTTTCCCTCCTTCTTCATCATGGTCATAAACTCGTAAAGGGAAGGATTAGAAACCTCCTCAGGAGAGTGAAGGTTATGCCACAAAAGGATATCGATATAATCGGTTCGAAGTCTTCTCAGGCTTCTCTCTACAGAAGCACGCATCTTCTTTTCCTCACCCGGATGAACCTTTGTTTGAATGAACACCCTATTCCGTTTTCCCTGGAATACCTCTCCCACCATCTCCTCATTTCGGCCCCGCATATAACAGTCGGCCGTATCATATAGATTCACCCCTAAGTCATAAGCCCGATGAAGAACCGCCGGATTGCTGCAATTCATGACCCCCATGCTGACGGAGGTTACTCTCAATCCTGTTCTCCCAAGAGTTCGATATTCGAGAAGGGGCTTCTTCTCATTTTTTACATAAGACTGTTTTTCTTTTAGGATTCCCGGGAAACGGATCCCCAGAAGTAAGGAGGGAAACCATTTGATCAATTCTCTTCTTCCAACCTTTGCTAAACCCATTTCTTCACCTTTAAATGAGGAATAATTGATGATATTATGACCTTCTTTCATCTTTTTTTTCAATGGTAAGAAAAAAAAAGAGATGGTATCCCGCTTTGAAGGGAGAAATCATTTTAAGCCTGAGAGGAGTATTTCCGAAACCCATAGAACGCGGATGGATATAAATAGATGCTACGAATCGATCCATCGAAGAATTGGGTTTCTGATTAGGACAAACCAAAGTAACTATTTCTATGGGCCATTTAAAGAAGCCGCACTTCCGACCGAGTCGGATCCCTGCCTGCGCAGGCAGGCGCCTATGGCGGAATGGGTTTCTCCAATCCCCCTCTCGGGCTTATCCCCCTCTCTGAGTAATGGATTACAAAGAGATTGATAACGTTTCGAAGAACATGTTATTTTTAAAAAAGATTTGGAAGTAGAGGGAGGTATGAAAACAGGGGTTTTTTTTCATCCAGAGTTCGCAAAAGGAGACTGGCCGGTGATCGGCAATAAATATCGGAATTTTCCGGGAGTCCTGAAAGAGATCCTGGCCATGGAAGGAGTTCAACTGTTTGAATCAAAACCGGTCGCTGAATCACTGCTCCTTAAAATCCACACCGAGTCCCACCTGAAAGAAGTAAAAAGGGCCTGGTACTATAGAGGAGCCTCTCTGTCGGTGGGAGGATGTGTGGAGGCAACAGAAAAGCTTGCCACCGGAGAGCTTCAGAATGCCCTGGTCTTCGCCGTGGCCGCGGGTCACCATGCAGAACCTAACTACGCCTGGGGCGGAACCTATCTCTCCTGTATCGGTCCTTCGGTCGCCCATGTTCGAGAAAAATTCTCAATCAGGCGATTTGCTATTATGGATACGGATAGCCACCACGGAAATGGAACAAGGGCGGTATTCCGAAACGATCCGGATGTGTTACATGTCTGTTTTTGTGATGACCATCGAATCGAGGATCACGGAACAAAAATCGATGTGGATGTGGGCTATCAAACCAACGATGAGGATTATCTTGAAAAGGTCCGGCATCATTTTTTCAATCGAGTAAGAGAGTTTGAGCCCTTTATGATCTTTCACAACTTGGGTCATGACACCTGTGAGGGGGATTATGGAGATAGGGGGCTGAGTCCAGAGTTTTTCCTTCATCTGGCCGAGGAGACGGCAAAAGTGGCCAAAGAGGTCTGTCAGGGGCGATATCTCATCATCACCCACGGGGGATATCTTACTGAAGTGGCAGAATATATCTTCCCAAAAATCTTGGAGATTCTTATAAAAGTTTAAACCAAAATTGATTCTTTATCCTTTTTGAATTATAAGAGGAGGGAAAAGGGGAGGTGAATCATGAGGGAATATACGAAAGAGCATGCTCGCTCTGGAATTGACGTCCCCCTGCCGAAGATCGAGTGCTTTGAAAATCAATTCAAGAACTATGAGATCACCATTTCCATACCGGAGTTTACCTCCGTCTGTCCGCGAACCGGACTCCCGGATTTTGGAACGATAACGATTCAATATGTTCCAGATAAGTGGTGTGTGGAGTTGAAGTCCCTTAAGATGTACATCCTCGGTTATCGGAATCTGGGAATCTTTTATGAAAATGCGGTCAATCGAATCCTGAGAGACTTCGTTAAGGCCTGTAAGCCCATCCGGGCTCTCGTGAAAGGGGAATTCAATGTTCGAGGAGGAATGAAAAGTACGATTGAAGCCTCCTATCCCTCACGGCTCTTAAAAAGTAGAAGGCAACGATGATACCTAAAAAAAGGGTTCTTTTCATCTGTACAGCAAACTCAGCCCGAAGTCAGATGGCGGAAGGATTTTTGAACCATCTGGGCCAGGAACACTGGAGAGCTGAAAGCGCGGGTCTTTTTTCCTCCTTTGTCCATCCCCTGGCCATTCGGGTGATGGAGGAGACGGGGATCGATATCTCCAAACAGAGATCAAAATCCTTAGACCAATTTTTTGGTCAGGAGTTTGACTATCTGATCACCCTCTGCGACCATGCCGCCCAGAGCTGTCCTGTTTTCCCGGGCCACGGGAAACGTCTTCATTGGTCTCTCGAAGATCCCGCCGGAGCGATGGGAACGATGGAAGAAAGGCTTAACGTGTTTAGAAGGATCAGGGATGAAATTAGAGTCCGAATCGAAGAATTCCTGAAAGCCCATCCTTCCGAAGAAATTAAAAATCCACCCTCTTAAATTCATTTTTTAACGGTCTTAGATGGCAGGTTTCGTTCATCAATGCAAGGTAATATTTTCCTTTCTGATAACGAATCAAGTTGATGGCTGTAGTGTCCTGAATGATCTGCCAGAAATGAGAATTATCTAAGCCCAGAATCCCGCAAAGAAGAACCTTGTTGACGACCCGATGGGATACCAGAACAATCGTCCCTTCCGGATGAAGGCGGATGACCTCTTCAAGGGCCGCCATGGCTCGTTCTCTCACCTCGTCTAATGTTTCTCCTCCTGAAATTCTCGCTCGATGGGGTTCCTCCCTCCAGAGTCGATACGTATCTGGATCCATTCTTTTAATCTCTTGGTGGGGATGCCCCTCCCACTTCCCAAAACTCATATCCATAATTCCCTGAAGGGGCTGAACCCGAATCCCATGAGGTTCAGCAATCCTTTCTGCGGTTTGCCAGGCTCGGGAAAGGGGACTCGAATAGATGGCATCGATCTTTATCTCCTTGAAATAGAATCCCGCAAGCTCTGCCTGTTTTAACCCGATTTCATCGAGGGGAACATCGCTTCGACCTCTAAAAATTTCTTCTCGATTCCATGCCGTTTGTCCATGTCTCACCAGATAGATATCGGTCATCATTCCATCCTTTCTTTCAAAGGGAATCAGAAACTCTTAAGACAGCAGAACCTCGAATCTTTCCCTGTTTTAAAAGGCCTAAGGCCCTGTTGGCCTCTTCCAATTTAAACTCCTCAACTTCAGGAAGGATGGGAATCTCAGCCGCAAGGTTGAGAAACTCCTGGGCATCCCTTCGGGTCAAATTAGCGACACTTTTCATCTCTTTTTCGTCCCAGAGAAGCTGAGCATAGTCGAGAGGAGGAATCGGATTTCGTTTTCGAATCACGGCCATCACTAATCTCCCCCCTTTTTCCAGAACGTTCAGGGCAATAGGAACCGTCTCCCCAACCGGTGTAAAATCGATCGCACCATGGACCTTCTTAGGAGGAACCTCGTCCGGTCTTCCTACCCAGGAGGCCCCCAATTTTTGAGCCAATTTCTGATGCTCCTCCCCTCTTGTAAAAACAAACACCTCCATTCCCCAGTGCCTGGCTACCTGAATGACGATATGGGCAGATGCCCCGAATCCAAAAAGTCCTATCCTTTGTCCTTTTTTCATCTTTGCCAATCTGAGATCTCTATAACCAATCGCCCCGGCACAGAGAAGAGGCGCCGCTTCCGGGTCAGAAAAACGGGAGGGAATGAGATAGGCATAATCCTCTGAAACGACCATATATTCTGCATATCCTCCATAGGCATCACATCCCGTTCCTTTAAATTCAAGGCAGAGGTTTTCCTCTCCTTCCTGGCAGAATTCGCATCTCCCACAGGCAGAATAAATCCAGGCTACCCCTACCCGATCTCCCTTCCTAAATCGTTGAGCCATCGGGCCAACCTCCATCACCCTTCCTATTACTTGATGTCCCAAGATCATCGGGAGTTTGGGTGGAAGTCTCCCTTCGATTTCATCGAGTTCAGTATGACAGATTCCACAGACAGCGACCTGAATCAGGATCTCCTTGGGACCAGCAACAGGATCAGGCCAATCTTCCATTTTCAAAGGCCCTTTTTCGATCGGGGATATGTCTCTCAGAACCATCGCTTTCATCGTTTCATCCTTCCGGCAGGATTTCTTTCCCATTCCTATGGGATTTGAGAATGGGTTTTTCAAAGGCTTGATCGAAAAAAAAGCGGATCACTTTCTTCGAGGTCCTTTCTTTCACAAAGACCAACTCATCGTTTTCCTTTCTTAAACTAAAAAAGACCCCCTCTTCGATAAGGGAAAGGAGGAGCCGTTTCCATATCTCATCCCTATTGCGAGGAGGGAGACCTTTTAGGGACTGATGAAGATCCCTCCATGTCACCCCTTCTTCTATCTCCCCTTTGTCCATCTTTCCTTTTATAAAATTGATCGCCCTCACCAAACGGAGAAGGGTGACCAGATCAAGACGATCAAATTCCTCTGTTTCTATAGGTATTGCAGTGGATCGCCATTGAATGGGAGATGGGGGAAGAACATGGTTCTCTTTACAATAATGAAAAAGGGGGGTTCCGGGAGTAGGATAGTAAAGACTCGGCCCGATAAGAACTCTCTTTCCCATTAAGTATGACAACGTTTCCACCATCTCCTCAAGGCTCTGTCCAGGGATCCCAAAAATGGCGTAGGCTACGACATTGAGATGGGCCCTCTCCGCTTCTCTGAGAACCTCTTCAAACTCCTCCTTCGGTTTTGGCCTATTGAGCCTCTCTTTTGAAGACTGGCTTTTACTCACAAAGGAGAGGTTAATCGTTTGAAATCCCGCTTTCTTCATCAGCTCTAAAAGCTCTCTATCTAATGAGGCATAGGAGAGTCCATTCATGGCAAAAAGCTCAAGTCTTCCCTCTCCAAAATGTTCAAGGATGAGTCTCATCAGACTCTTTGCCCTTTTCAGGTCAAAGGTCAAATTATCATCCTCGATATCAAATACCTCAATCCTGTAACGCTGATAACATTCCTTCATCTCGTCAAGGATGTTTTCAGGACTTCTCGATCTAAAAATCGAACCCATCACAATGGGGGTTGAGCAATAGGCACATTGATGGGGACAACCCCGACTGGTGATGATCATGGTAGCCCTTTTTCTGTGGATTCGATAAGAATCCAGGGAGATAAGATCCCTTGCAGGGAATCGAAGAGAATCCAGATTTTCAATATAACTCCTTAAAGGGTTTATTTGAATCTCTCCGCCCCATCGATAACCAATCCCATCTATCCCATTCCATTTATTGAACTCCCCTTTTTCATATTTTCTTATAAGAATTGGAAAGCGTTCCTCTCCTTCCCCGAGGAGGACTAAATCCACAAAAGGGGAGCGAAGAACCCCTGCAGGGTCAACAGAGATATGAGAACCTCCCATCACGACTTTTATCCTTGGATTTACCTCCTTAATCAATTGAGCCACTCGAAGAGCCTCCTGATGATAGGGGGTAAAGAGGGAAGAAATCCCGAAGAGGTCAGCCCTCGACTCCTCAATCTTTTTCTTAATCTCGTCCCATTCTAATCCGAAATGGTAGTAACCGGAATAGAGTTTAAAAGGGCTTTGATCACCAAATGGATAGAAATTGGAAAGGTAGCTCAGTTCTTGAGGCACTGGGATGGAGCTCCTCTTTTTTAATCTCAAGTCCCATATCTCGACTTCATGCCCTTCCCCTCTTAAAGAGGCAGCTAAATAAAGAAGCCCGATGGGTTGAATTCTAATCGAGGTGTGATAAAAATCCTCAATGGGTGGCTGAATAAGAACGATCTTCACGATGAATAAAATTATAAGCACATTTAGAATTTTTTGTCCATCTGGAATCCATCCCTCAAACACCCATTTCTATGATGGATCGATTTGTATGAGCTATTTATATTCAATGCATCTGCGTTCTACGGGTTTCGTAAATACTCCTGTCGCTCTTAAAATGTTTCCCCCCTCGGTGAGGGAATAGACCCATCTCATAGAGAGACCTCGATTAGAATCATTGTATAAATTTTAGAAAAATAATAAGTATCTAAAATAGTTGATAAAATTTTTTTAGGATAATATTAATTGTATAAATAAAAAATACATTTATTCTAATCAAAAAGATATGCTCATAAAAATTTAAATAATTTTAAATAGATAAATTTTAAATTTAAAATGTGAATTTTGGCACATTATGTGCATAATTTTTATTTAAGAAAGGGGGAATGAATATGTTTAAACTCAGTGCTTCTAATGTCGTTGGCTTAATTATTCTGATGTGCATTCTTGCAGCAATGGTTTCTATCGCAGTGATGCAGGTGGTCAGGACTGTAGAAGACATTGGCCCTATGATTTATATTATTGGAGGTGCAGTGGCACTCATGGGAATTATTATTCCCGTAATGCTCATCATTCTCATAAAACATTTAAAGAAAATGAGCTAACTCCCACTTTCTTAAATTAGAAGGCCTTTAAAATAGAGGCGAAAAAATTTACTCTCCTTTTTATCTTTAAAATCCTTCATCAAAAATACCTCTCTGAAAACCATATAAATAAGCAAAATTAACTACTGGAAATTTATACTCTAAAAAAGTTATAAGGGTTATACTTTTAATCGCTTAAATGAAATAGAAGGAGAGGAGAGAATGGATCAACTCTTTTATCCAAAATCAGTGGTCGTCATCGGGGTGTCAGAAAGGCCTGATAATCTTGCAAGAAACATTGTTGAGAATCTCTTTGAATTTCAATTTGATGGAGAAATCCACCTCGTTGGGAAAAGGGGTGGGATTCTTTTTGGAAGAAGGATCTACACCTCTTTAGATTCACTTCCTGAAGGAATCGATGTCGCTGTGATCCTTACACCTGCCCAAACCATCCCTGACCTAATAGAGGCTTGTGGTCAAAAGAGAATCCCCTGGGTCATCATTGAAACAGGAGGGTTCGGGGAATACTCGGAAGAAGGGGCTCAACTCGAGAGGAAGGTCCTTGAGATTGCCCAAAAGTGGGGAATTCGAATCGTGGGACCCAACGGAATTGGGGTGGCTAACATCCATAATGGATTTGTAGTTCCCTTTGTGAAAATGAAGAGAGGTCCTGTCAGCAAAGGGAAACTCTCCATCCTCTCTCAAAGCGGAGGGGTTCTGTTGACCTACGCCAATCTTATGGTGAGCGCCAATGTGGGACTTTCAAAATTAGTCAGTATGGGGAATAAATTAGACCTCAATGAAATCGACTATCTAAAGTATCTCATCAAGGATCCTGAAACCGAGATCATTGGTCTTTATCTGGAGAGTCTCGAACATGGAAGAGAATTGTTGGAAATTGCCCGCTCAACGACCAAACCGATTATTGTTCATAAGGCAAATACGGGAGAAGGGAGTCGTCAGATCGCTAAGTTTCACACGGCCGCTCTGGCTAACGATGATAAAGTCGTAGAGGCGGCTCTAAAACAGGTAGATATCATCCGGACCAAAGACTTCCGTTCCTTTGTCAATGCGGTTAAGATCCTTTCTCTACCTCCCTGTCAGGGGAGAAATCTCGCCATCGTTTCTCGTTCAGGAGGGATAGGGGTAGTCGCAGCTGATTCTGCTGAAAGGCATGGATTTCGTCTTATTCCTCCAGATCCCAAACTGCTTCAACAGTTCCATAGCCTCTTTCGGGCAAAAGTGATCCAACCCACCAACCCTCTCGATCTGGGTGATCTTTTTAATTTTGACCTATATACGACGATTCTTGAAAAGGGACTTCAATTCCCAGCGGTTCATGCCATTCTCTTTATGCATGGGGCGACGGGAGAGGAAAAGGAACCCTCTCGAAGGTTCATTCAAGCCGTCAAAGAACTCTCCTCCCGTTATCAGAAGCCAGTAGCCTTTCTTTATAATACCGATGAAGAAGAACTGGCTTATATTAAAAGAACGATCGATTTTCCCATTTTTACAGAACCTGAGGATGCTTTGGCAGCTCTGGCCATCTCAAGAGATCACTATCGTCGATTGACGAGCTCCAAAGAAAAACCTCCCCTCTTTCCTATGGATCGAGCTCGAATCTCTTCCATTCTCAAAGAGGCAATCCAAAAGAGGAGAGACCTTCTTCTTCCAGAGGCGATGGAGGTCATTCAAGCTTCGGGGATTCCAGTGGCCGAATCCACTACGGTCCATCATAAAGAGGAGTTAGAAGAGGCACTTCGTAAAATAGGATTTCCCATTGCCATGAAGATGGTCTCCTCTGAAATCTCTCATAAATCGGATGTAGGGGGAGTAGCCCTTCACATTGACTCTTTGAATAAGGCCGAAGCAGCCTTTGAAAAGATGATGGCTCTTACTCCTGAAAATCGATGGGGAGTATTCATTCAAAAGATGGTCTTCAACGGGAAAGAAGTCATTGTGGGAGCGAAGCGGGATCCTTCCTTCGGCCCTGTTCTCCTGTTTGGCCTTGGAGGAATCTATGTAGAGGTTCTCCAAGAGACCTCCCTTCGGGTTGCACCCATTCATCGTTCTGAGGCGGAGGAGATGGTTTCAGAACTAAAAGGCTCTGCCATCCTGAAAGGGGTTCGAGGGGAGCCTCCGAGAGATTTGGAGGCCCTGACTGAAATCCTTCTCAGAGTCTCCCAATTGATGGTTGAATTTCCAGAGATCGAAGGGATAGATATCAATCCAGTGATGGCCCTTGAGAAAGGTGCCATCGCTGTGGATGCTCGAATCATTGTGAACAGAGACATAAGGGCCTAAAGCTTCAGGTTTTAAATCCCTAAATCTTCCCCCACTAAGATAATCAAGATATTGGTTCGGATGGGTTTTTTGGCAAGGGTCACATAGATATTGCAGATTCGATCCGGGGCGTTGCAATCCGAACAGAGACCTGTTTCCGTACAGGGAGTCTTCCGACCGAGCCGTTTGGCATTCTGAGGAGCCGTCCACTCCCTTACCTTTTTCTCGGCTTCATCAAGATCTTTAACAATCTTATTCACCCCGGAGACAACGATGACCTGTTTCGGTCCGATAAACATGGCCCCAACACGATTCCCCGTGGCATCGATGTTAAAGAGCTTTCCATCCTCTGTAATAGCATTGGTGCTCGTAAGAAAGATGTCCGAAGAGAAGGTTTTGCGAATCAATTCCATTCGCTCCTCTTCATTCTTAGCTTGCTGGATCGGCCAGATCAGTTGTATCTTTCGTCCCTTCAAGCCTTCTAAAATTCCAATTTGACCAAGGGTCACCGAACCTCCAATTCCTACCGTGGCTCCATCCGGAATTCGGGCCATCACCTCCTCAGCAGCCTGTTTTGCATCGGGAACATAAATGGCTTCGAATCGATTCTTTTTTAATGACTCCAGCGTCCTTTCAACCTGCTTTTCTCGATAAAACTTCTCCCAGGGCTCCATCGAATTATCCTCCTTTTTAAAATAGTATTTAATTATGAGAGAAGACCGGCTGTCTTGTCAAAACGTTCGATGTGGCATTTTCAAAAAAGAAGGGTTATGAAAAATTTATCCTTTGGAAGAAAGGAGAAACGATGGGCAGTTTTGATGGCCTGGAAGGGATTGGAAGGGGGAGTCTTTCTCGAGTCATCGTGGGAAAGTTGGCGATGGACATAGACCTCTTAAGAGGAATCGAGGAACTTGTAAAGAGAGAGGGGATAAAAACCGGAGTGATCCTTTCAGGGATTGGGGCTTTGAAAAAGACCATTTTTAGAAATCTCAAAATCCTTCCACCCAGTTTAAAGGTAGAAGATCACCATCGCCTATACCTTGAACTTGAACAACCCATGGAGATGGTCTCTCTTACAGGTTGGATTGCTACCAAAGAGAATGGAGAGCCGGAGATTCACGCCCATTTTTCCGCCTCTACGGTACTCCATGATCAAATTGTAACGTTAGGAGGCCATCTCACCTCAGGGACGATAACCTCGGTGAAAGGGGTCGTCATCATTGGGGTGATCGAAGACACCAATATTCGAGCGGAACTCGATCCCCGACTCAACCAGATGGACCTTAAGTGCCTCGGTTAAAAAAGGACGGCTTTGAATAGACCAATCAACAGGAGGGAGATGGCTGGAATCCAAGTCAAATGGTAAATTCCTTTCCAATCCGCCTTGAAGTATTCTTTTGTTAAAATAAGACAGAGATGAAAAGGTGAAAGAAGATGTCCAGAAAGACCGCTGATGAAGGCTAAGCTCATATAGTTAAGGAATTTGGGGTCCTCCCGAAATAGGGGGATAAGGACAGGAAAGGAAATTCCCACAATGGCAATAGGAGCCCCTGCCATCAACCCAACCAGCAGGGGAATCACCGTGACCATGAGTAAAGGAGGAACGCTTGAGGAGGCCAATGTTTCAGAAATGCCTTCAATGGCATGACTGGACTCCAGCACCTTTTTAAAGCCCATGATGACCGAAATGGTCAGAAAGAGTTCGAGATCCAGACTTTTGATAAACTCACTTTTTAATACCCTTCCTTCAATTCGAAAAAGGCCGATCATCACAAGGATGGAGAGAGATAAAGCGACGACCAATTCGATCTTAAATAGGATGACCAGAAAAATGGCCAGGAAGAAAGGAAATAAATTTTTCCCAAGTCTCCAAAGAGAAGAGACCTGAACCATTGATCCCGAGTCCGTCGTTAACCTTCGAACCCCTTGAAACCCTACTAAAAATCCACTGAGGATAGCGGTTAGGGTAAAAGGAAGATGGAGCCATCCAAATCGTCTCACTGGAACACCGACCAGAGAGGCGAATAAAATCAATCCCGGAAAGGTAGGAAGAGTAAACTCCCAGACATGTCGAAACCAATAATTAATGAAAGTCCTCCGCTCAGGAGAAAGTTTAAGTTTATCTGACCCTTCAACAACCATAGGCGCAGAAACCAAGGCTCCACCTAAGATAGGCATAAGACCAATGATCGCAGGAAGGATAGCAATGACGAGCCGAATATCTTTAAAGAGATGAGCCAAACCTTCGAGGATCTCTCTCATCCGGCCTGTCTCTTTTAAGAGGTGGCTAAAAAAGAGGATCGCTAAAAGGGCGCTGATTAAAAGGACTGTTTTGGAGTCGACCGTCGCCATGAGAAGGTTTATCCCGATTTCAGCGAAAGAGAGGTGAAAGAGAAGCCCTAAGATCACCGTGGCCCCAAGGAGGCTGATCCATAGTTTCACTTTTCGATAAAGAAGAAGGAGAATGATTAAAAAGACAATCCCAATCTTGATTAAAGCCATTTTAGGAGACCACCTCAATCTTTTATAATTTTCCTTCTAACTCTTCGATCTTCCTTTTCAACTCTTCTATCTCTCTGATCCAATAAGGATCGTGAATCTTTCTTTCCCATTCTTTCCTTCTCTTCAGTTTTTTTCTCAATTTTCTATAATGGCGGTCGAGATGGTTCAGGAGGATTCGGATTCTTGACTCGGAAGGCTCTCTCTCTTCAGCTCGTTCTTCCTCCTTTGCCTCTTCTTCAAGACCAAACAAAACCTTTCTCTCTCTCCATTGTGGGACGGTCACCTTTACATGGAACCGTTCCCGGATGAGCTGGGCCAGGGTTAAAGAAATCTCTTCCTCCCCATGAACGACAAAGACCTCTGAAGGAAGAGAGTCAAAATGGGCAAGCCAATCCAGAAGCCCCTTCTGATCGGCGTGGGCAGAGAATCCTCCTAAGGTATGGATGTGGGCCCGAACGGCAATCTCCTCACCAAAAAGTCTCACCGTCTTTGCTCCATCGATGATTCTTCGACCAATCGTTCCCTCTCCCTGATAACCAATAAACACAATATGGGAATTCTCTCTCCAGAGATGGTGTTTGAGATGGTGTTTAATCCTTCCAGCATCGCACATCCCGCTGGCTGAGATGATAATTCCAGCACGGCTGTCCTCATTGATGGCCTTCGACTCTTCGGTGCTTCGGGTATAAATGATTCCTGGAGGCTCTAAGGGATTCTCCCCTTCAGAAAGAAGCCGTTTTGCCTCTTCATCAAAATATTCAGCATTTCTCTTAAAGATTTCCGTGGCGGAAATGGCCAAGGGGCTGTCAATATAAATGGGCAGCAAAGGAATCAAGCCTTTTCTTAAAAATTCGCTCAGCGTGTAGATGACCTCCTGTGTCCGCTCTACCGCAAAGGCCGGGATAATGACCTTGGCCTGATGGGCGATCGCCTCCCGGACGATATGGAGTAATTCTTCCACTGTCTCTTCTCTGGACTTATGAAGGCGGTTTCCGTAGGTAGATTCAATAAAAAGAATATCTCCTTCCCTGATCCAGGAAGGGTCTTTCAAAAAGGGTTGACCTAAATTTCCTAAATCCCCGGAAAACACCAATTTTTTCTTTTCCCCTTCTTCTTCCATCCATAACTCAATAATGGCCGAGCCAAGAATATGACCTGCATCTTGAAAACAAACTTCTATTCCCTCTCCGAGCGAAACCACCTCCCCATAGGGGACAGGAGAGAAGTACTGAAGGCTCCTCTCCGCATCCTGAAGGGAATAGAGAGGGGACATCTCTTCTCGTCCTGCCCTTTTCCCTTTCCTATTCTCCCATTCTGCCTCCATCTCCTGAATATGGGCACTATCCCGTAAAAGGATTTCGCAAAGATCAACCGTAGCCTTGGTACAGATGATCTTTCCTTGAAAACCCTCTCTTATCATCTTGGGAATGAGACCACTGTGATCAATATGGGCATGGGTGAGCAAAATGATAGAGACGTCTTTAGGATGATAGGATTGAATATCCCAATTTCTCTCCTCGAGAACCTTCCCTCCTTGAAACATCCCACAATCCACCAACATCTTCTGAGATCCTCTTTCGATCAGAATCGCAGAACCTGTCACGGTTCGAACACCCCCTAAAAATTCGATTCTCATTCTTAACCTCTCTAAATCGTTATTCAAAACGACGTAACTCCTCACTGA